>NZ_NOXX01000191.1 GCF_002251775.1 Flavobacterium aurantiibacter
TTTATTGATTTTTAATCAATTATGTTTTTTGTCGTGTACTAAAAATTCTTTTATAATTTCGATAGACTATCTTTGTACAAACAAACAACTGATGTCTTTTTTCTCTTCTGATTTCACTCTTGGAATACTTGGTGGCGGACAATTAGGTAAAATGCTACTGACCGAAACCCGCAAATTCGATATTAAAACAGCCGTTCTCGATCCCGACGCCTCAGCCCCCGGGAGAATAGCCACCAACTCTTTTTCGGTTGGAAACTTAATGGATTTTCAAACTGTTGTCGACTTTGGAAGGCAAGCCGATGTGATTACCGTAGAAATTGAGGCCGTAAATACCGAGGCTTTAGCTGCACTTGAAGCAGAAGGAAAAAAAGTGTATCCGCCTTCGGCAGCCTTAAAAATCATTCAAAATAAATGTTTGCAAAAAGCACATTATGGTGCTAACAACATTCCTACATCGCCGTTTACCAATTACGAGTCGCTCAAGGATTTAATGCTCGATGTGGTTTCAGGAACGTTAAGCTTGCCATTTGTATGGAAGAGTGCCGAAGCAGGATACGACGGATTTGGTGTTCAAGTGGTTCGCGAAATAAAAGATTTAGATACACTCAAAGAAGGTGCTTGCCTGGCAGAAAACTTAGTTGATTTTCAGAATGAAATAGCGGTCATTGTTGCCCGAAACGCTAAGGGAGAAGCTGTAACTTATCCTGTGGTAGAAATGGAGTTTCATCCAACGGCTAATCAAGTTGAATTTGTGTTGTGTCCGGCTCGCATAAACGACCAAATTGCTCAGCATGCGCGAGAATTGGCGCTGCGCGTGGCAGATAGTTTTAAAATTGTTGGCTTGCTGGCCGTTGAATTATTTCTCACAAAAACCGGTGAACTATTGGTTAATGAGGTGGCACCTAGACCACATAATTCTGGACATTATTCCATAGAAGCCTCTGTTTGCTCGCAGTTTGAAAATCATTTACGTGCCGTTCTCAATTTACCCTTGGGCGACACGTCAAGCAAAATGGCAGCCGTGATGGTCAATCTTGTTGGAGCCGCCGGATTTCAAGGTCAGGTGAAATACGAAAACATCGAAGACATTCTAAAAATTCCTGGCGTAACGCCACATATTTACGGCAAACGTGAAACAAGACCGTTCCGAAAAATGGGACACGTAACGATTGTGCATCAAGATATTGAAAAAGCACGTGAAAATGCGGCAACAGTAAAATCAACCATTTTAGTAAAAAGTACCTAATGAAAATCGCTACCTGGAGAAATCGTCTGTTACTACTTTTTACCGCAATTCCGATTTTAAGCGTTGCACAATCCGAAATAGCCGATATGTCGGGTTTTATTCAACTGAATAATTTTAAATTTCTGGATTTGCTCGAAGACAACCCGACTATCGAGAAACGATACGTACTCGAAAATGGAGAAACCTACGACCAAAAATTCTTGGATTCTGTTAAGACTTTACCTGAAAACGAAAAATTCGTACAGCGATTCTTTACCAACAAAGAGAAAACAGTAGTGTACATACAACTCGCAAAAAACACTACCGAAAATCAGAAAAGAGTCAACGACGAATTTCAAGAAAAACTAAAGCAAGCCAAAAAGTCGAAAAATAAACTGATTGGCGAAAATCTTTCTGAGCTTGTTCTTACAGACATAAACGGCAATAAATTTAAAATTGCCGACTTAAAAGGAAAGATCATTTTGATGAATTTCTGGTTTACAAAATGCGGTTCGTGCATTAAAGAAATTCCGGATTTACATAAAATGCAAGAGAAGTTTGCAGGCAAAGACGTTTTGTTTTTTGCAGTTACTTACAACGAAGCGGCGAGAATTCAGAGTTTTTTAAAGAAAGTTCCTTTTAACTTTACGCACTGTACCGACAGCCAAGCAGTCGTCGATCAGCTCGGCGTCACGTTCTTTCCGACGAATATTCTAATCGACAAGCAAGGTGAGGTCATTTTTTTTAGTGATTTCGATGCTTTTATTGGCGGAAAAGAACTTCAAAACATTACCAAACTTATTACTAAGAATTTAAAAAAAGAACTATGACAGACGTAGCGATTGTAATGGGAAGTAAAAGCGATTTACCAGTAATGCAAGCTGCCGCAGATATCTTGGGCCAGTTTGGCGTTACGTACGAAATCGACATTGTTTCAGCGCATCGAACGCCCGAAAAACTGTTTGATTTTAGCACAAATGCACACAAACGCGGCGTCAAAGTAATTATTGCAGGTGCAGGCGGTGCAGCGCATTTGCCTGGAATGATCGCTGCTATGAGTCCGCTTCCTGTAATTGGTGTTCCTGTAAAATCTACAAACTCGATAGACGGCTGGGATTCCATATTATCTATTTTGCAAATGCCAGGCGGCGTTCCCGTTGCAACGGTAGCGCTTAACGGTGCGAAAAATGCAGGTATCCTCGCAGCTCAAATTCTTGGTTCGGCTAATGAAAAAATTCAAAGAAAAGTAATCGAATACAAAGTAAGCTTACGCGAAGAAGTTGAAAAAGCTGCGCAATCTTTAAAAAAATAAGGACCATCATTACTGACAGTCCTTAAAACTTGCGTTCTTACCTTGGTTTGGGGCTACAAAGCAAGAACAAAACTTGTTGTGAAAAAAATTAAAATCTATTACAAATATAAACTTAAAACTTGTACAAAAATACACACTAGTGCATTTTGTCGTTAAAATACTACAAAATATCTATGTTTTTACATTCATTTGATACACCGCATGAGTCTGTTCCGTTTTCAAAAATCGATCACAACTTGTTTGAATCGTACTTTGATAGCTGCATATCCGCGGCATGGGCTGATATACAACGTGTTATAGACAATCCGGAAATTCCAACTTTTGAGAACGTGATCCGTGCTCTAGAATTCAGCGGACAAGCACTCGAGCGCTTGAGTGCGTGCTTTTTTAACCTCAACAGTGCCGAAACCTCAGAAACGATTCAAAAAACAGCACAAAAAGTGTCGCCCAAGCTTGCAAAGTTTGGAAACGACGTGGCTTTGAATCCGGTACTTTTCGAAAAGGTTAAATACGTCTTTGAAAATACGACTGCAAATTCGCTTACCGCGGAAGAACAAATGCTTTTGGAAAAACGCTATAAGAGCTTTGTGCGAAATGGCGCTTTACTTTCCGACAGCGAAAAAGAGCGCTTACGCGAAATCGATGAGCAATTGTCGGCCTTTAAACTCAAATTTGGCGAGAACATCTTAGCCGAAAATAATGCGTACCAATTAGTGGTTACCAATAAAGAACGCTTGCGCGGACTGCCGGAACTAGCACTACAGCAGGCACAAAACTTGGCGCAACAAAAAGGAATTGATGGCTACGTTTTTACACTCGATTTTCCGAGCTATCTGCCTTTTGTCACTTACGTGGAAGATCGCGAATTGCGAAAAGAAATTTCAATTGCTGCCGGCAAGAAAGCCTTTCAAGAAAACGAATTCAACAACGAAAAAAACGTGCAGCAAATTGTTGCTTTACGTCACGAGCGAGCACGTTTACTTGGATACGAATCGCATGCGGCTTTTGTACTAGAAGAACGCATGGCTCAAAATCCCGACCAAGTAAAGCAGTTTCTGAATACGATTTACGACAAAGCCATGGAAAAAGCACGTCGGGAATTTATAGATTTACAGTACTTTGCGCAAGAATCGGACTCGTCGTTGCAGCTTCAAAAATGGGACGGAACTTTTTACAGCGAAAAGCTCAAGCAACGTCTTTTTGCGATCGACGACGAGGCTTTAAAACCCTATTTTCCGCTGAATCAAGTTCTGGAAGGTGCCTTTTCGATTTCGGAAAAATTGTATGGAATTACTTTTAAAGAAAACGATACGATTGAAAAATACCATCCGGATGTAAACGTGTACGAAGTGTTTTATGAGAATGGCGAATTTTGTGCGCTCTTGTACACCGATTTTCATCCACGAGCTGGAAAACGTCAGGGCGCATGGATGACTTCGTTTAAGTCGCAGTGGAAAACCAACAACGAAAACAGCCGACCACATATTTCGATTGTTTGCAATTTTAGCGAAGGAACTGCCGATACGCCGGCTTTGCTCACGTTCAACGAAACCACTACCCTATTTCACGAATTCGGACATGCGCTTCACGGTATGTTAGCCGACACCGTTTACCCGTCGCTTTCCGGAACATCCGTGTATTGGGATTTTGTGGAATTGCCGAGTCAGATTTTTGAAAACTGGTGCTACGAAACCGAAGCGCTACAAACTTTTGCCAAGCACTGGCAAACGGGCGAAGTTATCCCGGAACATTTCATCAAGAGCATTAAAGCTGCGGCCAATTTTCAAGAAGGTATGGCAACCGTTAGACAATTGAGTTTCGGATTTTTGGATATGGCGTACCACCACGACTGCCGCGGAACTGTTGATGCCGTGAAACCCTTTGAAGCCACAGTCTTTGAAAAAACGGCGCTTTACCCCGATGTGGCCGAAAACTGTATGAGTGTTTCGTTCAGTCACATATTTAATGGCGGCTATTCGTCGGGTTATTACAGCTACAAATGGGCCGAAGTTTTAGATGCCGACGCCTTTGGTATTTTTAAAGAACACGGCATTTTAAATCGCTCAATTGGCGAGCGCTTTAAAAACGAAATCTTGTCGAAAGGCGGCACCGTGCATCCGATGGAGTTGTATAAAGCTTTCGCTGGAAGAGAGCCTCGCGTTGAAGCGCTGTTAGAACGTGCCGGTCTTTTAAACTAACCTTACAATGAGTAAAGCTGTAATTCGTGTTGTATTGATTTCGTTATTGTCGAACGGCGTGTTGGCAGTAATTAAATTTTTAGCAGGCGTTTACGGCGATAGTTACGCACTTTTGGCTGATGCAACCGAATCGGCAGCCGACTTTTTTGCGTCGTTTGTCTTGTATTTCGGATTTATTTACAGCCACAAGCCTGCCGACAAAAATCATCCGTACGGGCACGGTCGGTTAGAACCGCTGGTTACATTTATTGTCGTTGCTTTTTTAATTTGTTCGGCATCGCTGATTGTTTATAAAAGTATCGTACACATAATTACGCCGCACAAAACGCCGGCACCATTTACGCTGCTTGTCTTGGGAGTTTTGATTATTTGGAAAGAAATTTTGTTTCGAATTGTGATGAATCGGGCCAAGAAATCGAATAATACGGCGCTCAAGGCAGAAGCCTGGCATCATCGAAGCGATGCGTTAACTTCGGTTGCGGCATTTATTGGCATTTCGATTGCGCTTTTTTTTGGAAAAGGATACGAGTCGGCCGATGATTGGGCGGCACTTCTCGCCTCTTTTGTTATTTTTTACAACGCTTGGCACATATTTCGACCTGCGTTGGGCGAAATGATGGACGAGCAAATCCACGAAGACTTATCGGAGCGTATTCGCGTTGAATCGGTTAAGGTGGCGGGAATTATCGCAACAGAAAAGCTGCACATTCGCAAGAGCGGTGCCCGATATTACATCGATTTACATGCAATGGTTAAAGGAGAACTTACCGTAATTGAAAGTCATAAAATTGGACATGATTTGGAAGATCACTTGCTGCGAGAGATTCCGGAGATTGCAGAAGTGCTCGTTCATATCGAGCCGGATTCGGTAACGTTGCCCGCGTGAGGGATAGAAACGAAAAGCTTTGTTTGCGGTGGCGTTTAAGCCGCAAACAAACTTGCAGTGTATAGCCCGACGGCGCTAAAAGACTTTTACTCAAAGAACGATCGTTTGCGCCGGCACGCCCAAATTAAAATAACGCAATCCATTTTAAGATTAGATAAAACAGCGGAACGGCTTCAACGAAAACATCGGCAAAGCAGCGATTTCCGGGCTTTGTTCGAATAATAACGAAGAGCAGATACGCCGTTAATAGGATGGCGAATACACCATCTTCGAGAAGATAGGCTAGTATTGGCGCGCAAACAGCAAGGATTAATTTTAAAAATCGAGCTGCGAACAGTTGCGGAATACTGCGTGTATTGCGGATATCGGTGGGCAAATCGGCTATTTCAAACAATAAAATTTGCAGGCAAAACAATCCGAAACGCAAAATCAGATACGGTAAATCGACGGTTGTGTTCGCCAATAAAAGTGGAATAAGTACAGTTGTGAGCGTCCAGACCAGCGCTACAATCGCCACTTTTGAAAACGGATTATTTCGCCATCCGAAATTTGGGTTTCGGTTGTACGTTACCGAAAACACGATTGCCATAAAGAGTGCACTAGTTGAAGAAGCGTTTGCTGCGGTGCACAAGAAAAGACAAATAGCCATTCCGGAAACAGCGGCTATTAGCACGTTTACCTTTTGCGTTTTAATGAACTGATAAGCGGGTATCACACAGATAGTGAGGCAACTAAGTGCAAGAATTTGCGGACTTAACTGAAAATGTATTTGTGTGATAAGAAAATTGGCGGCAAAAGCCAGCGCAGTAAGGCTGTTTAAGCTGATGAGTTGTGAACTGATCGATTTTTGCATGCGGTTGCTGGCCTGCGCTTCAAGCTGTTTATAAATTATCAAATTAGTTGATAACAATACTTAATAGCATGTTAGAATGCGCAATAAATTCAGGTGTAAAATAGTATTTTTGCAGCTATAAAATGAATCCCTAAATGAATACTTCTCAATTTGCTTTACGTCATATCGGACCTCGTGAGGAAGAGGTTTCGCAAATGTTGGAAACAATTGGTGTTGAAAGTGTAGATCAGTTGATTTACGAAACTGTGCCAAGTGATATTCTACTAAAAACACCCTTGAATTTGCCGCCAGCGATGAGCGAATTTGAGTATTTAGATCACATAACCGAACTGGGAAAACAGAATAAAATTTTCGAATCGTACCTTGGTTTGGGATACCACCAGTGCGTAGTTCCGGCGGTTATTCAGCGCAATATTTTTGAAAATCCGGGTTGGTACACGGCTTACACGCCTTATCAGGCAGAAATTGCACAAGGCCGATTGGAGGCGATTTTGAATTTTCAGACGGTTGCCATAGAATTATCGGGTATGGAAATTGCGAACGCATCGTTGCTAGACGAAGCAACCGCTGGTGCAGAAGCGATGGCGTTGTTGTTCGATGTTCGGAGTCGCGAGCAAAAGAAAAATAACGTGTGTAAATTGTTTGTGAGCGAAGAAATTTTGCCGCAAACTTTATCGGTTTTACAAACACGTGCCACGCCTATTGGTGTTGAAATTGTGGTTGGAAATCACGAAACTTTTGATTTTTCGGACGAATTTTATGCCGCGATTTTACAATATCCGGGTAAACACGGACAAATTTTCGACTACGCCGATTTTTGTAAGAAAGCCAAAGAAAAAGACATTAAAGTAGCTGTGGCTGCTGATATTTTATCGTTAGTAGTGCTTACACCTCCAGGAGAATGGGGTGCTGATGTTGTTTTCGGAACTACACAGCGTTTCGGAATTCCGTTGGGCTATGGCGGTCCGCACGCGGCGTACTTTGCCACTAAAGAAGAATACAAGCGTAGCATGCCGGGCAGAATTATTGGAGTAACCCAAGACGCCAACGGCAACCGCGCCTTGCGTATGGCTTTGCAAACCCGCGAGCAACACATTAAACGCGACAAAGCCACAAGTAACATTTGTACAGCTCAGGTATTGTTGGCTGTAATGGCGGGTATGTATGCGGTTTATCACGGACCGAAAGGATTGGCTTTTATTGCTAATCGCGTACATCAATCGGCCGTAACCATCGTAAATGCCTTGAATAAACTGGGCGTTTACCAAACAAACGATGCGTATTTCGATACCATTGTTGTAAAAGCCGCTGCAGACGTTGTTCGCCCGATAGCCGAGTCGAAGAAATGTAATTTCTTGTACATCGATGCGCAAACGATTGGTATTTCGGTAAACGAAACGACTTCCATAAAATCGATCAATAAAATTATTTCCATCTTCGCAGAAGCAGTTGGCAAAGAAGCTTTTGAAGTTTCATCATTAGATTCTGAAAGCGCGCTACCACAGTCGCTAGCACGAACATCGAAATTTTTGACCTACGACGTATTTAACAGCTACCATTCGGAAAGTGCCTTAATGCGTTACATCAAAAAATTAGAGCGCAAAGATTTGGCTTTGAATCATTCGATGATTTCCTTGGGATCATGTACCATGAAATTGAATGCTGCTGCAGAAATGTTGCCGCTTTCGATGGCGAAATGGAACAACATTCACCCGTTTGCTCCGGTAGAACAAGCGCAAGGATATCAGACCATGCTCAAGCGTTTGGAAGAGCAATTGAATGTAGTGACCGGATTTGCAGGAACTACTTTGCAACCCAACTCGGGTGCGCAAGGCGAATATGCCGGTTTAATGGTCATTCGTGCTTATCACCACTCGCGAGGCGATTTCCACAGAAATGTATGTTTGATTCCCGCTTCGGCACACGGAACCAACCCTGCTTCGGCGGCGATGGCAGGAATGAAAATTGTGGTTACCAAAACGATGGATAATGGAAACATTGATGTAGCCGATTTGCGCGAAAAAGCAACGCAATACAAAGACGAGCTGAGCTGTTTGATGGTTACTTACCCGTCGACACACGGCGTTTACGAAAGTGCCATTCGCGAAATTACCGGAATTATTCACGAGAACGGCGGACAGGTTTATATGGATGGCGCCAACATGAATGCACAAGTTGGATTAACGAATCCGGCTACTATTGGTGCCGACGTTTGTCACCTGAATTTACATAAAACCTTTGCGATTCCGCACGGCGGTGGCGGACCAGGCGTTGGCCCTATTTGCGTAGCTGCGCATCTAGTTCCGTTTTTACCGAGCAATCCGGTTATTGAAACCGGAGGTTCTCAGGCAATTACCGCCATTAGTGCAGCTCCTTGGGGATCGGCTTTGGTATGCTTGATTTCTTACGGATACATTTGTATGCTAGGTTCGGAAGGACTTACCGAAGCTACGAAAATTGCCATCTTGAATGCAAATTACATGAAGGCTCGTTTGGAAGCGCACTATCCGATTTTATATACTGGTGAACGCGGACGTGCAGCTCACGAAATGATTTTAGATTGCCGTGCCTTCAAAGCAAACGGAATCGAAGTTACTGACATTGCAAAACGATTAATGGACTATGGTTTCCATGCGCCAACGGTATCATTTCCTGTTGCTGGAACCTTGATGATCGAACCTACGGAAAGTGAAGATCAAGCTGAATTGGATCGTTTTTGCGATGCCATGATTGCGATTCGTGCGGAAATTGCTGCTTCAAGTGCAGAGGAACCAAACAATCCATTGAAAAACGCACCGCATACCTTACCAATGCTTACCAGCGATACGTGGTCGTTTCCGTATAGTCGAGAAACGGCTGCTTTCCCATTGCCTTATGTGGTGGAAAACAAGTTTTGGCCATCGGTTCGACGCGTGGATGATGCGTATGGCGACAGAAATTTAGTTTGTTCGTGCGCCCCGATCGAAGCGTATATGGAATAAAAAAACAGCGGAAAAATTTACATTTTCTTAACGATTCATTAAGAATTCTGAGATTTCTGTAAATCATCAAATAAATTATACCAAAAGGGAATTTTAGCGTTAATTTAGCTGAATTCCCTTTTTTTCAACCATGAATATAGCAATACTAGGAAGCGGATCATTTATTCCGGAGAACATCTTGCGCAATGAAGATTTTGCAAACACGCAATTTCTCAACGAAGATGGTACTCCACTACCGGCTACTCCTGAAGTAGTTGTTCGAAAATTCAAAGAAATTACAGGTATAGAAGAGCGCCGATATGCTGATAAAGATGTTACTGCCTCGCAAATGGGTACTATTGCGGCTCAGCGCGCATTAGCAAAATCGGGTATCGACCCTGAAACGCTCGACTACATAATTTTGGCACACAACTTTGGCGACGTGCGCTACGGAGCTATTCAATCGGATATATTACCAAGTTTGGCTTCGCGAGTAAAGCAAGAATTACAGATCAAGAATCCGAAATGTGTGGCATACGACATCTTGTTTGGTTGCCCGGGTTGGTTAGAAGGCGTTATTCAAGCTTACGCGTTTATCAAGGCTGGATTAGCAAAACGCTGTTTGGTTATTGGAACGGAAACCTTGTCGCGCGTGGTCGATCCGTTTGATCGCGATTCGATGATTTATTCCGATGGTGCTGGTGCCACGGTTATTGGCGCGCACGAAGGAGATTCGGCTATTTTAGGCATGGCTTCGGCAACCTATGCGTTAGAGGAAGCGGGTTATTTATTTTTTGGTCCGTCGAACGAAAAACAGGCGCATCGCGATATTCGGTACATTAAGATGTACGGAAGAAAAATCTATGAATTTGCTTTGAGTAAGGTTCCGCAGGCGATGAAAGACTGTATTGATGCGAGTCCGTACAAGGTAACCGACATCAAGAAAATACTCATTCATCAAGCAAATGAAAAGATGGATGAAGCAATTATCCAACGTTTTTACAAGCTACACGGACAAACGCCACCGCCGAATATCATGCCGATGAGCATCCACAAATTGGGCAACAGCAGTGTAGCAACCATTCCTACTTTATTTGATTTACTGGTACAAGAAAAAATCGAAAATCACGAGTTAGTTCCCGGCGACATTATCATGTTTGCTTCTGTTGGAGCGGGCATGAACGTGAATTGTATGTTGTATCGGTATTAGAGATTGAGAGATTTCGAGATTTCGAGATTTCGAGATTTGAAGATTGAGAGATTTAAGAAAATAGAAAAAATAGAAAAAAGCGAAAAAAGGGAAAAAAGGGAAAGAAGTTTTAATTAGATCCCAAGATACTATCTAAAAAGTAGCACAATGTTTCACGAGCTTTTTCACGAAGGACACGATGTTTTCTTCGAAGGGCTCTAGCACCGACGATACGCGGGATCAGGCGGCAAACATGAAACGTAAAATGTTGAATATCAACAAGTCTTAATACTCAAATCTTAATACTAAAAGTCTTTGCGCTTAGCAAGCAACAAAGCGCTTACTGCTTCACTACTTTTCGAACCGCAGTAGCCCCAGTATTATCGGTTGCTCTTAACATATAAACGCCCGCTGCCAACGAACTGCAATTCAATTGATGCGTACCTATATCTAAGCTGCCCTGTTGCACTACTACACCGTTTACATTGCAAAGCTCGTAGGTAAGGTTCTGTAACACACGTAGCGATAGTAGCTCAGTAATTGGATTTGTTCCCACTTCAAATATGTCGGAACCATCTATACTTTCGGTTGCCAACGGACTACAAACCTCCGTGGACCATTTTGCAAGGAAAAAATCGCTGTCGCCACCATAACTCGGAACCGACTCCGATGCTGTAGGGGTTAATGTACCAGTGAATTTACCACCCACCAACATATCACCCGAAGCGTCGAACGCAATTTTGGTAACTAAACCCGTAGAGCCCACCGTGGCTGGCATGTGAATAATAGATGTGGCAGCACCCGTAGCCTTGTTAAAAGTAACGACTGTAGCTCGAGTGCCGTTTCCTGCGGCACCAATAGTCTGTGAAAGGCCACTCCAAGTAATATTCTGAAAACTATAACCGCCCCAAACCAGTTCGGTTGGCGTACTCGTTAAGGTACCGTAGCCCTCGGTGTTTCTATTACTTAAACTATGCCAAATAACTTGATCGGCTGTGGGGTTTAATTTCATAACAAATCCTCCCGGCAAGCCTGAATTTGAAACTCCTAAAAATGTAGTGGTTCCTAAACCAAAAAACCTACCTCCCGTATAAATATTGTTCTCGCTATCAAATTCCAATCCATAAAAATTAATCAGATTACCCGGAGGGGTACCGGTGTCTTGACGCATCCATTGAAACTCACCCTGATCGTTAAAGCAGGCTATAAACGACGTATGGCTCATTACCTCTCCACCATAGGTTATCGGAGTACTGTTGTTAAAATCGTTGCCTGTGAAATAGTAATAGCCATTATAGGGATTGCGGTAGAAATCGCCGCCTTGTACATTATGAACAATACCTTCCAAATTGGTGCCGCTCAAAAAATTTCCATTAGTATCGTATTTAAAAACATTATATGCCTTTTCTCCATAAGTATTTACAAAAGCTCCGTCTGCAAAACTCGAACCCGAAGCACAAATCATTAACCAATACAAATTCCCTTGTGAATCGACCTCTAAACCGCCCTGAATACCGGATAAACCGAGGCTCGTCTGGAAATTGCTATTGGCCTGAGGGCGTCTAATCCACAACAAATCGCCGTCGCTCGAAAACTTCGCAATAAAATGCGGGCTACATGAAGTAGAGCTCTGATCAAAGATATAATCGGTACCAATGCGTGCCGGCAGCTGATTTGCTGGATTGCAATTGCTAAAACTTCCCGCTACATACACATTGCCCGAACCGTCGATTTCCAACTCACCTATGCGTTCGCGACTGCCACCCCCGAAAACCTTGGTCCAGCGCAAAACACCACTACAGGTAAAACTGGCTAAAACAACATCGTAGGGCGTGGTTGTATCGTTATATGTAGTAATCGAAACGCCATCTACTTTAGAATTAGTACGGCCTAGGGTGCTGAGTACATAATAATTCTTCTGCGCATCGGTAACTATAGAGTAAACTTCCTCCATACGATTGAATGGAGGATCGCCGTTTAAGTTATTTGTTCCCCCGCCGTGTTTGGTCCATTGCCACGACTGCCCCTGCATACTAAAACCACACAACAGTACTAACACACTGACCAAAACTACTGTTTTACTATTTTTTGAACGTTCCATGGATGGTTGTTTAATAGAATTCTTTTGGAAAGATACAAAAAGTTAGGTTCGGTCTTTAAACTGGGAAGGTAAGAAAAGTTGTGTGGTTGATATAATTCGTTGGATGCTCCACGATAATCCCCTCAAAAGTGTCGAAAATCCATACCCTTCCAAATCCACGTTTTCTCTAATGAAATAGTCAATTTCTTCAACCTAAATCACCATCCCAAGCCACTCCAAACCCACTTTCCTTTCCGTTCCTCATACTCCAAATCCATAAACTGCATTTTTTATTTCAGGAAACTGACAATTTCAAAAAGTGATCGCTGCCATACCACCCGTAAACTCAATTCCATCAGCTAAAATATTTCCCCTACTTTTGCCACAAAACTTAAAAACGTGTACGAGCATACGTATCCCAAAAAACGATTCGAAAAAACACTGGCGTTTGTAAAGAAACACTTGCCTGCGCATTGCCACATTCTAGATCTAGGCGTAGAAAATCCACTAGGCGAACTTCTCAAAAAAGAAGGCTTTAACGTGCAAAATACCTCTGGCGAAGATCTAGATCTACACCAAGACGGATTACACATAAACGCCGATGCAGTAACTGCCTTTGAAATTTTCGAACATTTACTCAATCCGTTTACCGTACTGCAAAACGTAAGGAGCAACAAACTCGTGGCTTCTGTGCCGTTGCGTCTGTGGTTTTCACCGGCGTATCGTTCTAAAAACGATCCGTGGGACCGACACTTCCACGAATTTGAAGATTGGCAATTCGATTGGCTGCTCGAAAAAGCCGGCTGGAAAATCATCGCCACAGAAAAATGGACACACCCGGTGAATAAAATCGGTATCCGACCGCTGTTGCGCCGATTTACTCCACGCTATTACATCGTCTACGCGGAACGAATTAACACATAGCACATGAAAATTGCCGTTGTTGTTCCCGCACATAACGAAGAGCCGTTTATTGGTATTCTTATAAACAGCCTACTCGCGCAAACCCGACAGCCGGATCAAGTTGTAGTTGTTTCCGATCACAGCACCGACAATACTGTTGAAGCCGCTCGATACGCTTCCCAAAATCATCCAAATTTTACGGTGATCGAACGTAAATCATCCGCAACTCACGAACCAGGATCTAAAGTAATACGCGCCTTTCAGGAAGGTTTGCAACAGGTTGAACCCGATTTTGATGTCATCGTAAAACTCGATGCCGATTTAGATTTACCTCCAAACTACTTCTATTGGTTGGAAACTGTTTTCAAAAATCCAAAGGTCGGAATTGCCGGTGGCCAAGCAGCTATCGAAGTAAACGGAAGCTGGGAAGTAGAACGACTCACCGACAACGATCATGTTCGAGGCGCTTTTAAAGCATACAGCAAAAACTGTTTCGAGAAAATTGGCGGTTTGAAAGCCGCTATGGGTTGGGATACCGTCGATGAACTTTTGGCAAAATTCTACGGCTTTGATGTTATTGTCAACGAAAATCTCATCGTAAAACACCTAAAACCAACCGGTTTCAGCTACAATAAAAAAGCAGCAAAAACCCAAGGCGAAGCGTTTTATAGCCTGGGATACGGATTTTTACTCACAGCAATCGCCTCTCTGAAGCTTGCACTACGCAAGAAAAAACCAACCTTAGTTTTTCCATACTTGACCGGCTTTTTAGCTGCTTCCCTTTCGGCGAAAGCCAAATTAGTAACCGCCGAACAAGCCCGCTTTATAAAATCGTATCGCTGGAAAAAAATTAAGCAGAAACTATTTGGATGAACAAGACTCAGAGTAGAATTACTACCTTTACTCTAATTGAAATGCTATGATGTTATTGCGCTATCTGACTCAAATGGGTCGGTATTTTTTAATGATCAAAGAGGTTTTCAACAAACCAACTAAATGGTCGGTTATGAAAGGACTCATCCTTAAAGAAGTCGATGATCTGATAATCGACTCGTTAGGAATTGTATGCTTCATTTCCTTCTTCGTAGGCGGTGTGGTTTCGATACAAACGGCTCTAAACCTCACTAATCCCTTGATTCCCAAATATCTTATTGGTTTCGCAACCCGACAATCCATTATTCTCGAATTTGCACCCACATTTATTTCGATTATCATGGCCGGAAAAATGGGTTCGTTCATTACATCCAGCATCGGAACCATGCGCGTTACCGAACAAATCGATGCGCTCGAAGTTATGGGCGTTAATTCTCTAAACTACCTAGTTTTTCCAAAAATCATAGCCCTGCTTTTGTATCCGTTTGTGATCGGAATCTCGATGTTTCTCGGCATTTTCGGAGGTTACGTCGCAGCAGTTTATGGCGGCTTTGCCAGCAGTGCCGACTTTATTGCTGGAACTCAAAACGAATTTATCCCCTTTCACATCGCCTATGCCTTCATAAAAACGTTCATCTTTGCTATTTTACTCGCAACAATACCGAGTTTTCACGGCTACTATATGAAAGGTGGCGCACTAGAAGTCGGTAAAGCATCGACCGTTTCCTTCGTATGGACATCGGTTACCATCATTACCATGAATTACATTCTAACTCAAATGCTGCTGACATGATAACAATTACCGATGTTAAAAAGGCATTTAACGGCAGTCAGGTTCTTAAAGGAATATCGACCGTTTTTCGAACCGGTGAAACCAATCTCATCATCGGACAAAGCGGTAGCGGAAAAACCGTTTTGCTGAAAACACTACTGGGAATTCACAGTCCGGATTCAGGAACTATCGACTTCGACGGACGCATTTACGCCGATCTTTCCAAAGACGAACGCCGGGAATTGCGTACCGAAATCGGCATGGTATTTCAAGGCAGTGCCTTATTCGACAGCATGACCGTGGCCGAAAACGTAGCTTTTCCGCTGCGGATGTTCACCACCAAGTCGAGAGCTGAAATCAACGAACGTGTCGATGTTGTTTTGCAACGAGTAAACCTAATCGACGCGCATAAAAAATTACCTAGCGAAATCTCCGGCGGTATGCAAAAACGAGTCGCCATTGCTCGCGCCATCGTAAACAATCCGAAATATTTGTTTTGCGACGAACCAAACTCGGGTCTCGATCCCAACACCGCTATTCTTATTGATAACCTCATTCAGGAAATCACCAAAGAATACAACATCACAACCGTGATTAACACCCACGATATGAACTCGGTGATGGAAATTGGTGAAAACATCGTATTCCTAAAAAACGGAATCAAAGAATGGCAAGGCGATAAATCGCAGATCTTCGTAACCGACAATAAAGCCGTAACCGACTTCGTCTATTCGTCGAATTTATTCAAGAAAGTTCGCGAAGCGAATTTGAAAGGCTAAACAACCTAAGTTCGACAACGACGCCCGTTAATTACAAACGCGCAGCTTCGGCACTAATTTCCTTTATCGATTGCTCGTCGGATAACGGATAAATTAAGATCGTATCGTGCGTTTCTACAATCATAAAATTGCTCAAGCCTTTTACTACGATACGTTTGTTCGAAGTCGTGGAAATTACATTTCCATTCGATTCTTTACTCAATAAACGCGCATTAACCACCGCATTATTTTGCGCATCTTTAGGCAACTTTTCGTACAATGCACCCCAAGTTCCCAAATCGTTCCAGTCGAAACTCGCGGGCAAAACAACAACATTTTGTGCCGGTTCCATCACGGCATAATCGATAGAAATATTTGCTGCTTGCGGATAAACTTCCGCTAATCTTGCTTTCGTCTCCTCAGTCGTTTGTACTTCGCTAAAAACCGAGAACAATTGTATCATTTCCGGCTGATACTTCTCAAAAGCACTCAATACCGAACGTGCACTCCACACAAAAATCCCTGCATTCCAATAAAAAGTACCAGCAGCTAAAAATTCCTTGGCTGTCTCTAAATCAGGCTTTTCGCGAAATTGCTTGACACGTTTAAATGCACCTAAATTTTCCCCACTTTCAATGTATCCAAAACCGGTATTCGGAAAGGTCGGAACAATTCCCAATGTAAGCAACACATCTTCGCGCGAAGCATACTCCATGGCCAAATCAACATCGGATATAAACGCCACTTCGTCTTCAATAAAATGGTCGCTCGGTGCCACGATAAAAACAGCATCCGGATTTGCTAGTTTAATTTTTAAAGCTGCAAACAAGATACACGGCGCCGTATTGCGCATGGCGGGTTCGGCTATAATGTTATCGTGATACACTTTAGGCAACTGCTCTGCCACCAAAGAAACGTACGCCTGATTCGTTAAAACCAAAATTTGCGACTCAGGAACAACGCGTTGCAAGCGATCGAACGTTTGTTGCAATAAACTTTTTCCCGTTCCCAGCATGTCGTGAAACTGTTTCGGGTGCTCGGCTGTACTCACCGGCCAAAAGCGCGAGCCCACACCACCAGCCATTATCACTGCAAATCTGTTGTTATTTTTCATGCGTTATCTGTTTAACTTCTGCGTTTGGTCTAAATTTGAATCGCCGTCCTGTTTGCACTTCCGTACATTCAATCAGTTTTTGAATTAAGCCTACTTTTCGAAAAACCCGACCGTCGGGCGTTTGAAAGTAACTGTTGTACGGCAAAGTAAATAAATAATCGTATTCCGTTTGCGGATCGTACTTCTTAAATGCAATCGTTAACGTAACATCGGTTCCATCGCTAGCCGACGGGTTTCGCAAATGACGCGCTAACAATTGCAATAAATCGGCTGGAAAAACCCCCGTATTCAAAACCGGCAACATCAACGTTCGAAACTCGTGTTTCCACTCCAAACCATGCGGTTTTATACGCCGACCGTATTTTTCAAATGCCGTCAAATGCGCAATTTCATGTACCAGCGTCATCAAAAACCGATACTTATTTTTACCGCCGTTTACCGTAATTCGGTGTTTGCCGTCGGCTTCTTTTCGATAATCACCGTGCTTGGTTTTCCGATCGTTCACAATCTGCAAATGCACACGCCAATGTACAATCAGGTCGAAACAGTAGTCGACCGCAGCTTCGGGTACGTATTTCGCTAAAATATCTTTCACAGTGGTGAAACGGTTGTGTGCATCAGTTCGATAAAAATAAAATTTTTACGGAGTCGACAACGCCACTGGCAGCACTTTTCCGTTGAAAAAACGATGACCGTTTTGCACAAAATCGGCAATAAAACTACCCATTTCCGGCGCAGTTACCGGCGCTACGTAATCCGGAAACGCCTCTGCTAACATTTCGGTTTGCACAGCTCCCAAAGCCAACAAATTAAAATAAATTCCTTGTTCTTTAAACTCTTCTGCCAACAGCTCAAACAACGTAATGAGTGCGCCTTTACTGCTGCTATACGCCGCCAAACCCGAAAATTTGCTGCTTCCTTGAATGCCACCCATCGAACTGATTCCCAAAACATGCGAACCGCGGTGCAAAAACGGTAACAACGCCTTCGTGAGCATTGCCACAGCAAAAACGTTCACCCGATAAACCGATTCAAAATCGGCTAAGGTAAGCGACTCAAATTTCTTGCAAATCAAAGTTCCTGCGTTGTGAACTAAACCATCTATGCCACTTATTTCCAAAGATTTAAGTGCGCTAGCAATTTTTTCTCCTTCGTTGTCGACCGATAAATCTGCGTTTAACTTAATCAATCGATCCGATTCTAAATTTACTTCGCTAGCGTTTCGACTTACTAAAACCACGCGCGCGCCAGCGTCCAGCAGTGTTTTTACCGTTTCAAGTCCAATTCCGCGCGAAGCTCCTGTTACTAAAAATGTTTTCATATGTATTTGGGCAGTCCGGCCCTAAAAGCGTTATCAAAAAACGGATCTGCGCCGGGCCGTCGCGCTTTCCGCTGCAATCTTTTGTTCCTTCGCAAAGCTACGTAACAAAAGGATTTTCGCTACAATCGCTACTGCGAAAATCAAACCATAAAAAAACCGCTCTTTGAAAGCGGTTTTTTTATTTATAATGCATTTTTCAACTTTTCGTGAATTACGCAAGCATAGTAACAGGTTGTTCCAAATACATACGTAAGGTTTGTAAGAACTGTGCTCCAATAGCGCCATCAACCGTGCGGTGATCGCAAGCTAAAGTAAGAGTCATTGTATTTCCTACAACAATTTGTCCGTTTTTCACCACCGGCTTCTCAACGATTGCGCCTACCGACAAAATCGCTGAATTAGGCTGGTTGATAATCGAAGTAAATTCACGAATACCGAACATACCTAAATTCGAAATGGTAAAGGTACTTCCGTCCATTTCATCAGGTGTAAGTTTTTTGCTCTTCGCACGACCTGCCACATCTTTCACAGCATGTGTAATTTCAGAAAACGACATTTGGTCGGCAAATTTCAACACCGGAACTACCAAGCCGTCTTCCACAGCAACCGCCACACCAATGTGAATGTGTTTGTTGATTAATGTAGCTTCTTCCGTCCAACGTGAATTTACTTTTGGATGCTTGCGCAACGCCATTGCCGACGCTTTAATTACTATATCGTTATACGAAACTTTCGTGTCTGGAATGGCATTAATGACGCTACGAGCTGCAATTGCTGCGTCCATATCAACTTCAATTGTCAAGAAGAAATGCGGAGCGGTAAAACTCGATTCCGACAAGCGTTTAGCGATGATTTTACGCATTTGCGAATTCTTCACTTCCTCAACCGACTCGCTTCCAACCGGCTTGTACACCGGAGCTGAAGTTGGAGCAGCAGCGGCAGCAACTGGAGCAGTAGCAGCCTGAGGTTTGAAGTTTTCGATATCTGATTTAATAATACGTCCGTTTTCTCCAGAACCTTTCACTTGACGCAAATCAATTCCTTTTTCTTCAGCCATTTTGCGTGCCAAGGGAGAAACAAACAAACGACCGCCGGTGTGAGCTACTTCTTCAACCGCAGCAGCAACGGGTGCAGCTACAGCAGTTTCAGCAGCTTGTGGTGCAGCTGGTGCAGGAGCAGCCGAAGCCCCGTTAACGCCCGAAACATCTGTTCCGGCTGGACCAATAATTGCCAACATGCTATCCACTGGAGCCGATTCGCCAGCTTTCACACCAATTTTAAGAAGCGTTCCGGAATGAAACGATTCGAATTCCATGGTTGCTTTATCTGTTTCGATCTCTGCAAGAATATCACCTTCTTTAATGGTATCTCCTTCGACTTTAAGCCAAGTAGCAACAGTTCCTTGCGTCATCGTATCGCTCAAGCGCGGCATAGTAACTACAATCACGCCTTTTGGCAATGCACCGCCAGCAGCTGGAGCAGCAGCCTCGGCAACTGGAGCAGCTTCTTGTTTTGGAGCGGCGTCTGCTTTTGGTGCAGCTTCTGCAGCAGCGTCGTATACTTCGCCAGCTTCACCAATAACGGCAAGCAACGAATCTACAGGCGCTGTTCCGCCTTCTGGCACACCGATGTGTAGCAACACGCCCGAGTTGAACGATTCAAACTCCATGGTTGCTTTATCTGTTTCGATTTCAGCTAATATATCGCCCTCTTTCACCTGATCTCCGACCTTCTTTAACCATTTAGCAACAGTTCCTTCAGTCATCGTATCACTCAGGCGCGGCATGGTAACTTTTGTAGCCATCTATTTCAGTTTATGAGGTAAAAATGGATAATCTTTTTGTTCGTAAACCACATCGTACAATTGCTGTACTTCTGGGAAATCCGATTCTTCGGCAAATGTGGCACACTCTTCGACTAAATCTTTCACACGCTCATCGATAATTTCTATCTCGGCATCGGTTGCGTATTTGTTCTCTTTAATGATGTCGAGAACTTGTGTAATTGGGTCGATTTTTTTGTACTCTTCTACCTCGTCTTTGGTTCGGTATAATTGTGCATCCGACATCGAGTGACCTCTGTATCGGTATGTTTTCATTTCAAGGAATGTAGGGCCATCGCCGCGTCTTGCACGTTCAATAGCTTCGTGCATCGCTTCGGCAACTTTCACAGGATTCATACCGTCAACTGGTCCGCATGGCATTTCGTAACCCAAACCGAGTTTCCAAATGTCGCCATGGTTTGCGGTTCTTTCTACGGAAGTACCCATTGCATAGCCGTTGTTCTCAACGATAAATACTACAGGAAGTTTCCACAACATAGCCATGTTAAAAGCTTCGTGCAGGGAACCCTGACGTGCAGCACCATCACCAAAATAAGTTAAGGTTACGCCATCGCGACCAAAATACTTATCTGCGAAAGCAATACCTGCACCTACTGGAATTTGCGCACCCACGATACCGTGACCACCGTAAAAACCGTGCTCTTTCGAGAAAATGTGCATCGAACCACCCATACCTTTCGAAGTACCGGTAACTTTTCCGAGTAGCTCGGCCATTACTTTTCGTGGATCAACGCCCATTCCGATGGGTTGCACGTGATTTCGGTACGCGGTAATCATTTTATCTTTCGACAAATCCATTACGTGTAGTGCACCAGCTAACACTGCTTCTTGACCATTGTACAAGTGTAAAAATCCGCGAACCTTTTGCTGAATGTAAAGCGCCGCTAGTTTATCTTCGAACTTGCGCCAAAACAGCATATCCTCGTACCACTTCAGGTAAACATCCTTAGTTATTTCTTTCATTTTTTTAAACGATTGTGATTGCTTGACAAATAAAAAACAGTTCTCAAGCGCAAAATAGTTTCCTCACAGCTAGCTTTGCCGGTTTAAACTGTCGGCTGCAAAAATAAAACAATCATTCCGACGAGAAAAATGTAAATATTTTATTTTTAACGAATCAGAGGAAGTTTTTATCAAAAGTGAACGGCAAGAGATCTTTTATCGAGTCGGATTTGAAAATAGCGCCTTCCGCACCCATAAAAAAGAGCTCAATATTGTTGTTTGCGAGCATTTCGTATTCTGCAAGCGACTGCCGGCAGGCACCACAAGGCGGTATGGGATGCAGATTATCCTTATTTTCGTTACAGGCGGTCACAGCAACTGTTTTTACTGCCACACCTGGATACTTTGCACCTGCATAAAAAACCGCTACTCGCTCGGCACAGAGTCCGCTGGGATAAGCTGCATTTTCTTGGTTAGACCCTGTAACAACCGCTCCGTTTTCGAGTAAAATAGCAGCACCTACTTTAAATTTTGAATACGGCGCATAGGCTTGATCGCGAGCAATAATAGCTTCTTGCATCAAAGACGCTACGTTGGCTGGCAATTCAGACAGGTTTTCATAAGTTGTGAACTCAAGATGTACGCTTTGTTTTTTCATAAAGTTCGGAGGAAAAAAAATCCAAATTCTCAATTTTTGAAAATTTGGATTTTGTTGATATCATAGTTGTTCTTCTAATATTCGTCGTATTGCTCACCAAAGTTAAACGTGAGTGAAAATCGCAAGGTGTTTTCCAATGGATTTCGAACGCGGCTCGCCGAAAACAGATACGAAACATCTATTTTCACAATGTTGTATTTGAAACCTGCGCCAAGAGAAAAGAACTTACGAGCACCTTTAGTTTCGTGTTCGTTAAAGTACCCTAATCGCATGGCAAAGCTATCTTGGTAAAGATATTCTGCAGCTACCGAATACGTAAACTCGCGCAATTCTTCGGCAAAACCATCGGGAGCGTCGTTAAACGATTTGAAAATACCATCAACCCAGCCTACTCTTCTGTATTCATCATTGATAATGGAACGGTCGGTGCTATCAATTTCGCCGTCCCCATTTACATCGGTAATTTCTTGAGGCGTTGGAACTAACAATTTCGTTAATTCTAAGCTTACACCTACCTTATTGTAATCGTCGAAAATAAAATCGAATCCTCCTCCTAATCGCATGTTTGCAGGCAAGAAATTAGTGCTCAGTTCATCAGCATCGTAGCTGATTTTCGGACCTAAATTTTGGAAATTGAATCCGGCACGCCATCTTCCGTTAAAATCGCTGTACGCCTGTTCCTCGGATTGGTAATAACCGGCAACATCGACCGCGAATGAGGAAGCTGGTGAAGCATCGCCATTTCCTGCCTGTATACGAAGTTGTGAACGTATGTAGCGTCCGGCGACCGACATCGAAAATCGCTCGCTGAGCTTTAACGCATATGAACCGTCGATAGCAAACTCGTTTGGTGTTACAACCGTGCCAATATCGTCGAAGGTTTCCTGCAGCCTTATCTCACCAAGTCCAAAATAGCGCAAAGAACCCGCGAAAGCAGAGCGTTCTCCGATGCGATTATAGTATGTAACTTGTGCTAATGCGATATCGTTAACTAAGTCGGTCAGATAAGGCGTGTAGCTCATCGAAAAACCTTGTTTATCGATAATAAATGCATACTTCGCTGGGTTGTATTGCTGGGAAAAAGCATCGGGAGAAGTTGCCACACCTTGATCGGCTAAACCTGCTGAACGCGCATCGGCAGCGACAAGTAAAAAGGGAACTCCGGTCGTTATCACTCGGTTGTCGTCTTGTGCAAAACCCTTGAACATTGCCAACAAACCAAGTAGCAATACTGATTTTCTTTTCATTCTAACGTCTGGAATTATATGAAACAAATATAGTTTTTTTCTAAAGGATAACAAGTTTCTCAATTTTTTCGGATGTTTTTCCCGTTGCTTTCGAGCGTACGGTGAGTTTATAAATGTACGTTCCCTTTCCGATTTTATCTCCAAAATCGTCGCGACCGTCCCAAGTAATACTTCGGCTGAGGAAACCTTCGGTGTTAATTACTTGATTTCTAGTCCAAACCACTTTTCCAGTGATGGTCATAACTTGAACTTGAACGTCTAGATCTTCAAAGGGCCTGTTGTGGGTGAACCAAAATTCTGTATAATTTACAAATGGGTTGGGGTAATTTAGGACATTTTTTAGAGTTAGACTTTCATCTCCTACTACAACAAACTGAATTTCACCCGACACGGGATTGTTGTATACATCCCAAGCTGTAACCTTAATTGTATGTAATCCCGGTTCTAAATTAGTGAACGGAAATCGAAGTCGGCCACGAGCATAGTTATTTTCATCGGATTCGTAATAATCGTTCATGATAAATGGCTTGCTTTCATCGTTATCGAGAATCGCAATAATATCATGACCAATCCCGCTCGCAGTATTAATCCCGTTCTCGTCTTCAAAAATTGCAAGAAGAAACGGACTCTCATTGGTGATTCCTCCGTTTACAAAAGTTTCGTCGTTCATGAATAAACGGACCTGCGGAGGCGTGTTATCTACTGGCGGATTTGGATTTATGCCGCCTACTCGAATCGCGGTATTTACGCCGGTCTGATCAATAGCTTGGCCCGTTCTTTTGGCATAAAAACTAATTCTACCGTTCCCTACAGGAACTCTAATATCGCGCGGCACTATGAATTCAACGTCAAATCTTCCCGCAGTCACAGAAGCATTGCCCCGAAAAATAGTTTCACCCAAATTCATGTAATCCAAAATGATTAACTGACCACTGCTATTGGTAGTTCCGTCGTTAGCCAAAGTTGATCGCTCGATATCTTTATCGTAAACGGTGATACTGGCATCGCCGATATAATTACTCAGTAAAGTGTTTCCAGTTTCATCGCGAATTTCTCCAGTTAGTTTTACTTTAGAAAGCGCCTGAAGATCGACAATTCCGTTTTGAATTGGCGTGTCATTCACTTGCGTTAAAACGATCGTTGGTTTTGGAATAGCCAGTTCTAGAGCCGGATCTCCGATGTAAAAAACCATCAGCGGATTGCTCGACGAATCGTTCTTCGAATTTCGGAGCGCTTCCGCGATAGAGCTTAAATCGTTCGTTCCATATCCGTATAAGTTTGATGCAATCTCTTCGTTAATCTGCTGTCCGGCATCGATGGTAATCTGGCGTGTGGTGGTAAGCAAAGAAATTGCTCCGCCTGCTGGATTCCAATACATAAATTCTCCAGCGGTTGGTCGGCCTGGATTGTCAAAACGAGTGAATTCACATGTTATCGTAACGAACAGCGGATATTTGTAACGATTCGTTAGGTTTTGCACATCCGTTTTTTCAAGAATACGTTCATGCGCTAAACCATCTTCTCCGCCGTGTCCGAAATAATTGAAAACCAGAGCACCTTTACCGAATTCGTTTACAAAATCAGTACGCGCTTTCGGATATCGATCGCCTCCCGCAGAACTTTCCTGAATATAGCTATCGGTGTGTATTTTCGTAACATTAACAAAGGGTTTTGCGGCTACAATATCGGCGGCCAATTCATCAATACCGCGTTGCAAGCGCGCTTCAGTGGCGGCATCGACGTCGTCGGAAATGAGAACGAAGTTGTTTCTCCAACGACCGTAGGATTTAAAATCGTAATACTCGATCACTTTATTAACCATTTCGGCAGCTTGTGCAAGTGAGTTTACGGGCATTCTGCCGACAGCTACGTCGAGACCTGTCGCAGCAGCGGGATTCATATTCCCTTCGGAATCATCCAATAAAACAAAAAAGTCGTCTGAGATAAAAGACGAAGAGAGCGAGAACGGATCTACGGCATGAAAAATAGGGACGAAATTAGTGTTGTTCCGTGTTCGATTTAGTGGATCGTATGAAGCATCGCCAAAAAGACAGAGGTATTTGAGTCGGTTTTCTGGCGACGATGCATTGTGATACACGTATCTGATGAAATTTCGGATAGCGCCAATGTCTTGTTTACCACCTCCAAATTCGTTAAATATGGGCTCTAATTCTACGACTTTAACGTTAAGACCGCTTTGAAGTCTATGAAAATTTGCTAAGCGCTCGGCTTCAGAAGCAAAAAGTTTTGGTGTGATTATGATGTAATCGATGTCTGTAAAAGCAGCGCTTTGCGAGTTAAATATGGTTCCTTTTAGATTTTGATTTACCACCTTGGAATTAGAAAGCCTTCTCGGAGTGAGAAAGTTCTGTTCGTCTACGACGAGAAATCGCGGGCTATTGGCAGTTTCAAACTTAAAACTCAACGTATTTTGAGCTGCTGCATTTGAAATTGCTTTCACATTATAAATGTCTGTGATATCCCATATTTGTTCAATCCCTGAGGAGTTAGTGATATTAAACTGTGCGACAGGCTCAGCTGTTGGTAAATTATCAACCCAAAATCTGTACGATGTATTATTGCCTGCAAGCCGGGCTTTAGCTCTAACTATAATATAGTCTAAAAATCCTCTAGATCCTGGAACTCCGTTGTTGTCGAATTCGACATCTACAATCATGTTTTGAGTTGCAGGAACTGTAAAAGTGCTATTACCGGCAAAACCTTGTATAGTGGTACTGTTTGCAATGGTAAGAGCGCTTAAGTTTATCGTTGTTCCCGCAGCACCGTTAACTAAGAAATTAAACTTAGTGGCAGTGAACGCCGATGCGCAGGCAGAAACCGTAATTCGTGCTTCGGTTCCAGCAACTAATTCCGGCAGCTCAAATTCAAAGGAGCGTTCGTTTTCTACGGTAAAATCTTCGCCAAACCACCTTCTCCCTAAACGAGCTACGTTAACCAAGTCTTTTTCATGGTATAAGTACGCGTCATAACTGTCGAAAGTTGTTGTAGCGGCTTGCTCAGGTTCCACGAAAGTGGAAATTCGTTTCCCTTGCCCACTCACCGTTATATAATAATAGGTCTCAGTAGCGTACAAGTTATTGTGGGTGACATTTTCTAAGCTCCAATTGTCTACTCCTTCGCCGTAGAACAAAATATAATCTGTAGCATCAAACTTACCATCGGATTCACCGGCTACAAAAATCGCATTTTCGGCTAAATCGGTGGGATAATCAACATTGTTTCGCAGCGGAAGCATTCGTCCTCCGTTTCCAAAAAGACGAATTTGCCGCGGATCAATTTGATTGACGTTAATGCCCAATTGTTGCAAGAAGGAACGAGAAATCTTGTATAGACCCGATTTTTCAATGGCAAATTTGTACCAATTTCCCGAAGTTAACACTGAATTTTGAATACCGGTAAACGAAGCCTGAGCACGCTCTTGAACTTCCTGTTTCGGGCGTAAATTATAAGAAAATGACTCTAAACGAACAGCTGCTCCGTTGATACGAGCAACCGCATTAACCTTAATTCGCGCTTTTGTTTGGTTTCTGCTCTTTGAAATAAAAAAATTTGCATTGAAGTTATTGGGCAGCTTTACTTGTCCAAGTGTCGACAATTGTATGCTTGAAAGTGGAGCGGTTACTACGTTTGTTAATTCTACATCGTAGCTCCCTGAGCGAATGTCCTTTAATATTTGTGCGTACTCGATTATATGCTCCTCAGCATCATATACATAATGTGTGGCATCAAAAGAAAGCGGATTGATTAGCTTGCCCGTCGCGGCATTAAATTTCGGCTCACTCCAGATGATAGATATGGAACCATTTGTTTGCCCGAACAAACGAATAGAAACGACAAGGAAAATTACTAGAAATGTGCGCATCAGTAAGGAAACGTAAACTTTTGGTAAATATTTCGGCGGTAAAAATAAATTTAAAATGTAGGGAAAAACAATAAATAGATGCTTAATTCGTTCTAAGGTTGTGCAGATTTAAGAAAGCACTTGTAATTGTTTAAAAATGTGTTGCGATATAAGAGTTAATTGTTATATTGCGCTCCAAAATTTTATTACCTGCTGAACGTATGAAAATAAACAAATTTCCGGCTGTACGCTTGATTTTGTCGATGGCACTTGTCTTTGTTGCTGCCAGTTGTAGCAAAAATTCTGGCGGAAAAAACACTTCTTCCGCTACTGGATGGAAGTTAAACGACAAGCGAGGAGGATTTCAAGTAAACACGAAGTACAAGAACCAGCAAGCTGCTCCAGGCTTAGTACTCGTTGAAGGTGGAACTTTTACTATGGGTAAAGTTCAAGATGATGTGATGCACGATTGGAACAACAGTCCAAACCAGCAACACGTTCAGTCGTTCTACATGGATGAAACTGAAGTTACCAATTTAATGTACATGGAATACTTAGATTGGTTGAAAAAAGTTTTTCCACCAACGGAAGACAACTATAAAAATATTTACGAAGGTGCTTTGCTTGATACTTTGGTATGGAGAAATCGTTTAGGATATAACGAAGCGATGACCAACTATTACTTGCGTCATCCAGCGTATTCCAATTACCCAGTTGTTGGTGTTAACTGGATTCAAGCAACTGAATTTGCTAAATGGAGAACTGACCGTGTAAACGAAGCACTTCTTGAGAAAAATGGCTACTTGAAAAAAGATGCTAAGATTTTAAATCAAAGTGCAGAAAGTACATTTAGTACTGAAACGTACTTGGCAGCACCTACAAAAACCTACGGTGGTAACGAAGAAATTGTATTGAAAGGTAGAAATGGTAAAGCGAAACCAATTAAGACTAAAGGTTCTAAAGGTCAGCCAGGTGAAACGAAAGAGCCTACCAATATTTATGCTCAAATCAGTTCAGGTATTATGTCACCTGAATACAGACTTCCAACAGAAGCTGAATGGGAATATGCAGCTGCTTCTGACGTAGGTAATCGTGAATACAACAACTACAAAGGACAAAAGAAATATCCTTGGAAAGGAACCTACACGCGTTCAGGAACTAGAAAATATCGTGGCGATCAATTAGCCAACTTCAAACAAGCTAAAGGTGACTACGGTGGGATTGCAGGCTGGTCTGACGACGGAGCAGATATCACAAACGCTGTAAAATCGTATCCACCAAACGACTTTGGATTATATGATATGGCAGGTAACGTATCAGAGTGGGTTGCCGACGTTTATCGTCCAATTGTTGATGATGAAGCTAACGATTTCAACTACTATCGTGGAAACGTGTATACCAAGCAAAAGATTGGTGAGGATGGTAAAGTAGAGTTAGTAACTCCTGAAAATATCAAGTATGACACTATCAGCAACGGTAGAATTATGGCGAGAAATTTTCCAGGACAAATTGCGACGGTACCAGTTGATGAGAAAGAAACTTATCTACGTCAAAACTTTGACAAGTCAGACATGAGAAATTACCGCGACGGCGACAAGCAATCTACTCGTTACTTTGACTTCGGTAACTCCGAGGACGATGATAAATCTAAGGATACAAAACGCATGTACGACTCTCCTAAGCACAATGTTTCGGTTGATAGCATAGGACAGATGACTAGAAAATACGATAAGTCTAGCAAAAGAACTACGCTTGTAAACGATGATGTTCGTGTTTTCAAAGGTGGAAGCTGGAGAGACCGCGCTTACTGGTTGGATCCTGCACAACGCAGATATTTCCCACAAGATATGGCTACTGATTACATCGGATTCCGTTGCGCCATGTCGCGTGTTGGTCCGAAATCAGACAAGAAAAAACGAGCTAGAAATTAAGCTCCAAAAAAAGTAATCTTAGAGTAGCCGATTTCACAAGAATCGGCTACTTTTTTTTAGTATTTTCATACACTTTTATATTATCTCGTTGCTCATGTCGATATCTGACTTACACCAATTATTTTTAGAATCTGCCGGTATTTCAACTGATACGCGTAAAATCAGATCAAACTCAATCTTTTTTGCACTTCGAGGACCAAATTTTGATGCGAACAAATTTGCGGCAGACGCACTTGAAGCGGGCGCTGCGTACGTAGTAATTGACAATCCTAAATATGTGATCGATCACCGTACGATCTTGGTTGATAATTGCCTAATTGCTTTGCAACAATTAGCCCACTATCACAGAAATTTTCTGGGCATTCCTATTATTGCACTTACGGGCAGCAACGGAAAAACAACCACAAAAGAGTTAATCCATGTCGTATTACAAGAAAAATTCAA
This sequence comes from Flavobacterium aurantiibacter, assembly GCF_002251775.1. Lineage (GTDB taxonomy): Bacteria > Bacteroidota > Bacteroidia > Flavobacteriales > Flavobacteriaceae > Flavobacterium > Flavobacterium aurantiibacter. Next base: position 29,372 of record NZ_NOXX01000191.1, read on the forward strand.
TACCAAAGCAACAGTTGGCAACTTAAATAATCATATCGGTGTTCCGTTAACACTGTTGTCTTTCGACAGAGAAACTGAAATAGGAATTGTTGAAATGGGCGCAAACCATCAGAAAGAAATTGAACAACTATGTCGAATAGCTGAGCCGGATTTTGGTTACATTACTAATTTCGGAAAAGCGCACCTCGAAGGTTTTGGCGGTATCGAGGGTGTCATCAAAGGAAAAACGGAATTATACAAACATTTAGCAGCACGACAAAAGGTAGCATTCATCAACGCCGACGACAGCACACAAGTTCAAAAATCTAATAGTATAAAAACTGTTTCTTTCGGAATTTCAAATGCTAAAGCTGATATACAATTTCAAAACTTAACAAACGAGGCTGAAGTAGGCGTTATGCTTCGTGACCAAAAAATTGTGTCAAAACTAGTTGGCAAATACAATATCCCCAATATTTGTGCTGCAGTTGCAATTGGTACTTACTTCGAAATTCCAATAGAAAACATTAAATCGGCAATTGCACAATACACACCTACAAACAACCGGTCGCAAAACATCAAAATTGGAAAAATTGAGATTATTTCCGACGCTTACAATGCAAATCCAAGTAGCATGGAAGCTGCTTTAAAAAACCTTTCGTTGTCAAAAGCAGCACGCAAATTGGCTATTTTAGGAGACATGTTTGAATTGGGTGACGAAAGCCCCAAGGAACACACACTGTTGATCAAATTAGCAAATGATTTAAAGCTGCCGACTATATTTATCGGACCAAGTTTTTCCGCCGTTAAGGACAGGTTTGAACACCAAGGTTTTTACACTAGTTTCGATGATTTTGAGCTTAATTTCAAACAGGACCTAACTGATACATTAATTTTAGTGAAAGGATCTCGTGCTATGGCATTGGAACGCGTAATTCCATTGCTAGAAAAGATACAGCAAAAAGTTAATTAAAAGGATGAACTGAAATGCTTAAAATCAGTTGTAAAATATAAAAAATTTAGTATTTTTACAAAAGTTAGGTATTTTCCCCATCTCTAAAAGCCGTTACCATGAAGTACGTGCTGTTTTTCTTATTACTTTTTTCGCAAAGTTACGGCCAGCTTACCGCATTCACCGTTGACGTTACACCTACGCCCGAAACCTGTCCTTCAAACGGAAGTATTTCTATTGTTGTAAATAATCAGACGGCAGGTAGTAACATTACTTTTTTCATATACGAACTTCCCAATACAACAACTCCCGTAGATCAATTCAGTACTTTAACACGTGGCACACTCACTGCGGGGAATTACCGCCTAACAGCCGTACAAACTTTAGGAAACGAGCAAAATTCGGCCAGTGAAGACTTTACTATACTACAACAATTAACCGAACTTGACTTTTCGATTGCACAAAGCGTAGCCAGCAACTGCAACACTAACGCAGGCGTTTTAACAGTCAATGTTGCTTCAGGAAACCCTCCGTATTTGTTTGATATTATAAGCGGACCAATCATTTTTCCGCAACAAACTTCCAATGTCTTTTCCGGATTACCTTCCGGAGAATTCTTAGTACGTGTTACGGATCAGTGTGGTTCAGATGTTTTTGAATATACGTTGACACTGCCGCTGAATCAAATATCCATTGGCTTAAACACATTACCACTAACCATCAACTCGTGCACGTCTACCACATCCACAAATGCATTAACGGCTAGTAATGGAACCACTTTAATCTATCCATTAACTGCAACTTATACGATTAACTACCCAACAGGAACAGTGGTTGTATCTACTGTGATACCAAACGGACCGCTCGATTTACTTGAACTTAGCCGCGATTTTGAACTATTTCCAGGAGTAACTTACACTTACGACCTACAAATAGTCGACTCTTGCAACACAACGTTCAACAGTAATGGAAACGAAATATCATTTGCTCCCTCTGTGGCATTAAGTGGCGAACCTAACGAATGCTCACAAGATAATCTGATTTTGAGTGTGAGTAATGTTTCTCCTCCCTATTTTGTCAATTTCACCACTGCGCCAGCCACTTTTGTTCCGACAGATTTTGTTGCAACTTACCCCGGACCATTTACAGAAACTACAATCACATTTGGAAGTGAAACTGATTTACCGCCTCCCGGAATTTACGAAGTATCTATTTCTGATGCTTGTGGACGAACTGCGACGGCGCAATACGAAATAATCGAAGAAGAAATTGAACCCGAAACACGAGCATCAAACGCCAATTGCAACACAGGTACGGGAACCATTCGTATTTCGCTTCCGCAGAATAGAGAAATCGTACAAGCAACGATGGTGGCCGCACCTGCTGCGTATCCCAATCCAGTTCCCTTAGACGTTACTGGAAATATAGTAGCTAGTAGTGGCGATTTAGTTATCACGAATTTACCTGTGGGTACTTATGATTTTACACTAGTAGATAATTGCGGAACCATATACGATGCGACCGACGTTACCGACGCTACTATCCAGCCTTACCAACCTCTGGCGCTTAATGCAAGTACCGCGGCCAGTTGTACCTCTGGTTTTGGATCCGTTCGTGTTCGCTCTGGAAATGATGCCTTAACAAGTCTGCAAATAATTGCAGCTCCAGCCGCCTATCCCGTTCCGTTACCTGCCAATGTTTCTACGTTTTTAACAAGTGGAACTGCTTTTATCCCGACTTTACCAGCTGGAAACTATGTATTTGAAGGATTAGATGTCTGTGGCGTGCAACAGACGCTTGCAGTGACCATTGTTGGTTATATTAGTGGCACAAACAATTACAACTACGAGCAAAATTGTGGATCGTTTAATTTAACGGTAAACGATACGGGAAGTATTTTAGGAAATAGTTATTGGTGGCAACGATTTAATCCAACGGAACAAGTCTGGGAACATCCGCTTACTGGAGAAAATTACCCTGAAAATACGGATCCAAATGAAACAAATTCTATTGCATTAAGCAACGGACAAACGCTTCTAAATCAATCAATAATAGGCACGTTTCGAATTATAAAAGTGTATCAAAGCTTTAATAACGGAAACGCTAATTGTTATGAAATTTTTGAACCTTTTACATTTTCAGGCGACTTAGAAGTAGTCTCTGCGCTAAACATCGACTGCTCAGGAAGTGCTTCAAATAAAGACGTTTTAATCCAAGTAAACGGTGTTCCTCCGTACGATTTCAGAATCTTAGCAATTGATGGCGTACCATCTGTACTAGAGAATGGCAACAATAACATTTTTGAGAATCTTACAAACGCCATTTATGATTTTGAAATTGAAGATTCCTGCGGCCGACGAATTTTCTATTCCGTTAACGTAAATACCATACAAGCTGTTGCTGTTGCTAATTCGCCCGCAAATCCAGACATTCTCGAATGTGTGACTGAAAATCAGACAATTGCAAGCTTTGATTTAACGCAACTTCAACAAGAAATCCTTGGAAATCAACAAATTGGCCCGTATCAAATCAATTACTTCGTTGATCCAGGACAAAGAGACAGTAATACAAATAGAATCGAAAATCCCAGTAGTTTTCAAAATACGACCAATCCGCAAATCATTTACGTCCGCGTCGATAACTTAGCGGTTGATATTTGTTACGGTCGAACACAATTTACTCTTTGGGTAGGTGAAAATCCGACCTTACAACCACAACCAGCACAAATTCTCTGCGAAAACGGCGACGATGTCTTTTTATTTGGGGAAAATGGATTTGACAGCTATCTGTGGAGCACCGGATCGACTGCACAGTTTATTCGCGTCGACGAAGCAGGCACGTACACCCTTACGTGCCGAAACAACTACGGTTCTCAATTCTGCGAAAGCACTATCGAATACGTCGTAACTGCAAGCTCCTCCCCTACCGATCTCACCATTGTAACTTCAGACTGGACTGAAAATCAAAACTCGATTACAGCAGTGGCAAGCGGCAATGGTACTTATGAATACAGCATCAATGGCGGTCCGTTTCAAAATAACGGAAATTTCACCGATCTCACGCCTGGCGTATATTCGATAACAGCAGCCGATGTTTTTGGTTGCGGCGATCTCAGTAGAGATGTTGTGCTATTAAATTATCCAAAATTCTTCACCCCAAATGGAGACGGATTCAACGATACGTGGCAGATCAAAAATGCCGTATTTGAACCGGGTATTGAAATAATAATTTTCGATCGATACGGAAAAATTCTAACTTCTCTACAATCCGATAGCGAAGGTTGGGACGGTACGTACAACGGACAAAATATGTTCTCCGACGATTATTGGTTTCGGGTGATCCGCGCAGATAAACGAATTCACCTCGGACATTTTACTTTGAAACGCTAATTCGTTTGTACAGCAGTATGGATAATTGAACCACGCCTAAGAGTAAAAACGCAGCTCCCAAAATCTGCTTCAACGAAAATGTACCGGTAAATGCGCCACTATTTAAATAACTGAGACAGAAAATAAACGTTAACATGCCCACGGTAGTTCCTATTAACGTCCCACCCAAGTAGAAGCTAAATCGATCAAGCCTTGTGTCGGCGAACTTAGAAGAAACCACGTAAATGTTCCAAGCTACCCAAAACGGCAATTGAAAAAAATTTAAACTACTTAATACAATACCTCTTTGAAACGAACCGAAACTTTCGAAAGGATTGGCTACTGTAGTTTGTGTTTCCACAGAAGAAAACAGCAGGGAAAAGCCGATGGCAATCAAAAAGAAATTCGAAAACAACTTCAAAAAAAACTGCAAACGCTGTTGCTTACTCAACAGAGCCGCGAAATAGAACGTGCTCGAAATTACTAGGGCTTCAATGAGTACAACTCCAGCAATAAAGGCAAGTAAATCGGCGATTCCGATTTGGGAATAAATTGAAAAGCCTACTAAATTTAAGTATCCAAGCGGAACCGACCCTATAAAAGAGATGACAAATCCGGCCAGTAGCGCTCTAAGTACTTTCATTAAAAATTTTGGATGGTCTGATTGAGCTTGTTATGCATGCGTAATTCTGCCATGCCTTCGCGAAACGTAAGGTATCGAAAACCGCGTTTGTGATTCATCCTAGAAATACGATACATGTACGCGAAATGTCGGCACAACTCGTTCCAAGCAAAGAAAATCCCGTGCTTCGGATCATAAATATGTGTCGGTTCACTACCTGCACCATTCACTTCCACAAACATAAAATTTTTCCCCGCTTGTAAATCGGCTTTTGATTTAAACATCACATCAATTCGTCCGAAATAAAAATCGGGCATTTGCTTTACATATTTTTCAATACCTAAACACATTTCAGTTGTAATCCAATCCGAGTAATCGTAAAATTTCGATCCGCGAGCGTGATTCCCAAACGGAACAATAATTTTACTTTTTCCAACTTCTAAAACCTCTTGCAAATTAATCGCACCTTGCCTTTTAATCGCCGAAAGTTGCATCGCAAAACGTAAATTTTTCAGCAATAACTGTTCAATCGTCGATTTTCCATCACCAACCACAGTCAAAAATTCTTTACCAACAATTCCGGTAATGCGCCCGTTTTCTTCGCCAGGCAAGCGCACATAAAAGATTCCTACCTCACTGCTGTACGGAATCAGATTTTGTAAAATGTATTTGAAGTCGGCTTGTTGGTGATAATTCAACCATTGTTCTGAGTTTTCCAACTTAACAACAGCCGATCCGCGCAAACCCATATCGGGCTTAGCAATGCACGGAAATACAATGTTGTTGCGCTCCCGTTCGGCATTACAGCTCTCGAAATCTGCATCCGGCGAAACTAAAATTGTAGTCGGATACGCTTCTTTGGGTAACTGATCGTAAATATCTTTCTTACTTTCATTCAAATAACCGCCGTTCTTGATATTCGGATTGCAAGCATTAAAGAAGAAAATATGGCGCTCGCGCAAGGCATAAAATGCCCATTGAAAATAAATGGGAACATAAACCACTTGAAACGGCCAATATTCCCAATTGAATAGTTTATGAAAAAAAATGCGGATTTTAAGCAACGGATATCGGGTTTTCTTTGTTTTCGAGCAAATCAACATACTTCATTTCCAAACCTGTATCGGTTTCTACTAATTGAGTAATGCTTATGGTTTGCAGTTGATTTGCGCGCTTCATTACTATACCGTTTTGAGAGTTTCCGGCATTTTTCAAGTTGTGAAATTTGAAAATGGTATCGGCATCTGGCTGCGGATTCCTTTCTAAAAACTCGGCAAACCAACGTTCGCGTTCCAATCGGGTTTCGGCATCGTACAAGGTAGCCGACGAATAAATATGGTTGTCGTTTCTCGATAAGAGCTTTAGAAACTTTTCGGAACCATTCCAACGAAATTCGTGTAAACTACCGTTTTGATAAATCACTAAGGTAAAAGGCTCCACGCGATCGAGATCAATCGAATCGATACCCGCAATAATATCGTCTTGAATCAGTAATTCCAAGACAATCAAACCTCTACTTAGTCGGTACGGCGGTTGGTGTTTGTGCTTTTCGAAGGCGCCATTCAGTAAAACAATGGCTTTTTGCTGGGTATCGGTTGCAAACCAAGTTCCGCCGGCAGCAGGATCTTTCGGAAAAAAAACCGATTTCCCTTTCACTTCGTAAAACCGCGGCGTTTCGGCACGACGATAAGTAACCTCGTCGCGGTTCGAAGTGATAATTAATTTATTGTTTTTGGAAACAACAGTTACTGTGCACATTGCTGTCGGTAAGCTATAGTTGAGCGCGCAACGCCAAAACTTTCAGGAATGTCGATATCTTTAATTCCGAGTAGCGCCACTTTAATCAAGGCTTGATGATGTATGCAATGCTCGTAGTTGTAGAGCAATTCGCGCTGATAATTTGTAGCGATGTTCAGGTTTTGTCCGTCGACGGTTTGCACTAAGGCAAGCAACTTATCATCTTTGATCAAGCTTACTTTCAGACCATTTATAGCATCAATGGCTGCTGCTACCGAAGTTTGAAGCAGCAGGTCGCGCTTACGGTTGTCGTAATGAACCTCGGCTGTAGTGTAAGCTTGTTCCAAACACTGAAACATTTCGATAATATGACGCGTGTGTTCTCCAATGCTGGCTTCGCTTAAAGAAGAATTCTTAGCGGTATAAGCAGCATTATCGAGCTGTTCTAAAACAAACAGCAAATTATCAAGTCCAGCGTCAACAGCAGAAAACATCATGAGTTACATTTTAGTTTCAATCCTTTTTACGGGATATCTAAATACAAAGAAAGAACAAACAAGAACAATTACCGCCAAAATAAACAAAAATCCGCCGTCGTTCTGCACTTCCAGTCCTAAAACAAATATATGTGAAAAAACCGCGCCAAACATAGTTCCTCCGGCAAGTAATGCGCCCCAACGTGAATATTTACCTGAAATCAGCAAAATAGCCGCAATTAATTCAACAATACCCGAACCGATACGTCCAAACGGTTCAACACCCAGCTGTGTGAAAATCCAAACACTTTCAGCGGCTCCTGTAAATTTGAAAAACAAAGTTTGCAATAAAATGCCAGCTGCGGCAAATCGGGCAATGTGGTAAACAATTTTACTTTTCATTACTGATTGATTTTACGCCAATTTGCATCAGCTTTGGTTTTCAAATTCTTTTCATCCTTATTCCAACTTTTTAAAGTGTTGTTAAAGTACGCATTGTAAAACAAATACAATTTCCCGTCTAAAATTTTAAAAGTCTTTACATCAACCTCAACCTTTTCGCCATTAGCACCCATCGCATACGCGCACCAGCCGCCGTATTGTGGAACGTACTTTTTTGCATCGGCCAAAAACAATTTTTGGTTTGCTTCCGACTTAAAGTAATACGTTACCCCGCGAAAAGACGCTTTAAACTTAGCATCGCCTTTCTGCGGACCGCCGTTCGAGAAATACGAAACCGGATCGTAGCCTTCCAGCGCCAAGCCTTTTTCAACATTGTAATTCGAAATTTTGTCAGCGCTTTGCTGACCGTAGCTAACAGCCATCCCGGCTACCAACCACAATAGTACCATACGTAATTTCATTTTGTTAGGTTTTAAAGTTGAAGCAAAGTTGCGGCAACTCACAAAATGAAAATGTCGGTTAGCCGACACTTGCCACTAATTTCTTAAAATTAGCGTAATTCGGAAAGGTAATTTCTTTGCGGTTATAGGTAATAACGCCCGTATTTTCAAGCTCCGACAGCAATTGAACGGCAGTTTGCCGCGACGAGCAAATAATTTGAGAAATGTCGGCCTGCGTCAGAAAATTCTCTAAGGTAACCGTTGATCCCGTTTTTACGCCGTCTTTCTCCGACCAATCGTTTAAGAAGTATAACAAACGTGATTTGGCTTCTTTTCGCATCAAGTTTTGATAGCTGTTGCGAATCCGACGCATTTTAAAGCCTACGAATTTGGTATAACTGAGCGCTAATTCGGGATATTTGAGCAATAAGTTCTCGAAATCGGCTACGGTAAAGCTGCAAATGAGCACTTCGTCGGAAAGCACTTTCGCTTCTGTGGTGTAGGTGGTATCGGGTTCCAGCGTGAGGGCGCCAAACAAATCGCCGCGTTCGAGCAAATCTTCAACCGATTCGTTGCCCGCTTCGTCGGTCACGGTAAGTTTTATACGTCCTTTTTTAAGTAGGAAAATCCGCGGTTCTTCGATTTCAGATAGGCGGATAATCTCGTTGTGCTTTGCTTTTTTAAAACCCGTGATGATACAGAGTTGTTTGATTTGCTCGTTTTTAAGCACTTGAAACAACTTATGGTCGCGCAGGTACCAATATTTTAGTGTATCACTCATGTGCTAAAATTACAAGTTTTGTTGAATTGCAAGAAAGAATTTTTAACAACTGTTTTTTAGCACACGACAAAAAACATAATTGATTAAAAATCAATAAAAT
>NZ_NOXX01000181.1 GCF_002251775.1 Flavobacterium aurantiibacter
AATGGGGTTTTAAAACCCCATTATTTTTCAACTTACACAGTTTGTCGGACAGTACCCGATAAAAAGTGCTTTTTAGGTTTGATTTTACTTTTCCTTTTATCGTAGCAATAACTTCGGCTTGTAATATGGGTTTGCGGGTGTTGAATTTGAGGTATTTTTTGAGATTATAGGTTAAACTCGCCATCAGTACTTGTTTGTTGGGGCTTTCTTTTCTCAAACATCTCTCCCCATGCACTCACCCCGCGCAAAGGATTGCAATGGAAACCAAACGAAACAGGGCGGTATTGAGCTGCAAAAGAATTGTGTGACCTAAGAAACACAATTGTTTAGCACAGCGAAAACCGCCCTGTGAGTGGGTTGAAATGGAAAGCCTGACCCCGGCCGGGTTTAGTGGGGGTGGGTTGCGCCCAAATCAGCAATAAAAAATTTTAAACTTTTCCGAGTGCGTACAACTGCTCCATCGTTGGTGTAGCGCTTCCTCCTTCGGGTTCGAGCGTAATTCCAAACGCCTCCGCATCGCCCGTAGGCTCAACTTTGAAGATTTTCTCGGCCGACGAGTCGTAGTTTGCAATCGTACCAATAGACGTTGGCGTAAGTTGTGGAACTAGCTTTAACGACCAGATTTGATACACTTTTCCTTCCGGTGGCTCCGGCAACGACGCAATATCTACGTACACTTCCTGGGACGCTTTGTTCCAGTAAATACGTGCCGACGATTCCGGTGCAATAGCCTGACCCGCCAAATCGATTACCGTATTTTCCTTGCTTCTCAAAACGTTAACCAACGCTAAACGACTCTCATTAACCTGATTTAACGTATCAATTTTCTTCGTGAGTGCCACTTTTTCTTCGTTAACCGAGCTCAGCGCCGCCTCTTTGTTCTGATTCTCAAAGAACAAATAACCGCAACCCAACAAGAACAATACCGAGGCAGCGTAACCAATATACGTGGCCAATCCGATAACTTTTACGGGTTTTGGTGCTTGGATTTCATTGCCAAAAATAGCTTTTGCAATGCGTTGGTAATTTTCGCCCGACAAGTAAGGCGCCATCGTGTACGACAAACTAACAACCGCTGTTTCAATCGATTTAATTTCGTCGCGTACTATCTGGTGCTCGGCCGCCATGCGCTCTACTTCGGCAACTTCGGCTTCAGTAGCTACTCCGTAAACGTACAGTTCAAGGATTCCCGAGGTGATAAATTCATTTACTTCCATTAGACTTGCAATAAATTTCTAAGGTCTGCTATACAATTTCTGTTTTGGGTTTTAACCGTCCCCAGCGGGATTTCCAATTCTTCAGAAGCTTCTTGTTGCGTGTAACCTTTAAAGAATAACAAATCGATAATTTTGATACACTTGGGTTTCAATTTTTTAATGAATTCTTGAATTCCAATTGAATCGATTTTGAAGTTTGCTTTATTGCTGTCATCAAGTAGATGTACGAAATTATCTACGGATAGGTTTTTTTGCGCATTGTTAAATCCTTTTGAACGCAACCGATCGATACTTGCATTGCGTGCAATATTCACAATCCAAGTGAAAAAACGACCCTTGGAAGTATTGTAAGAATCGATATTCTTCCAAATCTTCACAAGTACTTCTTGAAGCACGTCTTCGGCTTCTTCTTTGTCGCGCATCAAATTGTAAATCACGCCATACAGATTTTTCGCGTACATATCATACAGCATCGTATAGGCTTTTTCGTCCTTTTTAAGGAGTAAGGGAATGAGTACTTCTTGTTCCATGCATTTTTTGTTATACCGTAAATATAATTTATTTTTTTGGGAAGCGTAGGTACCCGAAAGTCGACTTTATAAAAATATTATCATCTGTTTAGAACGCAAATAGTACTTTTGATATAAAACTACACATGAAAAATCTATTTATATGCTGCGCGGCGGCACTCATGTTTTCTTGCAACAACTCGGCACAACAAACTGCAAGTGCTGTTTCAGTACCAACTTCTAATCAACAAATTAAAGCTTCTATGAATTTCTACGACATTAAAGTAAATGACATAAACGGGAATTCGTTCGATTTCTCCCAACTCAAAGGAAAGAAAGTACTTTTAGTAAACACAGCTTCGGAATGCGGATTTACGCCGCAATACGCCGAGCTTGAAAAATTGTACAAGCAATACGGCGGCGATACGTTCGTGGTTATTGCGGTTCCGAGCAACGATTTCGGCGGACAAGAACCAGGTTCTGCCAGTGAAATTAAATCGTTTTGTTCGGTAAAATACGGTATTGATTTCCCGATTATGGAAAAAATGGTAACCAAAGGTGCTGGTCAATCGCCTTTATATCAATGGCTTACTTCCAAAGAAAAAAATGGCGTCAAAGATTCTACAGTGATGTGGAATTTCCACAAATTCTTTATCGACGAAAAAGGAAATTTAGTAACCGATTTCTCATCGTCTGTTAGTCCGCTCGATTCGCGAATCGTCGATTTAATCAAGGCGTAAATCCAATTGTAAAATGGCAAGATCGAGGATTTTGCCTTTTTTTTCGGCTATTCTCGGCAAAATTGCGGTTTTTTTAAAACCAAACTTCTCGTGAAAAGCAATACTTTTTGGGTTTTGGGTGTCGATACAAGCTACCAATACATGCAGCTGTTGTTTTTTTGCACAATCGATGAGTGCTTGCAATAGGGAAGAACCCACTTGTTTTCCGCGAAAATCGTTCGAGACGTAAACAGAATGTTCTACGGTGTTGCGGTACCCGTATTTTTTGCGGAACGTTCCGTAGCAAGCAAAGCCGGCAATGCGATTGTCGATTTCTGCAACCAGAAACGGAAAACCTGCGTCGGTTATCGATGCAATGAGTTCCTGTTGGGCTTCGAGGCTACGTGTTTGCTCTTCGTAAATCGATGTGCTGTTTTCAATTTCGTAGTTAACAATGGCAACTACTTCGGGAACATCGGAGGTACGAACAGGTCTGATTAGCATGTTGAATCGGGAATTATCGTCAAAATTAGGAACTTTTATCCGCTACGCCGTACCTTTGAAACAGGAATCTACACATGATCGTACCAGAAAATACACTTGCGCAATCCATCATCCAACATTTGTTGCTGTACAACATTACTACCGTGGTTATTTCGCCCGGTTCGCGCAACGCTCCATTAACTATCGGTTTTGCTTCACATCCGCAATTTAGTTGTTACAGTGTGGCCGATGAGCGCAGTGCTGCTTTCTTTGCAATGGGCATGGCGCTGGAATTGCAAAAACCGGTTGCTGTAATTTGTACGTCGGGTTCGGCTGTTTTAAATTTTTATCCTGCTGTTGCAGAAGCGTTTTACAGTCGCATTCCGTTGGTTGTTATTTCTGCCGATCGGCCGCCGCATAAAATTGACATCGGCGATGGCCAAACGATTCGTCAGAAGCACGTCCTTAAAAATCACGTATGTAAAAGTTTAGATTTACCCGAATTTCCTACCAAAAAATCGGATCGCAAACTGGGAAAAGCTTTACACAAAGCCATTTCCGAGCAATTGCCCATTCACATAAATGCGCCATTCGAAGAGCCGTTGTACCGAACGTTGTCTGATTTTGATTATCGGATTTCAAGCACGCGTATCGTTCCTTCTTCAGAAAAGCAGCCACAACTCGACGCATTTTTCAATTTGTGGAATGCTGCCGAACGCAAATTGGTCTTGATTGGCTCCGGATTGCCGGACCAATTCTCTGCTGCGTTTATCCGCGCTTTGGCGTCCGATCCGAGTGTGCTTGTTTTCACGGAAGCAAACAGCAATGTGCGTCATTCGGAATTCATCAATCAAATCGATTCGTTTATTTCTGAAAGCAATACGTTGTTTACCGAATCGCTGCGCCCAGATGTGTTGTTAAGCTTAGGCGGAATGGTGGTGAGTAAACGCATAAAAACACTACTGCGTACGTACACAGATTTGCCGCATTTTCATGTCGATGCGCATTTGGCATACAATACGTTTGGATTAGACGTGCAACACCTGAAAATGAGCCTAGCGAGTTTTCAGCAGCAATTTGTGGTTCGCAATCAGCATGTTACGTCCACATACAAGCAAAAGCAGTTGCAGCGGTACCGCCGTAAGTTGGAAAAACAATCTGAATTCGAGGCAGTTGCCGCATTTTCGGATTTTTCTGTTTTTAAATTGATTTGCGAAACTGTGCCTGCCGATATTGCTTTACATGTTTCGAACAGCGCATCCATACGCTATATGCAGTTGTTTGCACTACCGGAAAAACTGGCGGTTTATTGCAACCGAGGAACTTCTGGTATCGATGGTTCTACTTCTACGGCAGTGGGATTTTCGGTAGTGAGTTCAAAACCAACGATTTTAGTTACCGGCGATATCAGTTTCTTTTACGACAGCAACGGTTTGTGGAATCAGTACATACCGCAAAATTTCAAGATCATTTTGATAAACAATGGGGGAGGAGGCATTTTTAGAATTTTGCCCGGACACCAAGAAAACGAGACGTTCCATACGTTTTTCGAAACAGCACATTGTTATACCTCCGAACATTTGGCAAAAATGTATAATTTCACGTACCAAACGGCGGCATCGTCGGCCCAGTTGTCGGAAGCTTTAACGGAGTTTTTCGCAGCAAGCGATCGCCGTATTTTGGAAATCTTTACACCAACTAGAACAAACGATTTGATACTAGATCAATATTTTACAGCTTTAAAAATAGACCAATTATGATGGAAATCGGAGTTTTTACCCGTTTGCGAATTCTTCGAAAAACAGCAGTTGGCCTTTTTTTGGGCGACGCCGAAGACAACGAAGTATTATTGCCCAACAAATATGTTACCGATCAAATGCAAATCGACGATGAGATTTCGGTTTTCATTTACCTGGATCACGAAGAACGTCCGGTAGCAACAACTTTAAATCCGTACATCACGCTCAATGATTATGCGTATCTGAAAGTAAATTACATCAATCAGTTTGGTGCCTTTCTCGATTGGGGATTGGAGAAAGACTTGTTTGCACCGTTTGCCGAACAAGCTAAAAGAATGGAAGTTGACAAGCGTTACCTAGTGTATTGCTTTAAAGATGAAAAGACTAATAGGTTGGTTGCCACCAGTAAAATTAACAAGCTTTTACAAGAGGTTCCCGAAGGTTTGCAATCGGGCGATCAAGTTGATTTAGTGATTAGTCACCGTACCGATTTAGGTGTGAATATGATTGTCAACAAACGCTTTCGCGGATTGGTGTACACCGACGAAGCAGCGAGTTTACGCATTCGTCCGGGCGATAAATTAACAGGTTACGTACGTCAAATTCGAGAAGACGGAAAAATAGATTTAGCCTTAAAACCCATTGGATATGCGAAAGTATCAACCGAAGCTAGTAAGTTGCTCAGCGAAATTAAAGCAAACAAAGGTTTTTTAGGCTTAACCGATAAAAGTCATCCGGAAGATGTAAAGTCGGTTTTAAACATGAGTAAAAAAACGTTCAAGCAGGCTGTGGGTCAATTGTACAAACAGCAACTAATTAGCATTACAGAAGAAGGATTAAAACTCAATCAATAAAGATGAAATCAGAACCTAATTGGATAAAAGTAGGCGACTACACCGATATAACGTACCACAAAAGTAACGGAGTAGCGCGTATTGCTTTTAATCGCCCCGAGGTGCGCAATGCCTTTCGTCCGAAAACTACCGCTGAATTGTACCGTGCGTTTTACGATGCACAAGAAGATACATCAATCGGCGTGGTTTTGCTTAGCGCAGAAGGACCTTCACCAAAAGACGGCGTATATTCGTTTTGCAGCGGAGGCGATCAGAAGGCCCGCGGACATCAAGGTTACGTTGGCGAAGACGGCATGCACCGACTCAATATCTTGGAAGTTCAGCGTTTAATTCGCTTTATGCCCAAAGTAGTAATTGCTGTGGTTCCGGGTTGGGCGGTAGGCGGCGGACACAGTTTACATGTGGTTTGCGATTTGACGCTAGCGAGCAAAGAACACGCGATTTTCAAACAAACCGATGCCGATGTGACGAGTTTCGACGGCGGCTACGGCTCGGCGTATTTAGCGAAAATGGTTGGACAAAAGAAAGCGAGAGAGATTTTCTTCTTAGGTAGAAATTACTCAGCGCAGGAAGCTTACGAAATGGGAATGGTGAATGCAGTGATTCCACACGACGAGCTGGAAGCAACAGCGTACGAATGGGCACAAGAAATTCTCGAAAAATCGCCAACATCCATAAAAATGCTCAAATTTGCTATGAACTTAACCGACGACGGCATGGTGGGTCAACAGGTTTTTGCCGGCGAAGCAACACGCTTGGCGTACATGACCGAAGAGGCGGTTGAAGGTAGAAATGCATTCCTAGAAAAGCGTAAACCTAATTTCGGAAAAAACAAATGGATTCCATAGACGACTTTTCCAACAAGCAGCTGCTAACCAATGAACTGCCCGATTTTGAAGCGGTGGAATTGCAGGTTTTGCATCCCGATTATTTGAAAGTAATGCTGATCTACGCGGCCATTGCGACATTTATTCCCGCTGCGGCTTTTGTAGCAGCTATCTTTTTAGTAGAAGATGCGCCGCTATTACTCCCCATCGGATTACCGATATTGTTGATATACATGCTCTTTGTATTCGCGGGAGTTATCATCGGATTTAAACGTCGAGGTTACGCCATTCGCGAACACGATATTGTATATCGATCCGGATTTCTATCAATCAAAACAACGATTATTCCTTTTAATCGCGTGCAGCACATTGCTTTGCACGAAGCCTTGTTTCCGCGCATGTTTAAACTCGCGGGCATTCAATTGTATACAGCTGGAGACGAGTCGAACGATTTAAGCATCGACGGACTTCCTAAAGATATCGCACTTCGAATCAAAGATCTTTTAGCGAGTAAAATTCAAGGTCAGTAATACATGGCAGACTTCGAAACACCTCAACGACAATCCATTGCGGGCATTTTAGTGCTTTTTGTGTTTTCGCTAACCAATAACATCAGGCATTTTGCTACATTACTTTTGGTGGTATTTTTAAGAATGCGCGAACAACCGCTGTATATTTTGCTCGCAATTCTCGGACTTGCGGTGGCATTTTTGGTGTTTGCAGCGCTGAAATATTGGTTTTTTACATTCGAATTAAACATACAAGAGCGAAATTTATTGGTGAAAGACGGCATCATCAATAAAACACGTACCGTTATTCAATTCGAAAATATTCAACAAGTAAGTTTAAATCAGTCGTTTATCCATAAGTTAACGGCTGTTTATGAGGTAATTATCGATACAGCAGGAAGTGCCGACGCTGAGGTGAAAATCAAAGCTGTTTCTAAAGAAGTTGCCGAAAAGCTTAAAGAAACACTTACCCAATACGTAAGTGCGAAGGCTTTGGCTGAAACTTCGACTTCGGAACCCGAACAACAGCTAGCAATCGTAAAAGTTAGCGTCAGTTCCTTAGTGAAAGCATCGCTAACATCGAATTATTTTAAAACACTAGCGCTGATTATTGCGTTCTTCTTTTCGATTTACGAAACGATAGAGCAAGCAAATATTGAAGCAATAAGCGAGGAGGAGGTAGATGCTCTGTCAAAGACTTTCAACTACGGAATGTTACTTGGAGTACTACTTCTAGTTGCATTATTTTTATTACTGGTTATCAATTTTATACGGGTATTTGTTCGTTACTTCGGATTACAGATAAAACAACAAGAAACGGGATTAGAATTCACGTACGGATTGCTCAGTACAAGAAACACAAACATCCGCCCGAATAAAGTCCAACAGCTTACCATCGAACAGAATATTCTGCAAAGAAAGTTAGGCATAGCCGTCATTAAGTTCACACAAGCAGGCGGATTGCTCGGAAAGAATGGTGCCGTAAAATCAGCTTTGGATTTTCCAGGAATTGGTAGCGAAGAAGTACAATCTATTCGCAAGTTTATCTTAGGCGATCTACCAAAAGCACACACGGTTTTACGATCCAACTGGCGCAAAGCGGTTTTTTCATCTTTTCTCGTTTTGATTGTGCCGATTTTGGCTCTGGTTTTTATTCCTGAAATTGATACCATAAATCGCGTAATCGGAGTTTCGGTTTTGATGACTGTAGTTCTTGCCTGGAATTTTGCGGCTCTAAAAAATTATCGCTTGGAAATTGCCGATGGTTATTTGTATTTGCACGCAGGTTTATGGGACAAAACAGTAACAGTACTGCCAATTCACAAAATGCAATCGGTTAACTTGGTGCAACTCGCGTGGCATAAAAACTTAGATTTGGCTAGCTTAACGATCGAAACCGCAGGAGGTAGTTTTACTTTTAAGTTGGGAAATAAATCAGAATTATCGAAGTTCGTAAATCAGTGGTTGTTTAATATAGAATCTTCGAATCCAAAATGGAATTAACTATGAATTGTATAGCAGTTATACCGGCACGTTTAGAATCAACACGGCTTCCGCGGAAGTTATTACAGGATTTAGGTGGCGAAGCCGTTATCGTTCGTACGTATCGCGCTGTAAATGAAACGGGCTTATTCGATAAAGTTTTGGTTGCAACCGATTCTGAAGAAATCGCCGACGTTATTAAAGCCGCCGGAGGAGCCGTTTTCATGAGCTTGAAAGCACACGAATCGGGTAGCGATCGTATTGCCGAAGCTGTCAAAGACCTTGATTGCGACGTTGTAATAAATATTCAAGGCGACGAACCGTTCGTGGATGCCACGCTGCTTAAACAACTTGTGTCGGTTTTTGAAAACGATGTGCATCGAACGGTCGATGTTGCTTCGGTCATGACTCGTCTGACGGAACAGGGAGCAATCGAAAATCCGAACCATGTAAAAGTTGTTGTCGATTCAAAGCAACATGCCTTGTATTTCTCGCGTTTACCTATTCCGTACCTGCGCGAAGGTGGCGAGAAAACTATATATTTCAAGCACATTGGTGTTTATGGTTTCAGAAAAAATGCTTTGTTGTCTTTTGCAGCATTGCCCGCTGGTATTTTAGAAAATAGCGAGAAATTAGAACAACTGCGTTACCTCGAAAACGGTTTTCGAATTAAAATGGTGGAAACCGAGCAGCAATCGATTGGCATTGACACGGCAGCCGACTTAGAGCTGGCGCGCACTTATTTGAAAAACCACTAAAAAACCTGCTACTTTTCGACAACAAAATATATCTAAGGAAAACCCTTAAATTTGAAAACGATTCTAAAATAATTCCATGAAAAAAATTCTCCTTTTCGTTACGTTAAGTGCAGCACTTGTTAGCTGTAAAAAAGAACAAGAAAGTGAAGCCGTTGCTACAAATCAAGAAAAAGTAGTACATACCGACGCTACTGCGCAGTCAGCTGAAATGCCGGAAGCAACGGAAGCAACGGAGACAACAGAGACACCAGAAGCCGCTGAAGCTGAAGAAACCGAAAAAATAGAAGTGAAGGAAAATACTTCTAAAACTCCTACTGTTTCTTACGCGAAGTTCGGAGCGTCTGTATCGGATAAAAACGTATTGTCAAAAGAGCAGATGCTACAGAAGTATGCTAAACTTAAAAAAGGCGATACCATTCAAGTAAAATTTCGCAGTAAAATTGGTTCCGTTTGCAAAAAGAAAGGTTGCTGGATGAAAATGGATTTGGCCTCAGGCAAGGAATCGTTTATTAGATTTAAAGATTACGGATTTTTCGTGCCTTTAAATGCCGATGGCTCAACAGCAATTGTTAGCGGAAAAGCGTTTATCGATGTAGTTTCAGTAGATGAGTTAAAGCACTATGAGAAGGATGCGGGTAAATCGCAAGCTGAAATTGATAAAATTACCGAACCAAAAATCACCTACGCATTTACTGCAGACGGTGTACTAATCGAAGAATAATGCGCGTTTTTTTCATTCTTTTGGCAAGCTTTATTTTCTTTGGTTGTTCCGAGAAGAAAGTCGACACGCAAACGGCGAAAGTTAAAGATTCGGCTAATTGCAAAACGACTATAGCTAAAAAATCGAAGTTTCAAATGTATGAAATGTCGGAAATGGCTGCTTTAATGGAGCAGATGTACGTTGAAAATACGCGAATAAAAGCAACGTTTACCAGCGGCGGCGAAATAGGCACTTATCCCGTGGTTTTCGACAAGATTTATTCGGCAAAAATGACCGATTCGACAGATAACGACGCATTTTTTCAGGCGAAAGCCAAAGAGTTTTTAAAGCATCAAAAACTAATTTACAGCGATACAAAAAATGCACGAACGCACTACCAAGCTGCAATCAATGCCTGTATTAGCTGTCATGAGAAAAAATGCGGCGGACCGATTGCGCGGATCAAAACACTTAAATTAGAGTGATTCGAGAAATCATAACCACCAGCGATGGCTCATCGACGATCCGCTTACCCGAAGTCGATGAGCATTATCATTCCAAACACGGCGCTATTCAGGAAGCACAACATGTATTTATAAAAAACGGATTAGAGCGCCTTTCACAAAAAAAGGTACGGATCCTAGAAATTGGCTACGGAACCGGTTTAAACGCACTTTTAACGGCGCTTTACGCAGAAGAACAACTACTGGAAATTGATTATACAGGAGTTGAAGCCTATCCGATTGAAACGGCCGAACATCGAGCCATGAATTATCCGGAATTACTTGATACACCAGCAGCCAAGCCGATTTTTGAAAAACTGTTTGAAGCAGAGTGGGAGCAGGCAAAAACGATCTCATCTTATTTTAAATTAACAAAACGAAAGTTGCTTTTCGAGCAAATTGAATTTAAAGCCGCGTTCGACTTAATTTATTTCGACGCTTTTGGTTATCGTGTACAACCCGATCTATGGTCGGCAGATATATTTTCTAGAATGTACCAAGCACTTGATTCTGAAGGAATTTTGGTAACCTATGCAGCACGCTCCGTAATCAAACGAAATCTAGAAAGCGTCGGTTTTCAAGTACAAAAAGTGCCCGGACCTCCCGGAAAACGTGAAATGTTTGTTGTTTATAAGCGTTCTAAACTTTAACAATTGTTTTACAGATTGTTTAACACAGGACGTACGAAATCGATTTAGTACATTTTGTATCTTTGACAAACCAGTGTAAAAAACAGACACGATGAGAGGAACAATGGTTGCGTACACCAAGACGATCTTGGAACGAGTTAGTTTTGATCCGAAGCTTTTTCGCAAAGAATTGGAAAAAGCAGTTAAAGTGTTACTTCCTTATGAAATAGAACAACTGAGGGAATGGCTTACCCAGTTTGTTCACGGTAAACCCGAATTGAGCGACTGCCCGAATTTGCTTCCGGCCTAAAAAATCTTTTTAATCACGCGAAGTTTGTGCGTATGCTTGCGCAGTTCGGCATTATAAATCCCGAGGTGGTCGAGGCGATCTACACGAACTTTCCCTGAAGCATGAATGATGTAGTTATCTTTCATAATGATGCCCACGTGGATGATTTTTCCATCCTCGTTATCAAAAAATGCCAAATCGCCTGGTTCGCTTTCTTCAATAAAACTCAAACCTTCGCCTTGGGTTGCTTGTTGTGATGCATCGCGAAGTAGTTTGTAGCCGTTTAGTTTGTAAACCATTTGCGTGAATCCGCTGCAATCAATGCCAAACGGACTCTTTCCGCCCCACAAATACGGCGCGTTCAAATACAGAAATGCCGTTTTTACGATGTTTTCCTTCGGATGTTGTCCGCAAACTTTCATGCCTTCGAAGACATAGCCTTTCGGGTTTAGTTTGCTGTGATACAAACCGCTAATGACTGCTCCGAGCGGAATTGCGAGTAATTCGTCTTCCGCAGTGATGAGATAATCAATTAAATCGCCGTTAAGCACAGTCGGTTCCGCTTCGATTTTTTGAAATTCAGTTTCTGAAATTTCCAAGAATTGCTTTTCGTCGATCCAACCTTCGTAATTGTCGAATGCACAACGAATTCTTCGCCACTGTTTTTGTACTTCGAGTATTTCGAAAGTATCTCCATACAGCAATTGCGAAACAATTTCGCTTCGATCAGAAGATTCAGCGCGAATGGGGACAATCGCTAAATCACAAATTCCGTACTTCATCAGGGAATTAATTAGGCCAACTCAATTACTAGCGCTGAGGCACCACCACCACCATTACAGATAGCAGCTGCACCAATTTTTCCATTGTTTTGAGCCAAAACGTTTAATAAGGTAACAACAATACGCGCACCACTGCATCCTAGCGGATGTCCGAGCGATACTGCGCCACCATTTACGTTTACTTTATCGTTTGGCAAACCAAGAATTTTGGCATTCGCTAATCCAACAACCGAAAATGCTTCGTTGAATTCAAAGAAATCAACATCGGCAACACTGAGTGCTACTTTTTCTAACGCAATAGGCAGCGCTTTTGCAGGAGTAGTGGTAAACCATTTTGGTTCTTGCGCGGCATCTGCATAACTTCTAATGTATGCTAAAGGTTTAATTCCGAGTTCGTTTGCTTTCGCTTCGCTCATCAAAACCACCGCAGCTGCACCGTCGTTTATCGTTGAGGCATTAGCTGCTGTTACGGTTCCGTCTTTGGTAAACGCCGGATTCAAGGTTGGAATTTTATCCAATTTTACATTGGTGTATTCTTCGTCGCGCGTGACCATAATCGGTTCGCCTTTGCGTTGCGGTACCGCTACTGGAACAACTTCGTTATCAAATTTTCCGCTGTCCCACGCTGCTGCCGCACGTTGGTACGATTGAATGGCGAAAGCATCTTGCTCTTCACGTGAAAAATTGTATTCTTTCGCACACAAATCGGCGCAAACACCCATAGCATTTTGGTCGTATGCATCTTGCAAACCGTCGCGTTGCATACCATCTACGAAAGTAACAGGACCAAATTTAGCTCCGGTTCTCAAATGTGCGTAATGCGGAATAAGGCTCATGTTTTCCATACCGCCTGCTACAACTATATGTGCATCGCCGTTTGCAATTGCTTGAGCACCTTGCATAATGGCTTTCATACCACTGGCACAAACTTTATTTACAGTGGTTGTGGGCACTGTATTTGGGATTCCAGCAAAGATGCTTGCTTGAGTTGCGGGCGCTTGTCCGGCACCGGCTTGTACTACTTGTCCCATTAAAACTTCGTCGACCAAAGCAGCGTCTAAATTGATTTTTCCGAGTGCTCCTTTGATGGCAGCTGCACCTAAATGTGTGGCAGGAACGGTTGATAAAGCTCCCATAAAACTACCAATTGGGGTTCGGGCAGCAGCTACGATGACGACTTTTGTGCTCATAAGTGAAATTTTCAGGTTGAATGGTTGCGAAATTAGTAAAAATCGGTTGTTTTGGAGGAGTTTTTTGAAGGGATTTTTAAAGAGTAGGCAAGTGGTTATGTATCTGAATCAAGGTGTAGTGTTTTTATGATCTTATTTTGAGTTATTGGATGAAGCAGAAATACTAGAAACATCAGAAAAGAGATTACGTATTTTAATAATTCTATTCATCTTTAGTAATTTGTGACGGATCTTTTAAAATGTAGAACAGAAATTTCTACAATCTTTTGAAAAAGAAGCCATTAGCGTTAAAATTTCGCTGGTAATTTTACAAGCTTGCTTCAGTTATGATAGTATCATTGGATAGTATCAAAAGCATGGGTTTATGTTACTTTCCTATACAAAAAGTAATTATCTTTGATATTCAATTAGTTATGAAGATTGGGCAACAAATAGGCAACAAAATCT
Source organism: Flavobacterium aurantiibacter (assembly GCF_002251775.1). Classification (GTDB taxonomy): domain Bacteria; phylum Bacteroidota; class Bacteroidia; order Flavobacteriales; family Flavobacteriaceae; genus Flavobacterium; species Flavobacterium aurantiibacter. The sequence goes on from NZ_NOXX01000181.1 coordinate 13,638, forward strand.
GTAAAATTGGTGACAAATAAGAGAAAATGAGCTTGCTTTGTTAGAACCTATCCACCTGCAAATATAAACCTTTTTTCTTTGTTTTAGCCTTCAAATTGAGTTCTTGATACTTTGGTAGTTCGGTACAATAAAGTTTATCATAAGCCTTTGCAAAGCCGTTTTTGACCATTATTTCGTTTAAGGTGTTGCCGTTAGGCAATACCACATAAGCCAAAGTTCTGCCGTATGGGTCTTGCTCGTTGCCTACTTCTTGAATTAATGTAATCCGCTTTCCAATCTTTGCCTTAGTTCTTAAAAATTCATAAGACTGGTGTGCAAGCTCTATCAAAAAACGCCCTGATAAATGAGTTTCTCTTTCGTCCTGCTTTAGTTTTTTGCAAGGTGTCAACTCTGGTGCATCAATACCATAAAATCGTATTTCTTCCTCTTTATTTGAAATAATATTCTTTGCAATTATACCATCTCCATCAACCACTTTTACAATTTCGTAGTTGGTTTTAATTATTGTCGAACACTTTACATCTAATTGCCTCATATTGCACTATTTAAGTAATTGATTTACAGCTTTTTATGGTGTAAATTTACACTAAATTTTATAATTAAAAAAGCGTATCATTATGGCAAGACAGAAAGGACATATTAAATATGTTGGAACACTCGGAGAAGTTAGACACTTCAAAATTAAAGGTAACGATGGCTACTATGCAGGATTAAAAGGTGGACCATCATCGGAACAAATTGCATCTGACCCTGCTTTCGTTCGTACTCGTGAGAATATGAATGAATTTGGAGGTAGTGCGATTGCTGGAAGATCATTGAGAACCAGTATTGCAAATCTTATCCGTAATAATGGCGATAGTCAAGTTACTGGGAGAATTACCGCAATAATGAAAAGAATCAATCTTGAAGATGGTTCAGAGGTAAGAGGTCAAAGAGCAATTTTAGTAACTGTAGCACCGCAATATTTAGACGGTTTTGAGTTCAATAAATTTGCTTCTTTAAATGGCGTATTTAATGCTCCTTACACTATTACTCCAAGTGCAGGAAGAGATAGTTCAACATTGGATATTGCCCCATTCAATCCATTAGATAGAATGTATATTCCTGCTGGAGCAACCCATTTTAAAATTATCAATGCTATTACAGTATTGTCTGATTTTGAATACAACAGTACAACTGGAACCTATGAGCCGAAGGATATTGCCACAAATGGATTGACAGATGTACAAGATTCGGGATATTTACCTGTTAATGCTCTAACTTCTGCAATAAGTGTTGTTAGTACTTTGCCAGGTTCTCCAACTGTTTCAGCTGATGTGTCGGTGGTAAATTTGTTGGCAGTTGAATTTTATCAAGAAGTTAATTCAAATTACTACTTGTTTTCGCAAGGTAATGCGATGAAAGTTGCAAAAATATTCTAATTCTTCATCAGTGAATTAGACGATTTCGGAAAATCGGGAAAGCCTGCTCTATTGAGTAGGCTTTTTTCTTTTGCACCTATTTTCTTATAATGGCGAAATATGGTTTAAATATCTATTCTTTAAGCATAAAATAAATATGAGATAAGGGCTTTACCTTTTTTTGATATAGCGGTAAAAAATAGCTCTTTTTGCATCATTGATAAGTAGCAAGGTTTCTTTGTATTTTTTCTCCTGCTGCTCTAAAATTTCTAATGCCTTTACTGACTTATTGAAGCCTTTTAAATCGGTGCTGGCTTGCTCTAATCCAGTATTTATAGCTTGTTTACAATCGCCAATGGTAATGAATGGAATAACAGAACCTTTTAAAAAATATTCAAAGGATTTTGCCTTCCACAATCCGAAACAAAGCGAGTAAAAAAACTGCTTATCCTCTTCGGTTTTGGCGGTTAAAACAAAGCAATTCGGGCAAGGCTCGGAAAGTGGTTTTCCGCTGTTATTTCCTTTGCATAGGATGTAAAAATGAGGCTCATTTATTTGAGCTTTTGGACTGTACGTTTTAAGTGAGAATTTTGCCATTTTGAGATGATTTTGTTTGCTTCCGAAATCCCCTCGGACAAAAAATTTTTTGACAAAGAAAAAAACGAAAAAAAAAGAAAGCCATCTCATCAGGTGGTGGAGATTGGACAAGCAAGGTTTTTGAGAAAAAAATACTACCCGATAGGGAGGGCACTGAAAAAGTCCTTTAAATAATAATTGCAATAATTTAAGGAGTAGAAAACTTAGTTTTTCTGCTCCTTTTTTCGTATATTTAGCTGTAATTATAGAGTTTTTTAGATGTTATTAAAGCAGCAAACAATACAATTTAGTTCTCATTCTACGTTGTATGATTTAATAGTTCCAAAGGAAAATATATTAAGAAAAATCAATGATTTAATTGATTTTTCCTTTATTTATGATGAGTTGTTAAACAAATACTGCACAACAAATGGTCGTATGGCAGAAAGTCCTGTTCGTATGTTTAAGTATTTACTTCTTAAAACAATTTACACTATTTCCGATGTAGATGTGGTGGAACGTTCTCAATATGATATGTCTTTTAAATATTTTTTGGATATGAATCCTGAAGACGATGTTATCAATCCAAGTTCGTTGACAAAGTTCAGAAAACTACGTTTGAAAGACACCGACTTATTAAATCTATTGATAAACAAAACAGTAACTATTGCTATTGAAAAAGGAATAATTCGTTCGAAGTCTATTATCGTTGATGCCACTCATACTTTATCAAGATCTAATCCGTTTTTAGCCATCGATGTATTGAGAGAACGCTCCAAGTTACTTCGAAAAACAATATACACCTTTGACGACCAATTTAAAGAACGTATGCCGCAAAAGAATACCGACAATGATTTAGAAAAGGAGTTGGTTTATTGTAAAGAATTAGAAAAACGTATCGAAAACGAGCCATCTATAAGTTCGATTCCTGCAGTGAAAGAGAAATTAAACCTGTTAAAGGAAACTGTGGAGGATACTCAAGAAAACCTAACTTTATCAAAAGATACCGATGCAAAAATAGGTCATAAATCTGCTGAGAGTTCCTTCTTTGGATACAAAACTCATTTGGCAATGACTGAAGAGCGCATCATTACTGCAGCCGTAGTAACATCGGGTGAAAAAGGTGATGGACCAGAATTGCCTAAGCTTATAGAAATTAGTCAAGAAAACGGAATTGATGTAGACACCATTATTGGTGATGCTGCTTACTCTGGAAAAGAAAATCTTAAAATCACAAGTGAACAAAATATTAAAGTAGTAGCAAAATTAAATCCATCAATAACACAAGGAAACAGAAAAGATGCCGATAAATTTGATTATAATAAAGATGCCGATAGGTTTGTTTGCCCAGCAGGACATTTGGCAATAAAAAAAGCACGTGGTGGAAGTAAAAATATTGGAACAAATCAAGTAGACACTTATTATTTTGATGTCGAAAAATGCAAATCTTGTCCTTTAAAAAATGGTTGTTACAAAGAAGGATCTAAAACTAAAACATATTCAGTATCTATAAAATCAGAACTACATCAAGACCAAATTTTTTTTCAAGAAACAGAATATTACAAAGAAAAAGCAAAACATCGATACAAGATAGAAGCCAAAAATAGCGAATTAAAAAATGTATACGGTTATGATAAAGCAATTTCATACGGCATTACCAATATGCAAATGCAAGGTGCAATAGCAATATTCACAGTAAACTTAAAAAGAATTCTCAAATTAATGTAGAAAACGCAATCTGCTCAGGTATTTTGAAAAAACAACCTGTAAAAACCAAAAACAAACTTATACAACCTCCAATAAAAAACAGTTGCAAAAAGAAAAACGCTCATAACGGATATTTAAAATCCTGTTACAAGCGTTTTTTTATTGACTAAAAACGGTACTAATCAAAATAGTCGATGTTTTTCAGTGCCCTCCCGATAGGGTGGAGATTTTTTTTTCAAAACCCGTAGGGCTTGACCTTGATGGGCCAATTGTAACCACCTACTTTTGCTTCCTTTTTTATTCTTTTTTGGCAAAACATCTTTACTATACCTATTTAAAATGATAGTACTTCTTTGCAATTCCAATGGGGTAAACACTTCCAGAAAAAAAATAAACTATACCTTATTTGTGCGGTGGGTTGTGCGTTGCAAGTGTAGTAACTGAACGGAATGGAACGATTGCTCGGATATGGAATGAAGCAATACTGTATGCTTTTGCAGGGATGCAAACTTTGCAATCTTTTCATTTCTGCAAAGTTTATTGGGCTGGGGAAAGCATACGGATTGCGTAATGGAATTGTGCGGTGGGTATCGTGGAATGGAGAGAAGGCACTACTCTTGCTGGCAAATTAGGCTGTAGTGGGTGCTATGTAGAGAAACGGAATAGTACCTACTAAAAGCCGACACTAAACATCATAGTTTATTTTTTTTCTGACCGCTGAAAGGGTGGTGGGGAATTGTGGTTCTTAGGTTGGGTCCGGCTGGTTAAAACACGGCTACGATACCAAAAAATATTTGCGTTGGGTTTTGCGTTGGGGAATATTTTTTTGGTAGCGTCTATGGTGCTGGCTATTTTACATAATGTTATTATAGGACAGACTGTGCGTTTGGGTGCTTGCACAAGCAGGGAAAAAGGCTGTACTATAATGCCACATTATGTTAATGTAGCTTCCGACATTTTTAATACTGGCATAAGCGAAATGGTGGTGGTGGTTGGAATGTAGCGGCTTTTTGTTTGGGCTGTGGAGGGTTGGCAACAGCTCTTTGCTTTTTTAGTTTTACCGCTAAAGAAATATATGCTGTAAACAAAAAAGCAATGTGCTGTATAGCGTTGGCAACAGCCCACACAAAAAGTATGACAGTTTAAAAATGGCGGCAGTACCATAGTATGCACTGAAGCGTTGGCATTGTGCGGTGGGAGTGCATAAGCCGTGTTTTGTGCGGTGGCTGGGTGGGTCTTATTTCTTCTTACCTTGTTCGGTAAAAATATGATACCCATTACCTAAATCAGTTGATTTTAATACTTTGGCTGAATCGAAAGATTTGGGAATTTTTACTTTAGCAGAATACACGCTTCCTTTAATCAAATTAGAGTTTTCCTCTCTTGATTTTAAAGGTGTATTGTTATATGTTAACTGCTTTGGCATCATCTTAATGGCTAACGATAATTAAATCGAATTATTGTTTAATGCTTTCTTAACAAGCGAATAAGCATCTTCAAATGTAGTGCTTTTTATGCAATAATCCTTTATCTGACGTTCCTTTGCACTTAATAAGCCTTTTTTGGTAGTTTTTAATTCAGCTGTTTTATCATCCTTACCTATTATAGAAATATTATACTCTTTATCGTCTTTTACACATTGCCAAGTGCAACCATTCTCTAATGGAATCATTTGCCAGTTGTGAGATATTTCAATCTTAGCAAGGTCATTTAAAAAATCTAATACATTTTGATAACGATGCTCAGGGTTAGGCTGTAAAGCTGTTCTTATATAATTTCTGAGTGTTTGGGGGATATGATGCAAATAAGCACTTCTATCAGGAAACTTCCCTTCAAATATCGCTTTGAGAAACTTGTCATTATCAAATATACCTTCCTTATTTACAAACCTGTTTAACTGCTGCTTAAAAAAGCCATTACCATTACATAAACGATAAATTGTTAAACCTGCTTGAAATATATCGCTTTGATGGGTTATTTCATTTGAGTGAATTGCTTCGGGTGCTCTATGAAAATGATAAAACTTATCAATCAAGGTTAATCCTTCTTCATTTAGGTAATGTGCTAAGCCAAAATCGGTGAGGATTGCATCATTGCCATCAGACACTAAAATATTAGTTGGCTTTATATCGCAATGAATAAGTCTTTTGGAGTGAATATGATGTAGACCACTTAAAAAATCAATACTGTATTTAACTATTTCGCCAACTGTGAGTGGTCTTTGATCTATTATACTGTTCAATGAGCCTTTTTGAAATAAAGGCATTGTAATATAAATATATTCTTCATCCTGGCAGGAATACTGAATTGGTGCGATATTAGGATGGTTTGAACTATACAACATCTTTGCTTCATCAAAGAATGATGAATCATCTTTAAAATCAGATTTATTGATTTTCTTAACAACAATTTCAGTGTCTAACTGGTTATCGTGAGCAATGTGAACGGTTGAGTTCCTACCTTCCTGACCTATATCTTTTAATATTTTGAAGTGTAATGATGTTTGGGTATAATCAAGCATAAATTTATATTATAAAGTTATTGAAGCAAAACCTACTAATATTGATTCTCTATGTTCCTTTGAAAATAATTTCCAATCAGTAATATTATTATAATCTTGCGAGCCATCAATAAACAAACCAATTGCACCATCATTACCAATACCTAATTTGGAAGCAATAGACCCTTTTACACCAGTAAAATAATACTCTACATTGCTACTTGCTATTAATTCTTGAATGACTGCTTCTAACATTATTCTAAATAAGTCAGGGGACTGGGCATTGTTTTCAGTAATACGTATTCCAGCACGAACTACATTATACTCTTTGAATATATCTAACAAAGTCTTTCTTATATATTTTAGCTTATTAGGAATGTCAAATGACTTAGGGATAATCAATTCTTGATTAACCAATGAAAATGAATCATCTTCTTTTAACTCTATAATGGTATAAAAAACCTTATGCGGTGTACATCTTAATCCTGCTGCAATCATTTTTTTTATTTACGAGAATATTGTTTTATAGCGTTCTGACCTTAGTTGAAATGCTTTTTCGCTTCCTTCCATTACATCACAAATTTCTTTCTTAATGGCACTGTTTTCTACTGTTCCTGAATGAAGGACTTTAATGTCAGTAGTTGTTGAATCCATTGAAAGAATGTACTCAGCATCTCCATTTACTGGAATATTAGCATTATGAGTAACTACTATAATTTGCCGTTTCTCTTTTGCTTTCTTTAAGCCTTTTACTACTAAGTCATAAACTAATCTATTATCAAGGTCATCTTCGGGTTGGTCGAGCAAAAGAGGTTCACTTCCAAAAGAAAGTAAAAATGTTAAAATAGCTGCCGTTTTTTGACCTGCTGATGCGGTTGATAATGGTTTGAAACCTGTTGAACCTTCAGGTTTGTATTTTACGATAATCTCATCTTCGGGCATAAATAGCTCAATACTATCTATCTGACTTGGGCTTAATTTCCTCAGTGCATTTTTGAAATGACCGCCAAAATGTTCGGATGAAATATCGCTGTAGTGAGCATCTAAAATTGCCTTTTTACAATCTTTTATTTTATTCTCAACTATGCCAGTAAAACATAAGGTTTTTAATTTTTCAATATCGTCACCAAATGAAGAATCATTACTTATTATGGATCTTATCTGACTTTCAAAATCATCTTGGTTTCTAAAACCTTTTATTTCAATTTTAATATTATCAGCAGTAATATGGTCTGATATGAATGTAGAACGAATTGCTGTTATTTCTTTACAAACATCAACATATTCCTTTAGTAGGTTAGTGCATTTAGCATTAATGTCAATGATTTCCTTTTCAATAGCCTCTATCGCCTTTAATTCTTGCTGTTTATCAATAACAACTAATTTTAGCTGCTGATACTTAGAGAGAGCCTCTATTTCAGATTCAGATAGTGCTTTTTTCTTTTCTTCTATTTCAGCAAGAAGTGAACTAAGTGCTTTCTGCCAGTCAGAATTTTGAATAGCTAAATCGAATGTTGATTTTAATTTGCCAACCTCTGAAATTATTTTATCTAATTCCTTTTCCTGTTGAGCTATTGATTGAGTAGCATTTTGTATTAAAGTTTCTATTTCTACTCTGTGTGTTTCTTGGATATTTACGGTGTCAATATCTGGAATTGTAAAACTTTCCTTTATCTGCACCAAAGCAATTTTTAGGTTATCAATTGATTCAGTGAATGATTTAATTGGTTTACGGTCTTCAACAAAAAAATCGGTGCTTTTAATGGTAGTGGTTATACCTGATTTATCTATGGCTTTGAGGGTATTGTTAATGTCCTCTAAGTCGGTTTTAATTTTAGTCTTACCGCCAATTGCCCCTTGTTTTGTTCTTAGGCTTGTCCTTGCTTCTAAAAATTCATTAGCAATTTTACTCTTTCGCTCCAATACATCTTGCAACACAGGAATAGCGTTATCAATCCTTTCACGTAAAGCATTTGGGTTTTTTGCTATCTCATAAATTTGTTTTTGTGAGTACTGCTCAAATTCAAATATTTCTAAAAGGTCTTTATCATCATCTTTTACTGAAGACCAAGAGCCATCAAGATATTTAAAGACTTCTATTAATTGACTTGAAGCGGAATTTATTTTACTTGCTACGATTTTATAGAGAACCTCTTTACGGACTATTTCTATTTTAACAACAGATGTATTAAGGTCGAAAACACCTGTCGTTTCTTTTTTGTGAGATGTATCTGCTTTTTTATAAAATAAGTTTTGTTCTCTTAAAAGGTCATCAAAATCTTTAAGATTAACTGCTCTATTGAAAACACCTCTAATGAACCTTAAAATACTTGACTTCCCGCTACCTCTGCCGCCTATTATTGTATTTAGTTGTGGATTAAAGTCAATTTCTAAATCTTGCTTTTTTGTTAAATTAGTGCCAGATACTTTAAGGCTTTTAAACCAAATATCGGGTTGTTTATTGGGGTCATTATCCTGAATGTCAAAATCATTTATTACTCTATGCTCGGGAAGTAGAAATGCTTGTCTTAGTCCTTCTAATGAAGGTGTTTCATCCATTTTTATCCAAGTGAAGCGTGAACCAATGCCCCAAAGACCGTGTTGAGAATCACCTGCCTTATGTGGGTTGTCTGAAAATGTTAGGATAGAGATATTTTTTGCTTTAGCTAAATCAACTGGTTTTTTCCAAGCTACTTCATCAATGGTACTTTTTGTATTGCCATAATATTGTACTAATTGACTATGAAAATCGGCAGGAACTTCATTTATATAAAAAGCCTTATGAACGACTTGAACTGCTGTAATATCAGGACGCTCATAAAAATCAATTAAATTTTGATGACTTAAATTAAATATTCCAGAAAACTCATCTATATGGGCAGGAATAACTATAGCATTACATTTATCTCTTACAATATTAGCAACCTCTACAACTGATTTATTTGTTGAAGCCAATTGATCTCCATATACAGAGTGTTCTATATCACATTTGCTTAAAAAACTTTTGACTTCTTCTTCTCCTTTAGATGGGTCAAATAAAATTAATAAATGAATTTTTGTTGAATCGCAAGTAATCTCTACACCAGGGAATATGGTAATCGGTTTATCCTTTGCAGCTGCTTGAATTTCTTTTATACCTAAAGGTGTATTGTGGTCTGTAACTGCTACACAATGCAAACCTTGTTCAATAGCTCTATTAACCCATTGCTCGGGCGTAACTTCTCTATCAGCAAAACATTCGCTTGCTGTTGTATGTAAATGCAGGTCGCATTTGTACCATTTTGAGCCTTTAAATTCTATCATACTTTACCCTTTACACTTCGTTGCTAAATAATTAATAGACACCGTTCTACTCACTTCGTTGTGTGGTAGTATTAAGTACTTCCATTCTTTACCTTGGTTTTCGGCTGTATATTCCGATGCGTATTTACAGAAACGTTCTGCTGCTACTTTTTTTGCCAATACGGTTTCTTCTTCGGTTTGGTCGGAACGTTTGACTTCAAGCATATAAATGGTGCTTTCAGTTTCTACAATAAAGTCAGGTTCATACCTTTTTGAGTTGTTATCCCAATAAATCCTAAATTGATTAGGTGCTGGTCTTAACCACTTGATTACTGTTGCATCATTTTCTAATACAAAGGCTAAATCTTGTTCGGCTTTACTATCAAACTTGTATTCAAAATGACAGGCTTTTTCAAAACCTCTAAATACATATTTAGGAATCATATTCGTAGGGCTTACAATGTCTCGATAGTCTTTGTAGCCTGCATTTACCAATGATGAGAAACTCCATTGCTCTATGCGAATAAAAGGAAACACTCTTGGGGCAACATAATCTGCTGAATGCAACTGAAAGTGCTGTTTCATTTGATTATATACCTTTTCCGCTATGGCTGCTTTGAATTGGAAGATTGCCGAAGGCAATTCTTCTTCGTTGCTTATATTGGCTTTGATAGCTTCGTAGGATTGGGTTGCTAAATGATACAACAACTCGGCATTTTCATCATAATCAATTTCTGGGTAATCAATTAATTCTGCAATGATGAGTTTGATAGGATTACCATACGAACCGCTTGATTTTGCTTTGAGTGTTTCTACTTGCTTATCTTTTAAGCCCATTCGGATAATTTCTTGCTCTAAGGCTTGGAAATTGAATCCTGTAATGTCTAAATCAAATTGTTTGAACTCGGCTCTTGTTTCGCCTTGCACCAAGTCCATACGTGGTATTTCAATGATATTCTTTTTGTATTCAGTTACCATTGTATCATACACCTCTTTGGCTTCTGCTACAATTTGAGCTGCAAATAGATTTCCTTGACCTTCAGATAGGTTTTTCTCTACTTGCCGTATTACTTTTCGCTTTACCTCCTCTTTACTTAAATCTTCTACTCGTCTAACTTCGGGTAAACTGCCAAAATCAGGAAGTACATTGATTATTGCTTTTTTAGCATCTAAGTTGTTTTGTGCCTTTTGCTTGTCTTGTGGGTTGACAATGACATTGATTTTCTCTTGCTCCTTTACAAAGGTTTGCTCCATCACTGGCTGAGAGGTAACTACTACGGTTTTGGTAGATAAATCTTCTTCGGTTATTTCTACAAAACTCATTTTGTTTAATACCGAATTAGGGTCTTGGGCTGCCTCGATAACAGCATTGAAGTTTTCGTGTGCTACTACCGTTAATTTATCAATTTTATCTACTCCTGTTCGTTTGCCCTCATAAGGTAATCTTAATCCTCTACCAATAGTTTGTTCTACCAAAATACCTGCATTGGCGGCACGAAGTGGCACAATGGTATAGAGGTTGGTTACATCCCAACCCTCTTTGAGCATATTTACGTGGATAACAATTTCTATTTCATTATCTGGACTTTCTAAAGAAATAAACTGTTGTTCAATATCTTCTTCTTTTTTGGTTGACGAATCTATTTGTAACACTTTGCCTTTGTATTGTCCATCATAAAACCCATCTGTATTGATGAGTTCGTATATTTCTTTGGCGTGGGATATGTCTTTACAAACTACTAAAATGAAAGGTTTTACCAATTTCACTTCGTTGTTTTTGGAATAGATTTCCAATTCGTTCTTTGTGTCTTGGTGTATGCTTATGGCATCTTCTAATTTGATGATTTCAACTTCACGATCACTTAAAGAGCCTTTTTGGAAATTCTTACGAGTGGCAATAGCCGGGTTCTTTACATATTTACCATCTGACAAGGCTTGGGCTAAGGAATATTCAAACACTATGTTTTTGAATTGCTTGCCCTTCTCATCAAATGGGGTTGCTGTCATTTCTATACCTAAAATGGGCTTTAGCTCATTGATGGCATTTTTAGAAGCATCTGCGTGGTAGCGGTGTGCTTCGTCCATTAGAATGACTAAATCCTCCAAACCTGATAAATATTCCCAATACGATTGCCCTAAATACTCGGATAGTCTTTTGATTTTTGGGGCTAAACTTACTCCGCCTTGTCTTGTACCTCTGTTATCGGAATTGAACTTGGCAATATTGAAAATATTGATGCGAATTTCGGAATCTGAAAATAATGCACCTTGTTGAGCATAGTTGTCGCCTGTAATTACTACGGGTCTATTGTGTACAAATTCTGATATGCCATTAAACACATATTTGTGATAGGCAGGATTGCCAAAATCTTCTATGAGTTTGTCGTAAATAGTAAGGTTGGGAGCTAAAATGAAAAAGTTTTTTACACCTTTTTGCAAGTATAAATAAGCTACAATAGCACCCATTAATCGGGTTTTACCTACACCTGTGGCAATAGAAAAAGCAATGGAAACAAAGTCCCTTTCAAAGTCTGTACAAGTAGGAAAATGAGCCTTTACCTTTTCTAATTCTGCTGCTAAATCAACTTCTTTTTTTAGCTCTAATTCTTGACAAAGTTGAGCCACAATATCGAGTGAATCTTGAAGCGGTTCACGAAGTGATAAGCGTTGTTTTATATTATTGGCAATTGTATTCATATCCTAATTTTAAAATAATGAGGTTTGGTCGTCTGACTTATTTTTATCTCTAATGGCTTGTACGCTTATTTCTTCAATACTATCTTCTGCATCTTCATTGCTAGCATCCACAGGTATATTGATAATATTTAAGCTATAATCTTCTTTACCATATTCGCATCTGCCTAAGAGCATTAATGGAATTTTCTTAATGGTGATGTTGCCAAACTTACCTTTGCATTCTTTTTGGAAAGACTTACAACAAATTAGCAATGTTTCGCCTGGTTGCATTTCGTCTTTAATGCTGTCTAAGGCTTCTACGGTAAGGAATTGGGTAGTCGTAAAAATAAAATCCTGCTCACTACTTTGCCCTTGTTTCCAATAGGTGCTTTCGTGGGGTTGGTATTTAAAACCCTCTTGCTTTGCCATAGCTGCTGCCAACATATCGGCATTATACTCTTGGCTAATCACCCAATTGCCAAACTTATCTTGCTTTAATAAACTGGGTGCAAGCGTGTAGAATTTGAAACCACCTCCACCTTGCCAGTTTACAGCTTTGCTGATGCCGCCTTGCTCGCCATCTACTACTTGTTTTAGCCTTGGAAAACAATGCGTTTTGGCGTGTTCACCCAATTCTACGCCTATGTAACGTCTACCCATTTTGTGAGCTACTGCAGCAGTTGTACCAGAACCGAGGAAAGAATCGAGAACGAGGTCGCCTTCGTTGCTTCCCAACATTAAAACCCTTTCGAGTAAACGTTCAGGTTTTGGCGTTCCGAATGGGTCATCAGGAAATAAATCTTTTACCTCTTTTTTTGCTTGTTGATTATCCCCAACTTCATCTCTCCACCAAATAGTTAGAGGTGTAATACCATCTTGAACTTCTGTTAGGAATTTTTTGATTCGTGGCACATTGTTACCATCTGCACCAAACCAAATACGGTTATCTTCAACTAACTCTTCATATCGTTTTAAACCAAATTGCCAACTTCTTCCCTTTGGTGGCCAGAATTTATTACCATTGGGTGATTGGATTTCATATATATAAGCATCAGATGGCGTCTTTACTTGTATTGGTTGCGAAGCCCAAGGGCCTCTTGGGTCATTATCTAAATTTTTGTAACCCTTGTTTTGCTCTTCAGTTCTCGGTAGAAGATTTAATTGAAATTTATCTCGGTTTTTACAATAGACAATAACAAAGTCGTGATTATCCGAAAAGAATTTTGCATCATTACTTCGGGTATGTTTTTTATGCCAAATAACACTTGCTATGAAATTTTGCCTTCCGAATATCCCATCACACATTACTTTTAAATAATGAGCTTCATTATCATCAATACTTATCCAAATAGAGCCATCATTACTTAAAAGGTTTCTCAAAATATCCAATCTCGGCTTCATCAAACTCAACCAAAGCGAATGTTCTACGCCATCATCATAATGCTCAAAGGCGTTGCCTGTATTGTAGGGTGGGTCTATATAAATACACTTTACTTTGCCTGCATAGTCTTGTTCAAGGGCTTTTAAGGCAAGGAGGTTGTCACCGTGTATGAGCATATTGGGGCTGTTGGGGTCGCCATAGCTATACTCGGGATTTTCTATTAGAATACGAGGTTCGAGCTTAGGTTCTTCGCCTTTGCCTATCCAAGTGAGTTCGAGTTTTTGAAGTTGTTTTTTATTGCTCATTGTCGTTTATATTTTGATTAGCTAAATGATTCATTTTAGCCTGTATAATTTTCATTTTTAATTCTTCCGAATAGTCATACTCATATAAAATAGAAGTAACTATCTCCTTTAATAAATCTCGGTCTATAATATTATCTGCAACATCTACCACAATATTTTCCATTTCTAAAATGAATTTTGACACTAAGCCTTGAAGGTTGTTTACCGTAAGAAAATAAGCTGCTACAGCAATAGAAGATCTTTTATTGCCATCATTGAAACAGTGATTTTTGTTAAATGAAAAAATGAGATGCGTTACTTTATCTTCCAATTCTGGGTAATAAAAGTCGTTTTGAACGTGGTCAAGCGTGCTGTCAATTAACCCATTATCTCTAATACCCATAAAGCCACCTGATTCACGAATAATATTATCGTGTACCTCAATTGTAAATTCAACTGTAAAGTATTGAAACGCCATCTTTATCTATCTTTTAAGCGTTTAAAAACTTCTAACAATTCAGGATTTTCAATTACCCTATCAATTAAAGACTTGCTCTTATCACCAAGAAAACGGCTGTAATCCTCTTTACTTAAAGCTCCAATGTAGTTTTCAAGGCGTTTGTGAATAATATTACGCAAACCATAGTCACGAGAAGCCATTTTGGTACAAGCATCTTCAATTAGTGGTATCCAATGCCTTTTCTTTGAAAATCGCATTATTAAGACATTCAATTCAGAGGGTGTAAGTTTTCTGCCTAAAGATTCTGCTTTTTCCTTCATTTCATCAGCAATACCAACCTCAAAAGATGCTATTAGCTTTAATACTTCGGCATACATTGTATCTCTTGGATTGTCTTTTTCCTCAAGATTTAATATAGCCTTGTATTCTTTTGCATTTTCTTTAAAAATGGCTTGGTAGATGGCATCTGTGTAAACCGCATATTTGTAATTGCCCATTTCTAAATACAGGTTAAGAGCATTGGTAAACTCTTTTCTGTATATAGGTTCTCGGGTAATGGCTACTAAAAACTCCTCATCCCTTTGATTTATGAATTTAGTTGACCCTCCAATTTTTTGGTTAAGTGTATCAATTACAATATCTAAAATCTTACTTCTTAACCTTTTGGCATTTTCACTCTCGGAGAGAAGCATTGCAATATTTAAAAAAGCCCTGAAATTGAATACCGCCAAACTTTTAAGTCGCTTAAATGATTGATTATCAGCACCTTGTTTTGACAGAGGGAAATCAGTTTCCTTCTGTGAAAGGTCGTCAGCAGAAGTAAGTAATGGGCCGAATAAGTCCTTAAACTCTTTCAATTTTTGACCCTTAATCACTTGATAACCATTGTGTTTTACTTCATCTTCATTTTCGTTAAGAATATTTGTTAAAGTACGAGTAGTAACATCAAAAAAATCAGCAACCATTTTGGAAGTAAAAAGATATTCGCCTTCATATAAAAGTCCTACTAATCCGATATGAACTTGTATTTTCTCAATTGCCTCTGTATTGTTGAGAATATTTTGTCTGTCTATTGCAGATTTTGTTAAGTCTTTCATATTAAATCATTTTCCATTTTATGGTGAATAACTCTGTGGTGTTAACTTCTTGCTTTAAGCGTCTTTCAATCTCATCTAATAGGTTTTCCTTGCGGTCGTCTATAGTGTCTTGAGCTTCAAAAAGGTGTTGGCGTTTTTCGCTTCGTTTCTTTTCTAAATCTTTAATGGCTCTTTGGGCTTTAACTTTGGCTTCAAGATTGAGCATTTTTTTAGCTTCGGATTTACGGAGTTTGATTTCTGCATCTAAGTCCTTTATTTCCTTATCCAAACTCAATTTCATATCATCTGCCCATTGGTCGAGTTTGTCCATTTCGGTATCAAAAAAATCTTTGTTACGGTTGGCATTGTCTGCAATAACGTTTTGCGTTTCGCTGTACAATACTTCTACTAAGGTCTTTTTAATATCCTCTGGTGCATAAAGCGTTTGCTCTTCCGTAGCTTGAATAGAAAAGAAACGTTGGGCTATTTCATTGTCAATGTTTTCACCATTATCTGTAATGCAAGCCGTTATTAAAAAATCCTCAAACTCAAAAGAATTGATTTCTAAATGACTTACCTGTAACCAACCCGATTGCCCAATGAATTTTTCCAATGCTGTTACTTTGGTTGGAGTGTTGGAATAATCAAAGGTTAATTCTTTTGTTACGGTATTGAGTTGCTTACAAGCTCCTAAAATGGCTTTTGCCAACTTATGACCTACACGATAAATATTGGTATCATCAGGCACATCAATATCCGATTTTCGCTGCCCTTGTTTGGGCTTCAAAATCATATAAGGACCTTGATGAATAGAAACATCTGGGAATGGGTTTTTCTTTAATGTAAAAGTGTAGTTTTCATCATCAAACTGGGCTGAGCTGTTTAGATAGAATTTCGTAGTATCCCATAAACGTTCTTCAAAACGGTTTAGGTTTTCAGTACTTTCAAAAAGATTGGTCTTGAGTTTTTCTCTTACTTCTTCATCAAAATTTTCAATGAGCACTTTTCTGGTTTCCTGTACTCTTTCTGAAATATCGGGTTTGAGTTCTTGTTGTAGCTCGTCAAAAGCGGTTTGTATTTCTTCTGTAGTACGGCATTGCTGATAAATAGATGCAATTCTTTTTTCAAAATCAACACCGTTGCCAATACTACCTAAAACTTCATCAGAAGCCCCAAAAACCCCATCAAATAAGCGGAATTTTTGGTCTAATAACTCATAAACACGCTGGTCAGCTGCATTGGCTTTATTAAGGAAATTCACTACTACTACATCAAATTTTTGACCGTAACGGTGGCATCTTCCAATACGCTGTTCAATACGTTGTGGATTCCAAGGTAGGTCAAAATTGATAACTAAAGAACAAAATTGTAAGTTGATACCTTCGGCTGCTGCTTCGGTAGCTACCATTATGGTTGCTTCTTCTTTAAAGTAATCAACAATTGCTGCCCTTTTATCAGCCGTTAATGACCCTGTTAAAATATCAGTTCCTTGATGTTTTTTTAAGTAAGCTGAATAAATCTCTTTCGATTTTGGATCTGTATTACTACCGTTGAATTTTACAACCATATCTGCATAACCTCTTGCTTCTAAAAGATTGCAAATAAAATCCTGTGTTCTTCTTGACTCTGTGAAGATTAAGGCTTTTTGATTAGCACCTAATGATTCCAATGCCTTAAAGCCTCTTTCTAATGCGGTAAAAAGTTGCTCCGCTTTTGAGTTCTTTCTAATGCGTTGAGCCAAGGCTCTGAACTTTTCTAAATCGGCTAATTCACATTTAACTGCTTCAATATCTTCTTCGGTATAAACTACTTCCTCAAAATTGTCATCGGCTTCACTTTCATCTTCTTCTTCGCTTTCCCATTCGTCTTGAATTTCATCATAGGTTTCAAAATCAATGGCTATTGTATTTTCTTCCTCAATAGCGTTGTGATTCGAAATGATATTTTCTAAGCGTTTAACTAAGGCATCTAAAGTTCCATAGATAGCATAAGTAGATGAAGCTAATAGCTTGCGGAGTATTAAGGTCATTAATTGCCTTTGACTGAAAGGCAAAGCATATAATTTTGGTCTTTGCAAATAGTCTGTTACCCAATTGTAAAGCGTTGTTTCATCTTCATTGGGGAAATACTCCTGAACTAAAGGTTTACGCTCAGTGTATTTAATATACTCTAAAACTTGTCTTCTTAGCGTACGCTTGCAAATAGGCTGTAAACGGTTTCTTAAATCAGTATAGTTTTCTTCATCAATATTTCTGCTAAACTGACTTTTGAAACTTTTTAAGTCGCCAAAAATGTAGGGGTCAATAAGGCTAACTAAGCCGTATAACTCTAAAATAGAATTTTGCAAAGGTGTTGCGGTAAGCAACACTTTTTTGCAATGGTCTAAGGCATCTTTGATGCCGTTGCCTATTTTATTTGAGGGTTTATAAACATTGCGTAAGCGGTGTGCTTCGTCAATAATTACTAAATCCCAGTTAATATGTTTAAGATAAGGTGCTTTGTTCTTGGCAAAATGATACGAGCAAATGATAATCGTATCTTCTTGATTAAATGGGTTTAAATTACCCTCTTTAATTAAATTGTTAAAAGACTTTGCTTCAAGAATAACTGACGGCAAATAAAATTTATCTGCTAATTCTCTGTTCCATTGCTTACGCAAGTTAGATGGACCAATAATCAATAATTTTCTTTTTCTTTCTGCCCATTGTTGCGATAATATGATACCGGCTTCAATGGTTTTCCCTAATCCAACCTCATCAGCCAGAACAGCACCTTTTGATAATGGTGATTTAAAAGCAAAAAGTGCCGCTTCTACTTGATGAGGGTTTAAGTCAACTTGAGCATCCTGTAAGGATGCGGTAAGTTTTCCAATGTCGTTGGCTGGTAATTGCCTTGTTAAATCATAGGCAAAATATTTAGCGTGGTATGCTGATAAATTATTCACCTATAATATTTTTTAATGCTATTCTTATTGCTTTTTCTGCTTGCGGTTCACTTTCTACCAAATGAGCAACTTGGTCTGCTAACCACAAGGCAATTAATTCTTCTGGATTGATTTTGAATAATTGAGCAAGAGCCAAAACGTGTTCACGTTTTGCTGTTTTTTCGCCTCTCTCAATTTTACTCACAAGAGCTGTGTCAACATCTAATTCAGCCGCAATGTGCCGAAGTAACATTTCCTTTTCTTCTCTTGTATTTCTAATTAAATCCCCGAATTTGTTCATAACTAATGTTTGTTTGAAATCAATTTGTTGATTATTGACAAATATACAACAAACAAAAGAAAAACGAACAAAAAACAATAACGACTTTTCAACACTAATTCACTTTTCGATAAAAACCTGTCTTTGGCTTTTCTAATAGCATTGGTACAGAGTTGTTTAAGAAATCATCTACTGACCTTTCGGATAAACCTAATTTTAAGCCAATGGCAACTGCTTCTTTGCGTTGAAATTCTTGCGGAAGCTGGTCTAATAGATGTTTTTTGTTGTTTGGCATTTTGTAAATTGTAGGCTCTTTTTGTTGTTCCAAATTATTGAACATTAAAAGACTGTGTTGTAAATACACATCTGAAAGCATCAAAGATGCTTGAAAGTCGTCATCAGAACAGGTTACATCTTTTGAGCAATCGCCATTTTCGAACTTCCGTAGAGCTGTGAATATCATACAAAAACGATACAGAATTAATCCTAAACGAAATACTACACTTGCTGCATCCTCTCCAGTGAAAATGACAACATTTTTGAGCTTGTCGAAAAAAACTTGGTTGAGTTTATTCCATTGCACTTGGGTTAAAAATACTTCTGTTGGGTATTGATTTAAGAAATCGACAATTAGCAAAACTTGTTTTGATAATGCTTCAAAGTGGTCGTTGTAAACAATTCCGCCTGGTCTCGGTGATGGGTCTTGCCAAATGATTTCGTTTTTGAACGCATAAAATATAAAACGACTGAATAAACCATCTTCTGCCGAAGCGATTAGCTTAGGCACTTGGGCAGGTGTGCCTGACAAGGCCACCGCCAATTGAGGGTGTTTTATTTCTAAAAGTTCACGGTTGGTTTTTCTTGCTGCTGATATTTTTTCGTGATGAAATGCAGCTCTCATTATGTGAGAATAGTTTCCCCAATCTTGTTTGTTCGCTCCACTCATTGCATCTGCTTCTGTTTCGCAAATGATACCTCTGCCGTCATTGTCTTGTAGTATTTGCATCATCATTGCTTGGCTACAATCGGCAGGAATAAATAATAATTTGAAAACAGGCTCTTTTGGTTTTTCAGGTATTGGGTCGTCTTTCTTCCTTTTACTCAATTGGGCTTTGTATTCTATCATTTCATTTTCGTGTTGGTCTTTGGCTTGTTTGCTGCTTTCCACCATTCTTTCGTGGATTTTATCGCCTAATCTTTTTGCATTTTTCAAAACACCTTTGCCACTTGCTGCCGGTGCAATAACAAAAGAAAACAAATGCGGATAAACTCTTTCTTGATGATATACACCTTGAACATCGGGCAAACAACCACTAATGATACATAAGGCACTGGTTAAAAAAACATCTCTTTTGCGAGGGTCATTTTCAAAGGCTCTTGCACCTTCTCGAAACAAATCAGGCATTAAATTGATGGCTTCTATTGGAATGGTTGGGGTTGTTTTTAGATAATCTTCGGTAGTGTCGTTTATGATTTCTTTCTTTTGCGAAACTGCAAGTTTTGCAAACTTGCCAAACTCTGCGGAATTATTTTGATAAGCACTTTCTATTGATTTGCGTATTTCGGATTGGTTTTCGTGGTAGAAATTTGATGTAATCAAATTTTCTGCCTCTGGGTGTGGAATACCTCTACGATTGCAATTACAAGCTAATTGATAAATATAGTTGTTGCGGTTTCCATTGTTGTAGGTCAGAATGTTGTTAGTGAAACTAACACATTCATCAAAAATGGTGTTGTTCGATTTTTGAGCTTGCTCAAAAAGAGGTTCGCTTAAAGGAGCTTGCTCCTGCAAAGCAATATTAAAAGTGCTTGCACTTTCATTTAAAAAGGCGTTTGTGTCGTTAGACACAAAACAAAGCCTTGTAATGTCTTTACATTTTGGATCAGCTTCAATATTTATTTCCTTTTCATAAAAGGCTTGTACTTGCTTATAGGTTTGCTCGTGGGTGTCGTGGTCTGTATTTACTTTGATAAATACTTTTAAACCATCACCACTTGGGCTTGTGAAACAAGCATAAGTGAAAGGTGTTTTGACCGCAAGGTCAAAAGCCTGTTGTAATTCCTCTGGTGTAAGTTTGTCAAAATCAAGATGAACGAAACCGCTGTAAGAGTTGAGTAACTCTTTTTTTCTGCCGTCTTTAAAAGTAGCTGAAGGCGTGAACGCCAAAAGTTCTTTTTTGAGTTGGTCGGCTCTTTCGGGTTTGCCCATACCTTTTGCCATACGAATAGCATTTATGCTATCGTGATAAGTGCCTGTTTTGATGTTAGAAATAATTGAGGAAAGTGTAACGTCCTCAATAGGCATATTGAAGTTTTTAAATATCGTTACTTTTTCCATCAGTAGTAAATTTTAGGTTAGCCAATTGATTTGCAGGAATGGTGCTTCTGTCAAGAAGTGCCATAATTTCTGAAAGTCGGTAGTAAATTTTGTTACCTACTTGAGAATATCCAATTATGTTTTCTGTACGCCAATAAGCTGCGGTACGCTTGCTTATATTCATAATTTGGAGGAACTCTTGATTGTCGTACCAAACTTGGTCGGGTTCAGTTCTTTGCTTTTGTTTCAAAGTCAAAGAAATATCTTCTAAGCGTTTTTTGATGTCTTGAACCTCTTCTTCGGAAAATCTATAAAAGCTCATAACTATTTACGTTTGTTTCTGATTAAATAATTTGCTGCTGCCGTTTCGATGTCTTCCGAAGTTTCCTGCTTATTCCGCATCAACCATTCGTCTATTTCTTGGCGGTTGAAATAGAGCTTTTTCCCTTGTGGACAAAAATGAGGGATTTGCTTTTGAGAAGTTAGTTTGTACAAATGTGATGCACTGATGTCAAGATATTTGCAGGCATCATTGAATGTGAGTACTTCTTTTTGAAGAAGATTTTGTTCGTCAATTTTTTGTTCTAATTGACTAAGTTTTTCGAGAATTTGATTTACTTCCATCATTTGATATTTTTATGATTACGGAAGCAAAACAAGGCACTATATGAGTGCTATGGTAGTTGCATAGGGTTGTGCAACCCTGTGTTATTTCTTTTATTATCAAATAGTTATGTTATTTATTTTTCTTTATCTTTTTTTGCTCTTTGCATCAAATGGGTGAATTTTCCCTGCCAAAAATCAACTGCATTAAAGTCTGGAACATCAAAAGCGTTCTTGATAGAGTTGGCACTCACATCTTCTTTTTGCTTGGATGAAAAGCTCTCAGCTATGAAGTTGAAAATATCGGTTTTGTGTTTTGCTTCAATGATACCTTCATCATACAAGGCTCTGAATAAATAGGCTATTTCTTTGACAGTAAGATTGGTTTTTAGTTTGTCTTTAGGCTCTTGCTGGGCTTGAATAGAGAAGTCGGCAAATGAACCTAAATAGCCTTTTTTGAAGTCTTGTAGGGCTTGTTCTGTTGCTTCTTGGAATAAGTGGAAGTGTTTCTCATACCATTTGAAAACGTGACCGAAATATTTTTGGTCATATTCAGACATTGAAGAATAATGATTTGGCTCTGAATTTGGAAACCAATAATCTTTCCAATACTGTTCTTTCATAGCTTCAAAGCGTAGCTTTGGGCTATGGGTTTTAAACTGGCTCAATGATACCGTAAGGTATTTATTGATTTCGTTGTTGTTGAGGTGTTGGGTTCTTTTGTAAATGGTCTGAACAAATTCACTCAATAGTGGTCCTTCCATAAATCGGTTGAAATATTCAGGATCAAATTTATACTGTTCCCAAAGGTTGTCAAACTTATGTTTGTACTCAACTGCTTCAATTGAAATTCTCAATTCCAATTCTTCTACTAAAAATATTTGCGGTGCTTCCATACTTATAATTTGATTTTGATTTTGGTGGCAGCTTCTACCTTTTTTTCGTTGATAACCTTTGCGTATATCTCGGTAGTAGAAAGGTTTTTATGCCCTAATAATTTTGAAACTGTGTAAATGTCTGTGCCTAAAGTCAACTGAAGCGTAGCGTAAGTATGACGAGCACAATGGAACGTGATGTGCTTATTAATGCCTGCATCAATTAACCAATCCTTTAAATAGGTTTTGTTCCAATTACCATATTTAAGCCCTGTAAATACTCTTTCCTTTGGTTCTTTTTGTTCGCCTAATAATTCTCTTGCTTCTTCTGCAATAGGTAAGGTTTCAGCTCCGTTTGTTTTTTGCTGACGAAAACGAATAAAGTAACCTAAATTATCAGAGTGCTGAATTTCTGACCATTTTAGCTTCTCAATATCCGACCATCTTAAACCAGTCAAACAAGAAAAAATGAACATACGCTTTAGCGTTTCATTTCGGCAATGGGTGTTGGCTAACTTTTGTAATTCTTCAAGGGTTAAAAATTCTCGTTCTACATCATCCTGTGGGAAGGGTTCTACCTGTTCAGCTGGATTGAATTTGATTAAGCCTTCTTTTAATGCTTGTTTTAGTGCAGCTCTTAATTTATTAAAATAACTGTACTTGGTATTTAGTGAAATGCCTTCACCTGTTTTGGTTTTGGCTTCATAGTCCAAGTAATCTTTGAACCCTTCAACCCATTCTTTATCTAAACGTTCAAACGTAACATCTTTGGGGTTGTATTCTTTAATCAGTATACGAACTGCATTCCAATTGCCGTAATTACCCAAACTGGCTTTTTTCTTTTCTGTAAGTGCATAAAAAAACTCAAAGAAGCTGCCTTTCAATTTCTCTTTATCTCGGAAACCGTAAATACTGTTTTGAACTTCTAAATGTCTTTTGCTTCGGATGCTTTCAGCCAATTCAAGGATTTTTTTGTTCTCGTCCTTTTGGGCTTTGGTTAAACTTCCTTTATCGGGTTCAGGTGTGAGGTATAAACCTAAATGTTCATACTCTCTTTTTCCTTGGTCGTAGTAGTCAAGGTAGAGGGTTATTTTATTCCCCTTTTTGCGTTGTCTTAATGCTATTTTCATACTTCATCAGTTAAAAAGATTATCAATTTCGGAACGTGGTATAATTGTTCTTCTGCCCAATTTGCCAGCTTTAAGTTCAGCCCTCTGAATCATTCTTTGAATAGTCCAACGACTTGCCCCTAATAGAATGGCAGTTTCTTGAACGCTTAAAAATTCTTTATCTCTAAGGTTTAAAAAATTACCTGTTTTGACTGGCAAACTTTGCAGACTTTGCAGGTTTTCGGAATTTGCAGAAGTAACGGATTTGATTTGGTCGGATAGAGTAGTTTGAACCTTCTCTTCTCGCTTTCTTTGTTTGTATGCTCTACTGGCACATTTATGACCACAAAAACGAGTTGTAGTGGTTTGGGCAACAAATGCCTGACCACAATGTTGGCAGAATTTCGGAATTTTAATATTACTACTCATATGTTGCTTATTAGTGCCTGATGTTGCTCGGTGGTGCTAATTGGTGCATTATTTCACCAGTACCTTTTAATATGTGCCTTTGGGCAACAAATTTGTTGTTTGAGCAACAACTGGGCAACAAAAATAAGCAAATAAGTGTAATTGGGCAACAAAAAAGAGAAGAATGTTTGTTTATAAACCCAATAAAAACAAGTAGTTAGAAGACAAGAGAAAGATAACTACTTCCCGATACAAAAATTCGCAAAGATATTTCCCAACAGCTCATCGTTGGTAACCTGACCTGTGATTAAACCAAAGTAATATAAGGCGTCTTTAATGTCGATTGCGAGTAAGTCGCTGCTAATGTTTGATTTAATTCCCGAATCAACGCGTAACATGGCATCGAGTGCTTGTTGCAACGCGTCGAAATGCCGCACATTACTCACCACAGTTTCGTCGCTGCGAATGGCGCCTAGCGCTACTTGCGACTGTAATAAGGTTTTCAATGCCTCTACACCAGATCGTTCGCGCGCGGAAATGCCTACAAATTGTAAGCCCGAAACGCCTTCAAATGTTGTGGTAAAACGGTCTCGAAAAGCAGCCAAAAAGTGCTCCGAAAGGCGGTCGATTTTATTCAAAACTACAACCACAAACTTGTCTGGAAACCGATTCTTTTGTTGGGCAATTTCTGTGAAAACAGCAGCTAAATTGGCTGTTTCTTCCAAGCTAAGTAGGTACAAAACCACTTTGGCTGCGCCGGCTTTTTCGAAAGTTTTCTGTATGCCCATTTGTTCTACAACGTCGGTCGTAACGCGAATTCCCGCTGTGTCGATGAATCGAAAACGGATTCCGCCAATGCTAATTTCGTCTTCTACGGTGTCGCGCGTGGTTCCTGCAATGTCCGAAACTAAAGCGCGTTCTTCGTTGAGTAATGCGTTTAGTAGGGTCGATTTCCCAACATTCGGTTCGCCGATAATTGCAACAGGAACACCAGTTTTCAAGACGTTACCCACAGCAAAGGAGTCTATGAGTCGTTTTAATACAAAAAGAATACGTTGTACGAGCGCTTCAAAGGCTTTACGATCGGCAAACGCCACATCTTCTTCTGCAAAATCGAGTTCGAGTTCAATTAAACTGGCAAAATTCAGCAGTTCTTCGCGTAGCTTTGCAATTTCCGACGAAAATCCGCCTCGCATCTGGTTCATGGCGAGTTGATGTGCCGCAGCGCTGTCCGAAGCAATTAAATCGGCAACCGCTTCGGCTTGCGATAAGTCGAGTTTTCCATTTAAGAAGGCGCGCAGGGTAAACTCGCCGGGTTCGGCCATACGGCAACCGTGTTTTACGGCAAGTGAAAGGATACGTTGTTGAATGTAACTGCTGCCGTGGCACGAAATTTCAACCACATTTTCGCCGGTATAGGAATGCGGACCTTTAAAAAGCGACAACAACACTTCGTCGATAACTTGTTCGTCTTCAATAATATGCCCGAGTAGAATGGTGTGCGATGCTTGTTTGCGTAGGTCTTTTCCTTTTATCGATCGAAACAGCTGTGCAGCAATCGTTAGGGCTTGATCGCCAGAAATTCGAACCACAGCAATGGCACCTACTCCGGGAGCGGTAGCAAGGGCAACAATTGTATCTTTTAGGTTAGCCGACATCTTTTTTGTGCAAAAGTAAGTTATAATTTGCTTGTTTTTTATGCCGGCCGGGCGCATCCGCTGTTGCAACTCCGCGTGCAGC
>NZ_NOXX01000189.1 GCF_002251775.1 Flavobacterium aurantiibacter
GTTCACCCTTTTACGTTTCATGTTCCCGGCTTAACCCACAATTCGCTGGAGCCTGAGCGTGTCGAAGGCAACATTGTGTACATCGTGAAAAACATGGCGCAACATTGTGCTCCAGTATTAAGCTCGGAAAAGCTGGGTACAACCGCAACAACCGTTCGTGCTCCCGTACGTAGTTTCAAAGAACATTTCTGTGCCCTGAATCCACAAAAGCCGATGCTTGCTTATGGTGTAAATCCGAAAAACTTTAATATCCGTTTTGAGATTAAATATTTTAGAAACTCTTAAAACTAAAATTTGTATATTTGAGTTATGGCAATTAAAAGAATCGTATCAAATAGGAATAGTATCGTAGTCAAGAAATTACGAGAACAGAAGCTTCGAGCTGGACTTCCTTTTATGATAAATGTTGATGAGCTTTCTTCTAACCAATGCTATTTAGAATATCCAAATGGAATAATAAAATTAGTATCTGTCGTTCCGACTTCTAGAGATATTAATGTCATTAAGGAATTAAGTCCTTTTGAAGCAAACAACTTAAGAAAGCGTCTTAAATTTTCAAATTAAGTAATGCCTAAATTAATAATCATTACTGGCTCTAATGGTGCTGGGAAATCTTCTATTGGTCCCGAGTATATTCCCGGTAAATTAAAAGATTCCATATTCGATGGAGACAAGATGTTCATAGAAAAAAGAAGCGAGATTTGGGCAAGTGGAGTACGCTCTTTTAATGAATGTAAAAACCGAGCATTTGAAATAGTAGTCGAAACTTTTGAGAAATTAGTTGAAGAGTCAATTGCAAGAAATTTAGATTTTGCCTATGAAGGACATTTTACAAACGAAGCCACATGGGATGTTCCTAAAAAATTTAAAAACGCAGGCTATAAAATCCATCTCATTTTTTTTGGACTTACCGACGCAGCTTTATCTCAAACTCGTGTCATTATGCGAGCCCATGAAGGAGGACATTATGTCGATCCTTTTACTGTTCAATCAAATTATTATGGAAATTTAGAGAAGATTGATAAATACTTTTCACTTTTTGACAGTGTTCGCATATTTGACACTTCGGGTGTGGAACATATTGAACTTGCTAAACTTAAGCAAGGTGTTCCATATTCAGCTATCCCTTCAAATGAACTACCATCTTGGTTCGCTGAAAATTTAACGGAAATCACCAGGGCGATAATAAAAGCTGAAGAAAAGTAGTGTTTCCTTTGCCTAGTGATCATTACAAAAATGAGTTTGAAAAATATCTCAGACTAGCTTAAATGTTGAGAAAACAATAACACCCGCCCAAACTCCTCAACCTAATTCCAAACGGGCATTTCTTTTCACGGCATCCGCAAAAGCGCCAGCAAGCACAAACCGGAATTCATTTTCCTAAAAAGCAAAACGCAAGCGTACAAAACTATTGCGCTAAAACTCGTATTTTTACGCTATGAAAATTGTCGTTGGCGGAACGGGCTTTGTAGGAACGCATTTGCTGTTAGCACTAACAGCCCGCGAACAGCAAGTTGTTGCCACGTACCGCAAGTCGGATAAGATTACACGCGTTAAAGCCTTGTTTGCACACGAGAACCGCCAGGCCGATTTCGAGAAAATAAGTTGGCGCTACGCCGATGTAACCGACATCCCAAGTTTAGAATTAGCCTTAACCGACATAACCACACTCTACAACTGCTCCGGATTTGTGAGTTTTGAACCGAAAGATTACCAAAAGTTACTGAAAATCAATATCGAAGGAACGGCCAATTTGGTAAACTGTGCCTTGCATTTGGGTATAGAAACCTTCATTCACGTGAGCAGTATCGCCGCTTTAGGTGCTATGCCGCTGCCTGACTTACCTATTAACGAAGAAGCCGAATGGAATCGGGAGCTCAAAAACAGCGATTACTCCATTTCTAAATACGGTGCCGAAATCGAAGTTTGGCGCGGCGAACAGGAAGGTTTGCGCGTATTAATCGTAAATCCCGGTGTAATTTTAGGAATTGGTTTCGGCAACAATTCGGGCCGTTTGCTCACAAAATTTGCGACCCAAAACACCTACGGATTTCCTCCGGGAACCACTGCTTTTGTCTCGGTTACCGATGTGGTTGCTGCCTTACTCGAACTCGAAGCAAAACAACTGTTCGGAAAACGATTTATACTGAGCGCCGGAAACTACAGTGTGTTCGAAATCGGCAATAAAATCCGAGCAGCAGCAAGATTGGCGACAGTCAACAAACAGCTTTCTGCCGGCAT
Organism: Flavobacterium aurantiibacter; assembly: GCF_002251775.1. Lineage (GTDB taxonomy): Bacteria > Bacteroidota > Bacteroidia > Flavobacteriales > Flavobacteriaceae > Flavobacterium > Flavobacterium aurantiibacter. The sequence goes on from NZ_NOXX01000189.1 coordinate 2,242, forward strand.
GCTCTGGACCGCTTCGGTACTCGAATATCTGCCTGCTTTGTTTGGTTTAAAACGCCGACGCTTGAGTTTTGCTATGGTACGTTCGGCCCTAAGCCTCGATCAGTACAGCAACGACAGTGTACGAGAACAGCTCGGCTTTACCTTCGAAAACATAGACACTACGGTGGCTACTATGACCGAATTTTACAGCAAAAACTAAGATTTTGGTTTCGGAAGCGGCTTTTGAGGCACTTCTTTCAAGCTTTCTTTCTGTTCTTCCAGTTTAGCTTTTACTTCTTCAAAAATCTTCTTGTACTTTTTGATGTTTTGCGCGTAGTAATAATCGCTGTCCTCGAATTGCTTTTTCGTAACCTGGTGTTTTTTGAAAACCGATTCTGGCAAAACGATGTTTTCTTCCGCTAATTTTCCCGGCATGCTGTTATCAATGGCCTGATAAACCTGCATATCGTAGTAAATTTCTACCATATCCTCTTCGTCGATGAGGTTTTCAGGTTCCGGAACAGAACTCGATTGGCATCCATACAGCCACGTACCCAGCAATAAAACAATAACGAGTTTTTTCATATTAGCGATCAAACAATAAGCGACTACCCAAACCGGCTTCTAAAATCTTGAAGTTTTTGTACACCAGATTTCCGTTCACAAAAGTATGCGTTATTCGCGATTTAAAAGTTTGTCCTTCAAAAGGCGACCAACCGCAGCTGGCCAAAACGTTTTCGCGTTTCACGGTCCACGGTGAGCCGATATCTACCAAAGCTAAATCGGCCGCATAGCCTTCGCGAATAAAACCCCGATTTCTGATTTTGAACAGAATAGCCGGATTGTGCGCCATTTTTTCAACGATTTTTTCAATCGATATTTTTCCTTGATGATAGGCTTCAAACATCGCAACAACGGCATGCTGTACGAGCGGTCCGCCAGAAGGTGCCGAGGTATAGAGTTGCGATTTTTCTTCCAAAGTATGCGGCGCATGATCGGTGGCAATAACGTCGATAGTGTCGTCGAGCAAGGCTTTCCACAGCGCATCGCGATCGGCAGCCGTTTTCACCGCCGGATTCCATTTAATGAAATTGCCTTTAGTGTCGTAATCTTCTTCCGAAAACCACAAATGATGAATACATACTTCAGCAGTAACTTTCTTTTCAGCAAGCGGAATTTTATTGGTAAAAAGTTCCATTTCTTTAGCTGTACTGAGGTGGAACACATGCAGTCGTGCGCCCGTTTTTTGCGCTAGAGCAACGGTTTTTGAAGAAGAGAGGTAACAGGCTTCTTCGCTGCGAATGAGGTGGTGGTATTTTACGGGAATATCGTCGCCGTACATTTCTTTGTACTGTGCGAGATTTCGTTTTATGGTTCCTTCGTCTTCGCAGTGTGTGGCGATGAGCAAAGGAGTTGAAGAAAAGATACGTTCCAGCGCCACATCGTCGTCTACCAGCATGTTTCCAGTGGAAGATCCCAGAAATAATTTGAGTCCGGCTACTTTTTCGGAGTCGGTTCGTAAAATTTCTTCGAGGTTGTTGTTGGTTCCGCCGAGCATAAACGAGTAGTTTGCAATCGACGTTTCGGCGGCACGAGCATATTTTTGTTCGAGAATTTCGTGCGTAACGGCGTTGGGAACGGTGTTGGGTTGTTCGATAAACGAAGTGATCCCGCCGGCAACTGCTGCGCGCGATTCGGTAAATAAATTGCCTTTGTGCGTTAATCCGGGTTCTCTAAAATGAACCTGATCGTCGATGGCACCTGGGATGAGGTAGTTTCCTCCCGCATCGATAATTTTTGTGGAAGCGGTTTTTGCAGAGATGGACGGTCCGATTTCCGCGATTAAACCACCTTCGATAAGCAAATCGCCTTCCAGGATACGTCCTTCGTTAACGATTCTTGCATTCTTGATAAGTGTTGTGTTCATGGTTTACAAGCGGTTAAACAAGTGTCTGATTCTAAGTTTTATAACGCCAAATACGGCTTCTTTTATGATGGAGCCACTCATTTTTGACACGCCGTTTGCGCGATCGGTGAAAATGATTGGAACTTCGGTTATTTTAAAATTTTTGCAATACGCGCGGTATTTCATTTCGATTTGAAAGGCGTAGCCCACAAATTTGATGCGATTGAAATCGATTTTCTCGAGCACCGCAGCTTTGTAACACATAAAGCCCGCCGTGGCGTCTCTGATGGTCATGCCGGTTATGAAACGCACGTACATCGAGGCAAAGTAGCTCAGCAATACCCGACTCAACGGCCAGTTTACGACATTTACACCGGTGATGTAACGCGAGCCAATTACCACGTCTGAACCTTCGCGTGCTGCTTTATAAAGATACTGCAGATCGTTCGGATTATGCGAAAAATCGGCGTCCATTTCAAAAATGTACTCGTATTTATGTTGCAACGCCCATTTAAAACCGTGTACATAGGCTGTGCCGAGTCCGGCTTTTCCTTGTCGGGATTCTAAAAATAAGTTGTCTGGATATTCTTGTTGCAGCGTACGAACAGCGTTGGCGGTTCCGTCGGGCGAATTATCATCGACAATCAGTACATGAAAGGATTCGGGTAGGTTTAAAACAGCCCGAATAATCGGATGGATGTTTTCGATTTCGTTGTATGTCGGTATAATTACGAGAGCCGCCGGCATTTGTTTCAAGTTACGCGGCAAAAATAAACGATTTGTTCGGGCATAATCATAATAATTTGATAATAAACGAAGCTTTAAATGATGTACTTTTGCGGCATGATAGCGGCTGTAGTATTTCAAGAGCGCGTTTTAGCTGCCAAAGACTGGGTTACCTTAGTCTTTTTGTTGTGCTTGATTTTAATTACAGTAGTAAAAACCAACTTTTCGGGTCGATTTTCCGACTTTTTAAAGCTGTTGGTGAACGACAAATACCTAAAAATTTACCGAGATCCGTCGAACTTGATGAACTGGTTTACGATAGCCTTGTTTGTAGTTCAGTTGTTGTCGATCAGTTATTTTATACAACTTTGCTTAAGCTACTTTGGCTTGGCTTCGCGTTACGATTACCTGATGTTCATTCGGTTGTTCACGTTGTTGAGTGTGTTTGTTTTGGGCAAGTTCCTTACGGAGAAAATCATTGGTGCGGCATTTAACATCGATGAAATTGTAGACGGCTTTAACTTGCAAAAAGTGAGTTACCGGACCTATCTCGGATTGTTATTGCTTCCGGTAAACATCGTTTTGTTCTACTTTGATAATTTTACAAATACAGTCATTTACATTGTTTTGGGCTTGTTTATCGCAATAAACGTGCTTACGTACTTCAATTCTTTGAAGATTTATCAAAACGTATTGAGCCGAAAAGTGTTTTATTTTATTTTGTATCTTTGCGCTCTTGAAATAGCGCCCTATTTTTTTATTTATTCTTGGTTTATAAGAAGTTAAAATTTACAAATTTTCTAGTATGAAAGTGAAGACAATTTTGGTCTCTCAGCCTGAGCCTAAGGTAGAAAATTCCCCTTATTTTGAGCTTCAGCAAAAGTTAAAAGTAAAGATTGACTTCAGGCCTTTTATTCATGTTGAAGGTGTTAGTGCAAAGGATGTTCGTTTGCAGAAAATTGACCTCAACAATTACACAGCAATCATTTTGACGAGTAAAAATTCGGTAGATCACTTTTTCCGTGTTGCCGAAGAAATGCGATATAAAATTCCAGAAACGCTCAAGTATTTCTGCCAGTCGGAAGCCATTGCGTATTACTTACAGAAGTACGTGGTGTACCGCAAGCGAAAAATTTATGTGGGTCAGAAGGATTTTGTGGACATGTCGCCTTTGATTAAGAAATATAAAGACGAGAAGTTCTTGTTGCCCGCTTCAGATCAGTTGAATGCCGATGCTCCGCAGGTTTTAAACAGTTTGAAAGTAGATTGGACACAAGCCACGTTCTACAAAACAGTAATGAGCGATTTGTCGGATTTGGCCGATGTATACTACGATGTACTGGCGTTTTTTAGTCCGACGGGAATTAAATCGTTGTTTAAGAACTTCCCGGATTTCGAACAAAACAACACGCGTATTGCCGTTTTCGGATCGACTACCCAAAAAGAAGCTTTGGATCACGGTTTGCGTGTCGACATTATGGCACCATCGCCAGAAGCACCTTCGATGACGATGGCTTTGGAAAAGTACATTACCAAAGTTAACAAAGAGAAATAATAGCACGCCCGGCCAATCGCCGGGTTTTTTTATGCGCGGGAACGAACGCCGGTAACGTTTTTCGCGTTAGGTGGCGGCGCGTAAATTAAAATGCCAAATAGCTATTGAGGCTTGGCGTGTTGTTTTGCTTACATCAATTTTTTTTTGGAATGATTTATTGGTTTTGCGTTTAAACGGCGACCAACGGAAGCCCGTTTACTGCCTAGCCGAAAAGCGATTTGGCGTTTTTATTGCAGCAAGCAACCGGCGGCGGCTGTTTCGGTTTTTCCAGTGAATGAGCCGCCGAAACGCCCAAATTAAAAAAATAAGCGTTAGCGTTATAGTTGATGAGAGTAATTGAAATTTGCGAGTGTTTATTTTTATTAAATGATTGATTTACAATTATATTACACGAGGTAATATTGCAATATTACAAATGGAAAATAACAAAGTCGAATCTGCGCCTTTTCAAACGATTTGCAGCGCTTAAATCTTCATCCGTTGTCTCGGTAAATTAATTTCGTGTTCCTGCGGATAGGGTTTTCGGTGTGTGAGGCTCACGTCTTCGCGCATGTTTTGCTGCGTTGTGTACGCTCGGGAATTGCTTGCCGAAAAGCGCGGATCGGGAATAAACGGCATCTTGGCCATTTTTTGAACGGTGATGGTGGGAAAATGGTAGTCGACTTCCACAAAGCCCAACAACAAATAGCAGCCGCCGCCTTGAAACGGGTATTTTTGCAGGCAATCGGCAAAATGTGCCGTATCGAAAAAAGTACCTTCTACATCGATCCAAGTTCCGAAATACATCGACCCCAATTTGGTCGGAACGTGTTTTCGAGAAACCAGATACGCCAACATGCGCACCGTTTTTTTGTGGTAGGCGTTCAGATCGCGCGCCAGCACATCGCCTCTGTACTTGGTTTTCAGTAAGTCAAACGGACTACAAGACACCGGAAAGTTGAGCAGTTCGATCTCGTCGAAGGCGTCTTCAAAAACACTGCGCGGCAAGTCCGGAAGTTTAAAAGGCTTGATGGGCTCGGCAAGAAGTTTCCAGTTGCGGTCTTCCGGTTTGAAGTTCACTAAGATCATGCGTGCCCGGATAAGCAACTCGTTTTTTGAAAGTCCGGTGAAGCGAAATGCCCCAATAAATAGGAGAATTTGTAGGTTTTCGATGCCGATGGGAACGCGTTCGATAAAATTTTCGAGCGATTGAAACGGACCAAACTGCGCGCGATTTTCAACGATATCGGCCGCCACTTTAGCGTGTAAACCTTCCAAGTGCATAAAGCCCAAGTACACCACTTTTCCGTAAACGGTGGTTTGAATTTCGCTGTTGTTCACGCAGGGATTTTCGATTTGCGCTCCCGCCATTCGGGCTTCGTGCACATATACTTCGGTGCGGTAAAAACCGCCCTGGTTGTTGATTACGGCTACCATAAACTCGATCGGAAAGTAGGCTTTGAGGTACAAACTTTGGTAACTTTCGACCGCGTACGAAGCCGAGTGTGCCTTGCAAAACGAGTAGCCGGCGAAAGATTCGATTTGTCGGTAAATCTCTTTGCTCAACTCCAGCGGATGTCCTTGTTTGGCACAGCATTCAAAAAAATGGTCTTTTACTTTTTGCAACGCTGCCTTCGAACGTCCTTTTCCGCTCATGGCTCGGCGCAGCACATCGCCGTCGGTAGCAGGTAAACCGCCGTAGTGTAACGCAATCTTGATCACGTCTTCTTGATACACCATAATGCCGTACGTTTCGCCGAGCTGCTGTTCGAAAACCGGATGAAAGTACTCGAACTTGTCGGGAAAATTGTGTCGGAAAATGTACTCTTTCATCATCCCCGATTGGGCAACTCCCGGGCGAATGATCGACGAAGCTGCGACGAGCGTTTTGTAGTTGTCGCACTTGAGTCGGCGCAGTAACCCACGCATAGCCGGGCTTTCGATATAAAAGCAGCCGATAGTTTGGCCGCGACTCAAAAATTCGTTGGCTTTTGCTTCGTTTTTCGACAAGCGCGTATCTCGGATGTTTACCGTAATGCCTTGGTTTTTGGCAATTAACTTCACCGAATCGTCGATGTGTCCGATGCCGCGCTGACTCAAAATATCGAATTTATCGAAGCCCACATCTTCGGCGATATGCATGTCGAATTGTACAATTGGAAAACCTTTGGGCGGCCGTTCCAAAATGCTGTAGTTGGTGATGGGTTCTTCGGAAATCAAAATACCGCAGGCGTGCATGCTGCGTTGGTTGGGGTATTTTTCGAGTAAGGTTCCGAATTCGTGCACCAGTTGCACTACCTGATTTTTATCGTGTACCGTAAGCGGATGCGTAGCCAGGAAATCGAGTTCTTCTTTCGGAAGGCCGTACACTTTTCCGACTTCTCGAATAATTGAACGGTATTTGAATTCGACATTGGTTCCGCAAAACGCCACATGATTGGGGCCGTATTTTTCGAAGATGTATTCGAGAATCGTATCGCGTTCCTTCCACGACCAATCGATGTCGAAATCGGGCGGTGTTTTCCGATTCAAATTCAGGAAACGTTCGAAGTACAAATCGAGTTCAATGGGACAGATGTCTGTAATTCCGAGGCAGTAACTCACAATACTGTTGGCTCCGCTGCCGCGACCAATGTGCAGAAAACCCCGACTGTTGCTGAATTGTACGATGTCCCACGTAATGAGAAAATAGCCGTTGAAGTTCAGCTCGTCGATTACTTTTAGTTCTTTTTCGACTCGTGCTTGTGCCGCTTCATGCTTAGCGCCGTAGCGTTTTTCCAGACCTTCGTAGGCGAGTTTTCGCAACAGTTGCGCATCACTTTCTTTGCTTCCGGTGAAGTTTTGCTTGTTTTTAGGTGTTCTGAATTCGAATTCGAACTGGCAAGCCGATAAAATTTTGTACGTATTTGCCACGAGTTCGGGATAATCGGCGAAGTAGCGTTCTAAACGTGTCGGTTGCACGAGTTGTTCGGAAAAGTGTGCGTGATCTTGCGGTTGCAGTTTCGAACGCAAGGTGTTTAGATCGATGGCGCGGAGTATGCAATGCAGTTCGTATTCGGTTTTATTTCGGAACGTTACCGGTTGCAGCACTACGGCTCGACTGCTCAAAAAACCGCGATCGTATTTATAACACTGTGAAATTTGCGAAGGTTTGAAGCCTAGAAACTCGAAATCGCGCAGGGTTTCGGGTTGGTTTTCGAGCGGATAAATCACAAAAACGTTCTTAAACTCCGGCGCGCTGTCGGGAATTTCGATGTTGTTGAGATTGCAATGCGTTATAAACCGATTGATTTCGGTAAGTCCGGTAGTGTTTTGTGCTAATGCAATGAATTTAAGTTGGTGATTTGCTCGACACTCGACACCAACTACCGCTTGGATTCCGGCCTGATCGCACGCTTTTTTGAAGTCGTAAATACCTGTAATGGTGTTGATGTCGGTTAGTGCCAAAGCTTTAACGCCTTGTTTTACGGCAAGGTTTACCAATTCTTCCAGCGGAATAGTTCCGTAGCGAAGGCTGTAAAACGAGTGGCAATTGAGGTACATTACAAATTGTCTTTAAGGATGGTTTCGGCCCGACCTACAGCTTTAAATCCGAATCGGAGTTTGATTTTGTCCATGGCTTGGTAAAGCGCCAACATTTCGAGCGTATCTTCAAAAAGATTGATTTGATAATTGCCGTGCACCAAACCTTTTAAGTTTACGCCGAGCATACGAACACGCATGCGCCGTTGGTAATTTTTTTCGAAGAGTTCGTGCGCCGTTTTAATGATTACGTGGTCGGCAGCGGTGTAAGGCAGAGACGCTTGCCGGGTTTCGGTATCAAAATTGGCGTATTTGATTTTCACGACCACACACGAAGTAAGCCACTGCTCGGTACGCAATTGGTGTGCTAACTTTTCGCACATCGCGGTAAGCAAAGACCGCATGGCTTTTACATCGATGCTGTCTTGTTCAAACGTGCGTTCGGTGGAAAGCGATTTGCGTTCGCGATAGGGTTCCACCGGATTGTAATCGATGCCGTTGGCTTTTTTCCAAAGTTCGATGCCGTTTTTTCCGATGAGTTGCTGCAAGACTTCCACGGGCATTTCTGCTAAGGTTTTGATGTTTCGAACACCAATTCGCGACAACAATTGGTAAGTAACATCGCCCAACATCGGAATTTTTTGAATGGGAAGCGGATCGAGAAAGCTACGCACATCGGACTGAGGAATTTGGATTTTCCCCTTGGGCTTGGCTTGTCCGGTTCCGATTTTGGAAACGGTTTTGTTTATGGAAAGTGCAAAACTAATTGGCAAACCGGTTTCGCGAACAATTTTTTGCGCAAGCTCGGTGGTCCATTTATACGAACCGTAAAAACGATCCATTCCGGTAATGTCGAGGTAATGTTCGTCGATGCTGGCCTTTTCGAAAAGTGGCGCTTCTTCCTCTATAATTTGAGTGACTTCTCGGGAAAGTTTGGAGTACAATTCCATGTCGCCACGAATTACTTTTGCATCCGGACACAGTTTAAGTGCCATTCGCATGGGCATGGCCGAACGCACACCAAACTTCCGCGCTTCATACGAACAAGAAGCCACCACACCGCGGTCTCCACCGCCCACAATTAACGGAATATTAGCAAGTTGGCTGTTGTTTCGTTTCTCACAAGAGACAAAAAATTCGTCTAAATCCATATGTACAATTGCTCGTTCTATCATAACCCTTCTTTTTTGTACCGAACAAAATTAATACGATTTGTAGCAAACTTTTGTATATTTGTTGCTATAAATTATCTCAATTTTATGACCCTTTTCGGAGACAACATTCGTCACTTACGCATCAAGAAAAACTTGTCGCAAGACAAGGTTGCGCAAGCATTGTTCATTACCCGCGGCAGATACGCTAAATACGAAGAAGGAAAAGCAGAACCGCCTTACGATGTGCTCAGGCGTATTGCTGCTTTGTACAACATTAGCATTGATTTACTGCTGGCGCTCGACGTGAAGAAGGTGGACATTGAGTCGTTGATTAAGCTCGACGACAATAAAATTGTTTTGCCCATTACGGTCGATTCGTTCGGAAGAAACAGCATCGAGTTGGTGTCGCATCGGGCACGAGCGGGCTATTTGAGTGGCTACAGCGATCCGGAATACATTGAGAGTTTACCGCAAATTTCGATTCCGTTTTTGGGTCCCGGGAAATATCGGGCGTTCCCGATTTCGGGCGATTCCATGCCGCCGCACAACGACAATACGTATGTAATTGGGCGCTATATCGATAATTTGGGCGAAATCAGAAAAGGGAAAACGTATATCGTGGTTACCGCCAACGAAGGAATTACTTACAAACGCTTAGCCGACAAGGAAGACGACAGCATTACTGTGGCTTCAGATAACGTTATTTACGCGCCGTATAAAATCAAGCTTTCCGAAATTATTCAAATTTGGGAATTCGGTTGCAGCATAACTACCAAAGAAGCCATTCCCGACGATCTTTCGAACGTGAATTTAAAAGAAGTGTTGCTCGATTTGCGAAAGGATATCAAGCAATTGAAGAAGAGCTAAATGCCGAATTTGCGCGACTTGAAATTTCGTTTGCACGCAACCTCGAGTCGCAAACCCAAAACAGGCACCCGGTTAGATTCATAAAAAAACCCGGACAAGCCGGGATTATTCTGAAACTTTCGTTTTTTGTGAAACCTCTTGATAAGGTGAACCGTCGGGAGTCTGACAATACCTGTTCTTACAACTCCATCCACTTCTGCCGCAGCTGCTAACCCCAATAGCAATAACTGCGATAATCAAACCTTTGCGTAGCATTTATTTTAATTTTCCACTAAGGTACGCCGTCGGTTGCGCACTAGCTTATAAAATCGATATACTGCACTTAAAGTTCCATGAGTTGCTCAATATAGCCTCTGTGGTTCGATAATCTTGGGATTTTATGTTGTCCACCCAGCTTGTCTTGTGCTTTCAGCCAATCGTAAAACAAGTTCTTACGCGCTTGGTGAATCACCGGCGGATTTAACGTCATATTCATATTTCGCTTGGCTTCGTAATCCGAGTTAAGCGATTTCAACGTATCGTCGAGTAACAAACAAAAAGCGTTGAAATCGGTTGGTTCTGCTCGAAATTCAATAATCCATTCATGAGCACCTTTCGATTTTCCGTCCATAAAAATCGGCGCCACCGTGTAATCAACTACTTCAGCACTCGTTCCTTTACAAGCCGCAGCAATAGCGCGATCCGAGTTTTCTACAATCAATTCTTCACCAAAAACATTAATGTGGTGTTTGGTGCGCCCCGTTACGCGAACTTTATACGGATTCACCGATGTAAAACGAACCGTGTCGCCAATTTGATAACGCCATAAACCTGAATTCGTGGTAATTACCATCGCGTAGTTTTTATCTACTTCCACTTCCCACAGCGGAACAATCGTAGCTTCGGCAGTTCCAAAATCCGACATCGGAATAAACTCGTAAAAAATTCCGTAGTCGAGCATCAAAAGCAAATCCTGCGAATTATTCAAATCTTGAATGGCAAAAAATCCTTCGCTGGCGTTATAAATTTCGTAATACTGAAAGGAATTCGACGGAATTAAATTGCGATACGGAACCCGATACGGATCAAAACTCACACCGCCGTGGAAATACACTTCTAAATTCGGCCAAATTTCCAGCAAGTTGCTTTTGCCGGTTGTTTCCAAAACGCGATGCAACAAAACCATCATCCAACTCGGAACACCGGCCAAACTCGTTACATTTTCATTAATCGTTTCGTTTACAATGGCCGGTAACTTACTTTCCCAGTCGCTCATTAACGAAATTCGGTTGCTCGGAGTCGAACTAAATTCCGCCCAAAACGGCATGTTTTCAATAAGTATCGCCGATAAATCACCAAAAAACGTATTGTTGCTTTCGTACAATTCCTTACTTCCGCCTAAGCGTAAACTTTTACCTACAAATAGCTGCGAATCTTCGTTGTTGTTCAAATACAAACACAATAAATCTTTTCCCGCTTTGTAATGACAGTTCTCGAGCGCTTCGTTCGACACCGGAATAAATTTGCTTTTGGCATTGGTAGTACCGCTCGATTTCGCAAACCATTTTATCGGAGTTGGCCAAAAAACATTGTGTGCTCCCTGCCGACATTGCTCGATTTCCGGCTCGAAATCTTCGTATTGCACCACCGGAACCTGACGTGCAAATTGCGCATAACTTTTTATAGAACCAAAACCGTATTTCTTCCCTAAAACCGTGTGTTCGGCAGTTCGAACCAACGAAAGCAAAAGCTCTTCTTGAACTTCGTGCGGATACTTGATAAACAATTCAATCTGGTGAATGCGCTTTTTGAGAATCCACGAGGCAACAGAATTGATAATAGGTAAGGGCATAGGGCTCTGGGTTAAAAAAGCAACAACAGTATTATTGCTTTCAAGGCTTTCAAAAATAAAAAAAAATGTCAACTTTGCTTGCAATCACAACAGCAATCCAACAAACGCTAAGCTATGCTTTATCGAGGAACTTTGCAGAAAATGCAAACCGAATTTTCTAATCCTATAAACTACTATTTGGTTTTCGAATCCGATTTTTTGCAACTCAATTCGCAATTGGGCAAGTCGTTGTCCATCAAGTTTGTAGGTTTTCAATGCCTGAATTGCGGAAAAGCCAAACGCATTTTTCGCCAAGGTTTTTGCTACGATTGTTTTGTTGCGGCGCCGGCTGCGGGCGATTGGATCATGCGCCCAGAGCTCTCCAAAGCGCATTTGGGTATTGCCGATCGTGATTTATCCTACGAACAAAAGGTGCAATTACAACCTCATGTCGTATATCTGGCAGCTTCCTCAAGCGTAAAAGTGGGCGTAACGCGCAAGTCGCAAGTACCCACACGCTGGATCGATCAAGGTGCGTCGGCAGCAATGTCTCTGCTTGAAGTCCCCAATCGATACTTGGCAGGAATTTGCGAAGTTGCCCTCAAAACCGCTTTTTCCGACAAAACCAATTGGCGAAAAATGTTGCAAAACGATGTGGCCGACATTTCCTTACCCGATTTCGCAGCGCAGGCCTTATCGCTCATTCCCGCAGAAGCGCAGGCGTTCATCAACAACACGTCTACAGAAGTTACGCAATTGCACTATCCGGTTTTGAAGTATCCCGAAAAGCTGCAATCGCAAAGTTTAGAAAAAACGCCACAAATCGAAGGCGTTCTCAGCGGAATAAAAGGGCAGTATCTGCTTTTCGAAAACGGCAATGTCTTCAATGTGCGCAGCAACGAAGGTTACGTAGTGGAAATCGAAATTTAATTCAGCGTATTTTTTTGGGCGGCATCTCGCGCTTTACACTGCAAGGCGCGTCGCCAAAAAACGTTTCAACCGCGCGTTGTTGGGGCTTCCGTTGGTCGCCGCTACAACTCGGGTTTCAAGCGCTTTTCGGCGCCACGGCTTTTCGTTTCAATCGCGGCCGCGGCAAGCGTTACCGGCGTGTCGTACTTTCTTTTGCGAAAAATTTTTAAAAATTCCGAGTTTCATCAGTACTAAGTGTTTAAAAATCAAACTTTCGTAAATGCCAAAAAAACGACAAGTAATGACGACCTACTAGGAGTGTTCGCGTAAAGTAGGCAAACGCGTTGCGGTATTTCTTGAGTTAAATCCAATACTAAAAACAAGTGTACCATAAAAAGCACCATAAAACTTGCTATTTATATAACTAAAGTGTAAATTTATACTTCAATTTTAGAAAAAATACACTATGGCGATTAGACGAAAAGCGAGCGTAGTAAGCCCTAGATTGGCTGCTAGAAAAGTAACGGCTAAAGTAAGCCATCCTGCTTCAGTGTCGATAATTTACTCTGGAATGGAACAATCTGAAAATCAAATGACGCCATTTGAGAAGATGGAAAAATTACATCAAGGCATCAGTAAAGCGCATTTAGAGCGTCTTAAAGTCAGAACTGAACTAGATTATGATAAGTTGTCACACGTTTTGTCTGTAACACGATCAACTCTCATAAAGAAAAAAGGTGAGCAAAAATATAGCTTTGCGGTTGGAGAAAGAATATTAGATTTAGCCGACATCTATTCGTATGGATACAAAGTTTTTGAAGATGAAGTCAAATTTAGAGACTGGATGTTTAAACCAAATCACGCATTAGGAGGAAAAGCTCCCTACGATATATTAGATAATCAATTTGGAAGACAAGAAGTCAGAAATCTTATTGGGAGAATTGAGTACGGTGTTTATTCCTAGAGATTATGCTTGTATATAGATTAGGAAATACCCGATACAGCAATGAATTAATGGTGACAGGAGCAAAGTTATTTGGAGGTCGATGGAATAACGTGGGAACAGCCTGTCTTTACACAGCAGAATCTCGTGCTTTAGCCTTGCTTGAATATACTGTTAATGTTAATATATCAGATATACCTAAAATATTGAGTTTTACTGTAATTGAAATACCAGATACAAATATTCTAGAATTAGATATCCAGGTCTTGCCTCCGAATTGGAAAGATTTTCCTGCACCTTCTTCAACAAAAATATTTGGGACAAATTTGCTAAATACTGCTGATAAACCCATAATAAAAATACCTTCGACAATTGTTCAGCAGGAATATAATTATATTTTAAATCCTGAACATTCTGAAAGTCAGCTTTTTAAAATTGTAAACATTGAAGATTTTATCTACGACACTAGAATAAAATCATAAAAGCGCTATGAATAACAACTTTTTTGCCTAACACTATTTAAATTGCAGAATTCGAGTGTCTTATAATAAAGAACTTTGCACTTGATAGACAGTAATGGGCTCCAAAATCCAGCATTAGGCAATTCAGCTTTCCGGAGCAGTAGCTCAAATTTACTTTTGATTTTTTGGAATGTTGGATTTGTCCAAGACCATAGATTGTAGTTCGTTTCTTATGTTATTTATCAAGAGCATGGTAGGTAATAAGCTTAGAAAGAGTATAGAAGGGCAAAAGTTATGATTTTTGCATTGCTTTTCCATTCAAAAGAATACTTACTTTTGGAATTCTATAAAACGATATATGAAAACGCGGTCTTTAAGGATTGATGATTTTACTTTTGGCGAAACCGAGAAAATTCTTGCCAATATCAGTATATCTCGAAATACCTGCATCAACGAAGCAACTTCGCATTATTATAAAATACAACACAAAATATTCTAGAATTGAAACTTTGTGAAGAGTCTTCCTTAGTAAGAAATGATTCTGTGTATGTTTTGCATAATTATTAAAAAACAACAAGCATTAGTTAATAAGGGTAATATTACTGCTTTCTATATGAATATAAGGAGCTTAACTTTTATTCGTTGCTAAAACGTATAACCAATACGTAAATGCAAATCAGCTGCCGTTTCGCTTTCGCTTCGGTAAAATCGTCTTCCAATACCAAAACCAAGTTCATAATTGAAGTTCGTTTTCCCTATGTTTCTGCGAATGCCCCACTTAGGTATTACCGTTAGCTGTTGATTGATTGTTACATCAGCAACGTCGCTGATCAAAAACCAATCGGGATGAAACGAGCTTTTGATTCCAAAAAAGTTTCCAGAATATTTCTTGTTTGCTTTCCTTTTTCAGTGCGTTTCCCAAAATTGTAGTAATAGCGCGGCTCAGTAGTAAACACAGGAGCTAAAACAAAACCGTTGTCATCGTTGCTTATTCCGCCGAAAAAACCAGCATCTAAGCCTGCCTCAGCCCGAAGTATAAAGTTTTTTGTTACTGGAAATTCAGCGCCAACCCACATCCCTAAAAATCCGGTTTGAACCTGAAACAAGGTCTTTTGCGCCTCTTGTGCATGGCAGTTAATCGTCGAAAAAACGACGCCAGCTACTGCGCAAACAAAAGCAATCTTTCTAAATCTGGGCATTGGTTGTTAGTGTTTAAAAGCAACGCTAATCTAGTAATACTTTCAACAACTTACTCCTTTTTCTTCTTATTCAATAAACCGTTCAACAAATTTTTTGCTTTTGTCTTTGTAGAATTGGTCTTTGTAGTGTCTTTTTTATTTCCAGAAATTAAATTGTCTAAGGCTGTAGTACCTTTATCGATAAGCTTATCCTTTTGCTTTTTCACCAATTGATTCGTCAAATTCGTAACAGCAGCTTTCATGTCGGTACTTACCTTTGGTTTGCTAAAAGATCCGGTAAGAACGGTATTTATCGGTACGTTGTCCAACTTCGCCATGTCGGCAGGTGTAATTTTCGCTGCAAGTTTATTCAATTCCGAACCAAAATACTTAGCCGGAACATTCAATTTTAGGTCGTAGTTCATTACCTGATCAAAACCATGCGAACCACCAATAACCGCCGAAATATCTTGGTATTTTAAGTTGAATGGCTTGATATTTACCTTTCCGTTGGCAAACGATAAATTAGCTTTTACATCGTTGAGGTTAATTTTCGATACATCGATAAATTTCAACGAACTCGATAAACTAGTTAAAAAGCCGGCATTCTTTTCGTTAATAGTCGTCGATAAAAACTGTCCGAATAAATCGCCCGTAATCGTCGATAAAACGGGAGTCATTTCTTGTGCATCTAAAGCTCCTTTTAAATCGATCGTCGTATTAATTTTACCGTTTACAGCTCCCGCAATTGGCGCTAAATTCTTCATCATTTCCAATTGTGTGAACGTTTGGTTGATATCTACTTGATTCATTTTCAAAGCCATATCAAACAGTGGCTGTTTTGTTTTGGTAGAAACCGAACCGTTAGCACCAATCGATCCACCAAAAACATTGGTTTTGAAGTCTTTAATCTGAATTTTTTCGTCTTTAATAATTGCTGTAGCCGAATTATTGCGCAAGGTTAAATTGTCGTAATACAACGTATTGATTTTTGCCGAAATACTGCAATCTAAAAAGGCGGGAATTTTTAATTCCGATTTTGGTGCCGAAGCAGTTGTTGTGGCTGGTGTTGCCGACATAAAGTCGCTGGTGGATAACGAATTAGAGAAAAGTGTGAAATTTCCTTTCAAGTTCTTATTCGCGAAAGCGTAACCGTAAAAATCTTGAATCACTCCACTGGCACGCAAATCGGTTTTTCCCGTCGTCATTTCTAAATTCTCTAATTTTATTTGCGACGGATTAAAAGCTAAACTGCTGTTTTTGATGTAATATTTCTTTTTGTCTTCGGTCGTGTAGGTAAAACCGCTCAACGAAGCCGTACCGCTGCTCTTTACTTTTTCGTATTGTGCGTTTTGCACCGATGCCACATCAAATGCGGCTTGTAAATCGGCAGTAAGTATGCCACTTAAGGGCGTATCTAACTTTACCGGATACGCTTTTGCAAAATTACTTAAGTTGATTTTCCCTTTCACGGCAGCGTCTACCAATTGGTTTCCAGTTAAATTTTTCACTGTCGCTTTCGAGGAAAAAACATCCTGATCAATCTGAAAGTTAAACTGATTTATCGCCAAAAACGTGTCATCCACATTGCCGCTGTCGTTCTCAATTTTGGCATCAATTGAAATATTTTGTACCGATTTAGGCATCGATGCGTATTTAAACGATGCGCCATCGGTTTTCATTTCTACCGCGAATTTCGGAATTTCGGTTTCGCTCAAAACTCCTTTGGCAAATCCTTTTAGCACAAGCTTTCCTGAGGTCGAAACATCTTTTAAATTGCCGGAATATTTCTCAGGAATTAACGCGAGGAAGTTTACAAAATCGGATGTTAAGGTGCTGAAAGTAAGGTCGTAAATCTGTTGATTTTCTTTCATCGCCAACGATCCGTCGAAGTTCAATTCCAATTGGTTAATCTTAGCTTTGTTTTCTTTGAATTGATACACACTGTTTTTCAAATCCAAACCTAATACCGCATCAAGTCCGAAAGCCACATTGTTTAAATAGGTGTCTTTGTTCATTCCAGCGGTAATTTTTGCCGAAGTTTTGGTCTCTAAATCCAATTTTTCAGAGGCAAAGTCGCCAATTCCCGAATGATTTAAGCTATCTATCCTCGCGAAAACGCCCGAACGTTCGTCGGTGTAAGTGATTTTATAATTTTTGATTTCGTAATTATCTATTGATAAATTCAGTGGCTTGCTTTCTTTGTCATCTTTTTCACTTTCGTCTTTTAAAGCAATGTCAAAATTAGAAATACCGTCTTTGTTATAACGAATGTTCACTACGCCATTTTCTGTTGCAAAAGACTGAATAACAATCGGTTCGTTTTCTGATTTGAACAATTCGGAAATCGACATCTTTAAAGAAATTTCACCGACAGAGACCAGCGTATCGCCTTGAAACGGCGCTTTATTGATGATTTTAAAATCGGTTAGGCGTACCGATGCATTCGGAAAATTCCGCAACAGCGATAAATCGACATCACTAAAATTCACATCCGCAGCAACCGATTCGTTTATCGATTTTTTTACTTTTTCAATGATTTGTTCTTTAAAAAGTATCGGCGCACTAAAAAGCAAGATGATTAAAATCAGTAGCGTTATACCCGTAATTTTCAGAATTTTCTTCAGCATAAAATTTCTTTTAAATGTCAATTATAGCGCAATGGCGTTTGTCGCAGTATTATTTTCGTTAAAAGGTCAAAATTAATTGAACTTTACTTCATAAGGTAAACGCAATTGGATGCCTTTTTGTTTTGTAAGCTTGCGGTAGTTTTGATAAACTTGATATTCTTGCTCACCCAATTCGCTTCTTAGCAAATCTTCTTTAGCTTTAGCAACACCAAATGCGCCAAACATGTCTTCGATCGTTTTATCGAATTCGGGATAATTTCGAACCTTATACTCGCTGATTTTCGCCAGTTTCGCAGCTTCCTTTAACGCCAATGGCATACCGCCAAGTGCATCGACTAAACCGTTTTCTTTAGCTTGAACTCCCGACCAAACACGTCCTTGCCCAATGGCATCTACGGCTGTTTTACTCATTTTTCGACCGTCGGCTACACGTGTGATAAAGGTATCGTACACAAATTCAATTTGTTTTTGGTAATAACTGCGCATTTGTGCATTCATCGGCGTGAAAACGCTATAACTCGCCGATTGGGCGTGCGTACTTACTTGTTCGGCATCAATTCCTGCTTTATCTGCCAAATTACTCATGTTGGGAAGCAGGCCAAAAACGCCGATAGAACCTGTAATGGTATTGGGTTCGGCTATAATTTTATTGGCGCCACAGGCAATGTAATATCCACCGCTAGCCGCATAGTTGCCCATAGAAACCACTACTGGTTTTACTTTCTTGGTGAGTGCAATTTCGCGCCAGATAAGTTCCGAAGTCGTGGCATCGCCGCCCGGACTATCCACTCGCAAAACAACCGCTTTTACGTTTTCGTCTTCTCGTGCTTCGCGCAAAGCTCTGCGTACGGCACCATCGCCAATTTGGTTTACATCACCTTCACCGGGTAAAATATCACCTTGGGCGTAAATTACCGCGATCACATCGTCACTGTTAACTGATTTTGGTGTGTTCGTTACTGAGAACGCATAATCGGCAAGCGATACCTTATTGATTTCTTCGTCTTTTTGTACGTCGAGTTTCTTTTTGAGCATATCGGTGTATTGATCTTCGTAAATAAGTTGATCTACCAATTTGTTACGGAGCGCGTCAGTAGCAAAGGTACCACCTAAACTGTCGGCAATTCGATCTAAATCCGTGTTTGTAATTTTACGCGATTGTATTATTTCAGTAGCCATCGTTCCCCAAATCGATTGCAACATTTCGGTCAATTGTTCTCGGTTGGCCTCGCTCATTTTGTTGTCGAGAAAAGGTTCCACAGCACTTTTGTATTTTCCGTGGCGAATAACCTCAAAGTTAAAACCGCTTTTTTCTTGAAAATCTTTAAAGAACAGCACTTCTGTGGAAAGTCCGCGTAAGTCGACAGAACCGACTGGATTCAAATAAACGCCCTGAGCAGCCGAACTTAAGTAGTAATCTTTTTGGTCGTAGTTGGTGCTGTATGCGTACACAAATTTTCCGGACTTGCGGAATTCTACCAACGCATCTCGCAAGGCTTTTGTTTGCGCCATACCTAGAGCCGATTTCGTATTTAACAACGAAATACCCGCAATTTTATCATCATCTGCCGCTGCTGCAATCGCTTCTAAAGCCTCGCTTACGCCCACGCGATTTTTCCCAGCAAATAGAGTTACCAACGGATCGGAGTATTTGCCCACGTAATCAGTTGAAAAGTCTGATAGATCTATTTCGAGAACACTGTTTTCTTTTACGCTAACAACACCCTCATCGGAGCTTCCGAAGACGGCACCGATCACTAAAAAGCTAAAGAAAAGCAGTATGAAGAAGGCAAATATGCCCACAAGAGTAGCTAAAACATTACTTAGAAATTTCATCAATCCTTTGTTTTTACTATTAGATGATTTTTTGCTGCTGCTGTTACAATTTTACGGCAAAATAGCTCAAATTGTCCAACGGGTTTTATGTAATTTCGCCATCTGTTATTAAATCATGATTCACACCGCATATATTGGGATCGGCAGTAATGAAGGCGATAGTTTCGAAATTGTCGAGCAAGCTATCCATGAAATTCACGAACAAATTGGTTCAGTAGTAGCTATCTCCCCCATTTATATGTCGGCTGCCATCGGATTTTCAGGCCCCGAATTTCTCAACGCAGTAATCAAAGTTCACACGTTCTACGAGCCTTTGCACGTGCTCGGTTGTTTGCTTTCGCTAGAAGCAGAATATGGAAGAGTGCGCGACGTATCGGGAGGTTACAGTTCGAGAACACTCGATTTAGATGTCTTACTTTTTAACGACCAGCATATAAATGTACCGGAGCTTATAGTTCCGCATCCGCGCATGCACGAGCGCCTTTTTGTCTTGCTTCCTTTGTCGGATGTGTACGATGCACAACAAATTCCAGGAATTAACGAAAGCATTAATCAGCTTATCTCGAAGTGTCGCGATCAGCAAATTCATAAAACAGCAAAGCAAATTCATCTTCCCGTTCAAAAATTAGCCAAAGAGCATTTGCGCTATTTGGTTGTGGAAGGAAATATTGGTGCAGGGAAAAGTTCGTTGTCTGCTCGTTTGGCGGCCGATTACAACGGCAAGCAAGTATTGGAGCGATTTGCGGATAATCCGTTTCTACCTAAATTTTACGACGATCCGCAACGGTATGCCTTTCCGTTAGAAATGTCTTTTTTAGCAGATCGTTACCGACAGCTCATGGAAGATTTGCTGCAAGTCGACTTATTTTCAGATTTTATCGTAGCAGATTACTACATTTTGAAGTCGGTTATCTTTGCCAACGTCAATCTAAATGAAGACGAATTTCGCTTGTACAAAACCTTGTTCGACATCATGTACAAGGAAATTCCGAAACCCGATTTGTATGTTTATTTGTATCGCAGCACCGAAAGTTTGCTACAAAACATCAAGAAACGCGGTCGCGAGTACGAACAAAATATAGAGGCGTCGTATTTAGAGAAAATCAATGCAGGTTACGTGGCTTTTTTGAAATCGGAATCGCAAATGCGTGTACTGGTGATCGATGTGAGCGAATTAGATTTTGTGGAAAATCAACGCGACTATCTCCAAATTGTCGATCAAATAGCCGACGCCATAGCCCAATAATCTTTTTACAGCGGCTGAATCCCAAATTTCAAGCGATTTGACAAGGATTTTTATGACAAAATCATCTTGTTTAGTTGGAAAACGCGTTTAATTTTCGAGCGAATTCCCAAAGTACAATTCCTGCGGATACCGAGATGTTTAACGAATGTTTGCTTCCGAGCTGCGGAATTTCAATAACGCCGTCGCAAGCATTAATCACTTCCTGTTCGACACCAAAAACTTCATTTCCAAAAATTAGTGCGGTAAGTTCTTTTGGATTCGGATTTACTTGATGAAGGAATGCCGCTTTTTCGGTTTGTTCAACGGCAAAAATAGTAGCATTTCTTTTTTTTAATTCTGCGACAGCTTCGAGAGTAGTTTCAAAATACGACCAATCAACGGTTTCGGTAGCGCCAAGTGCCGTTTTATGAATTTCCTTGTTTGGAGGTGTAGCTGTAATTCCGCAAAGAAATATTTCAGAAACTAAAAATGCGTCGGAACTACGGAAAATAGAACCGATGTTATTTAAACTTCGCACTTGATCTAAGACAACAATGATAGGAAGTTTATCTGCATTTTTAAAGCCTTCAACATCTTTTCGATTGAGTTCGTGATTCTCGAGTTTGCGCATAATTTTCACAGGATATAGTTGTTTTTGCGAAGCAGTACTTGAAAAATGTTGCCGCTTCAATAACAAAGAAAAGCCACCCGATTAAAGGTGGCTTGAAGTATAAAAATAAGATGAATTAGCTTTTAGTTGGAGCCGGTGCTGGTGGTGCTGGGTTTGGATCGTTAACCACACCTTTAATAGTTAGCGTTTTGTTAGCCTCTGGTAAATTAGTAGTTAAGGTAACAGTTTTTTGGAAAGCACCAACGCGATTCGTATCGTATTTAACTCCGATTACTGCCTTTTGACCAGGCATGATTGGGTCTTTAGGGAAGGTTGGAACTGTACAACCGCAAGAACCTTTTGCATCAGAAATAATCAAAGGCTCAGTGCCATTGTTGGTAAGAACAAACTCTCTTTTTCCATCGGCATTTCTGTCAATAGTACCGTAGTCAATCACTTCAGTTTCGAAAACCATTCCCGGACCAGTAGTTTTTGTTAGTACGCTAGTTGGTTTAGAAGCAGCACTTACTGGCTTAACTACAGGTTTAACTTCTGCTTTTGCTTTTGGAGCTACTTTTTTACTCGATTCTTGTGCATGCCCAGCAAATGCAAAGCAGGCAAGGGCTAATACTACTATACTTTTTTTCATTTTTTTTAATTTTAAAAATTAATTTCTTGGTCAAATTTATAAATTATACCTTTATACCTTCGTTGTGAAGACAGAATTTTTGTTAAATCGGCTGGGATTAACAATTCATTTAATGATTGTTAACAAGCCTTTCAAATCCTAAACCTTTTTTCGATTGAGTTCAAAAACTAAAGACATCAAAGAAACACCTTTGATGAAGCAATACAATGAAATTAAGCGAAAGTATCCCGATGCTTGTTTGCTTTTCCGCGTAGGCGATTTCTATGAAACTTTTGGAGAAGATGCAATTCGCGCTTCTAAAATTTTGGGAATCATACTTACCAAACGCGGAAACGGAAGCGAAAGCGAAACGGCATTGGCCGGCTTCCCGCATCATTCGTTAAACACCTACTTGCCTAAGCTCGTGAAAGCAGGCTTGCGCGTGGCTATTTGCGATCAGTTGGAAGATCCAAAACTCACTAAAACCATTGTTAAGCGCGGCGTTACCGAACTAGTTACGCCGGGTGTTTCGCTTAACGATGAAGTGCTGCAAGCGCAGTCGAATAATTTTTTGGCCGCATTGCATTTCGGTAAACAGCGAATAGGTGTGAGTTTTCTCGATGTGTCTACAGGAGAATTTCTCGTTTCGCAAGGCGATCAAGAATACATCGATAAGCTGATGCAGAATTTTGCGCCCAGCGAAGTATTGGTAAACAAACCCGATAAAGCGGCATTTCGCGCACAATTTGGAGAGTCGTTCCACAGTTTTTTCTTAGAAGATTGGATTTTTAAAGACGATTTTGCCTTTGAAAAATTAACCCAGCATTTTCAAACCATAACTTTGAAAGGTTTTGGCATCGAAGATCTTAACGAAGGTATTGTTGCCGCAGGAGCCATTTTGCACTATCTAAGCGAAACCCAACACAACAAGCTTCAACATATTAATGCCATACAACGCATCTCGGAGTCGGCTTATGTTTGGATGGATAAATTTACCATTCGCAACCTCGAATTGTACCATTCCTACAATCCCAATGCGGTAACTTTACTGGATGTAATTGATAAAACGCTGTCGCCAATGGGAAGTCGCCTGCTAAAGCGTTGGCTAGCGCTTCCGCTGAAAGATTTGGCAGCAATCACACAACGTCACGATGTTGTCGAGCTACTTACCAAAAACACAGCGCTTTTACAAGAATTTCAAATACAAATCCGCCAAATATCCGATCTCGAACGCCTGATTTCAAAATTGGCAACCGGACGCGTTAGTCCACGTGAATTAATGCAACTCAAGCATTCATTGGATGCAATCGTTCCTATTAAAGAATTGGCTGAAAAGAGCGGACACGAAGCTTTGCGAATCATTGGCGATAGCTTAAATAGTTGCGACGTACTGCGCGAGAAAATTGCAAAAACACTCAATCCAGACGCTCCCGTAGCACTCAACAAAGGAAATGTAATTGCTGCGGGTATTGATGCAACACTCGACGAGCTCCGGCAAATTTCAGGAAATGGCAAGCAGTACTTACAAGGCATTGAACAACGCGAATCGGAAGCTACCGGAATCAGTTCGTTGAAAATCTCGTTTAATAATGTGTTTGGCTACTACATCGAAGTGCGCAACACGCATAAAGATAAGGTGCCCGAATCATGGATTAGAAAACAAACTCTCGTTAATGCCGAGCGCTACATTACCGAAGAACTCAAAGAATACGAAACTAAAATTTTAGGCGCCGAAGAACGCATTTCTAAAATTGAAGCACAACTTTTTGAAGACCTTATTAAATGGGTGAGTACCTACATCAAACCCGTACAATTAAATGCGAGTTTGGTGGCAAAACTCGACTGCCTGTGCTCGTTTGCGTTATTGGCGATTGAAAACAATTATAGCCGACCCGAAATTGATGAGTCGTTCCGACTAGAAATTACCGGCGGAAGGCATCCCGTTATTGAAAAACAATTGCCGCCAGGAACACCCTATATTTCGAACGATTTATCTCTAGACAGCGAGACGCAACAAATCATGATGATTACCGGTCCGAATATGTCGGGTAAATCGGCAATATTGCGTCAAACGGCTTTAATCGTGTTGTTGGCACAAATGGGTTCGTTTGTACCCGCCGATCAAGTAAAAATGGGATTGTGTGATAAAATCTTCACGCGCGTTGGCGCCAGCGATAACATATCGGTTGGCGAATCGACTTTTATGGTGGAAATGAACGAAACCGCGTCGATATTGAATAATCTGTCGGATCGCAGTTTAATTTTATTGGATGAAATTGGCCGGGGTACGAGCACCTACGACGGTATTTCGATTGCTTGGGCTATTGCCGAATTCATTCACGAACATCCGTTTGCACCAAAAACCTTATTTGCTACGCATTATCACGAGTTGAATGAAATGTCGGAACGTTTCAAACGCATCAAAAATTACAACGTTGCGGTTAAAGAATTACCGGATTCGGTACTGTTTATGCGAAAGTTAGTGGCCGGAGGTAGTGCACACAGTTTTGGTATTCACGTGGCTAAAATGGCTGGTATGCCACAAACGGTCGTGCAAAAGGCAAAAAAAATACTAACAAAGCTCGAACGCGAACACGGCGGTAATTTGTCGGATAACATCCGAAAAATGGAAAACGACATGCAATTGAGCATCTTCCAAATGGACGACCCGATTCTAGAAGAGATACGCGAGGAATTGCAAGCCATACAAATCGATACGTTTACACCGATCGAAGCCTTAATGAAGCTTAACGAGTTAAAGCGTTTGGTGTCGAAAACAAATTGAGTTGAGCTAAGCTATTTTTAGTCAGTCTTTTAGCGGTTGACTGTAATTTTTTTGTATTTTGTGCTTGCAAATAACACAGAAAGGTGTAAATTTGCCCTCGCATTACAAAAGTAGCGCAGTTCTTCAATTTCATGCGAAAATAGCTCAGTTGGTAGAGCGCGACCTTGCCAAGGTCGAGGTCGCGGGTTCGAGCCCCGTTTTTCGCTCAAGATTCACATTCGCTCGGATGGTGAAATTGGTAGACACGCTGGACTTAAAATCCAGTGAACAGCAATGTTCGTGCGGGTTCAAGTCCCGCTCTGAGTACAAAAAGCCTTTTCATCTGAAGAGGCTTTTTTGTTTTATAAGCTTTTTATTTTGGGCGTATTTTCCATTTACCGTTCTAAAGACGGACAGTATCGTTTTTGCTTCAATTCCCGAAAAGGCAAACCGCTATTTACTTCTTCAAAATTTGAATTGCGCTTTGAGTGCGAAGATGCTGTGCGTGTACTACAAGAAGCCGTAGGTTTGCTGACGTTCGAAACCACCAAAAACAGCGACGGTTCGGTTACTTTGGTCTGTCAATTCGCGACCTTCCTCGTAAAAAGCCGAAAATTTACTACCGCATTTCGTCAACAAAAGGCAGTAGATGAACTCAAACGAACCGCTGCAAAAGCCGAAATACTCGATTTTAGTTCGGCCTTAGATGTATTTCCAGATTAGACTTCTACAACTTTCTTAAATCAATTTCAAGGCACTTGCTTATTCAAGCAGTTTAGTTTTTTTTACCGCGGTAAATATTTATTAGAACTACTTGAAATATATTTTTGATAAGTAGTGATGTGTTTGATTGCTAATCAAGCCAAGAAAATGAACTCTTGGTAATGCGTAGTCACGAAAAACGAATAGCGGCTCTGTAGAGTAGGGAAGTGGCTAAAAAAGTATAGCGGCTCAGTTTTGATATAAATAAAAAAGCCTCGGAAAACCGAGGCTTTAAAATCATTAGATGTTTCTAATTATTTTTTAGCAGCATCAGCAGCAGGAGCAGCAGCTTCTGCAGGAGCAGCAGCAGCATCAGCAGCAGGAGCAGCAGTAGTGTCTTCAGCAGCAGGAGCAGCCTCTTCTACAGCAGGAGCCTCAACAGCTGGAGTTTCCTCAGCAGGAGCCTCAGCAGCTTTCTCTTTACAAGATACTACAGTTAATGCAGCGATAACAGCGAAACTTAAAAATACTTTTTTCATCTTACTTTAAATTATAAAAGGTTAATTATTAATTCGATGCAAAGATATAATTTTTTTAATACGACAATCAGAATCTGAAGTTTTTTTAAAAATCCTATTCCTTACAACGCGAAAACAATTTACAAGTACCGTGCCAAAATTGTTTTAAACGTTAAAAAAATCTTTATTTTTTTAAACCAATGATTTTCAGTTCGTTGATTAGGTTCTGCGCGTTTGCAAACTTGTCGATGATGAATAAAATGTAGCGCGCGTCAACCATGACGTTTCTGCAAATCGCCGGATCATAGTAAATGTCACTCATAGTTCCCTCCCAAACGCGATCAAAATTCAACCCAATCAAGTTGCCTTTCGCGTCAAGCGCCGGACTTCCACTGTTTCCTCCTGTGGTATGGTTAGTTCCAATAAAGCACACCGGCATCTTTCCGTTTTCTGCATACCTACCGTAATCTTTCTTTTCATACAATTCAATCAGCTTTTGCGGTACATCAAACTCATAATCGCCCGGAATGTACTTTTCTAAAACACCATCTAAATACGTTTTGCTCGTATATAAAGTAGCGTCTTTCGGCTGATAGCCTTTCACCTTGCCATAGGTAATGCGCAACGTACTGTTTGCGTCCGGAAACATGCGGTCGATCGCTTTCAACTCATATAAAGCTTTGGTGTACAGCTTTTGTGTAGCCGTGATTTTTGCGTTAATTTCTTCGTATTTCGGCGCAACCATAGTGGTATACGCTACAGCAATATCCGTCATCAGTTGTACACCCGGATCAGCACTTAACTTCGTTTTCACTTCAGCTAGACTACCACTCAATAGGTTTTTTACTTGGTCGTAGTTGCTTACGGCCGATTTCTGATACAATTTCTCTGTCAACGACGCAGCTGTTTCGTTTTTGAATTTTTCAGGTAGAAAATCTTTAGGATAATCACTCAGATATATGGCTATTAACGTATTAAATACTTGCTGATCCACGTCCAAATTAAAATCTTTGTAAAATGCCGGTAATCCGTCGATTAGTGCTTTTCTTCGCTCCTCAAATGCAGCTTCGCTCTTGGCGTCGGTGCCCAATTGGCTCAGTTGATATAACTTAAAAGCAATTGCCGTAAGCTCGGTATTGCGCAAGAAAATCTCGTTAAAGTAATCGCGTGCTACTGCATAGGGTCTAATAGCAGTATAGTGTTTTTCGAAATCGCTGAGTAAATTTCCGTATGCTGCAGTCTGATTTTTCTCAACCAATAACTGCTTGAACTTCTCTTCGTCGGCACGTTTCTTTCCAACGGCATCCGACTTTTTCAAACCTTGAGATTCTCCAATCCACTTCTTCCAATAATTGGCTATCGCCGCGTATTTTGCAGCATACTGTATTTTAATTGCCTGATTTTTACGCATAAATCCGTCCTGAACTTTCAAAGCTTGCTCGCGAACTTTAATTCGAGCCGGATTTAAATCGTTCACAATTTGCGAAACAGCCACCGCCGGCAAATATTCTTGTGTACGACCCGGATAACCCATTACCATGGTAAAGTCGTTGTCCTTTACACCCGCAATCGAGATCGGAAAAAAGTGCTTGGGTTTGTACGGCACATTGTCTTTCGAATACTTCGCAGGTCGATTGTTTTTGTCGGCATAAATTCGAAACAACGAAAAGTCGCCGGTATGTCTCGGCCACACCCAATTGTCGGTATCCGATCCAAATTTTCCGATACTCGACGGCGGAGCGCCCACTAATCGAACATCTTCAAAACTCTCGGTTACAAAAAGCAAGTACTGGTTGCCGTCGAAAAACGAGCGTACAAAACTCCCTTGCCAGCTTTCTTTTTTCGTCTCTTTTTGCACTTTGGCAATATTTTCTTTAATGCGTTGCTGTTTGTTCACCTCGCTGTTGAGGTCGGCAACACCTTCAAGTACGGCAGTGGTTACGTCGGTAATGCTTACAATAAACGTTACTTCTAAATTCGGGTTTGGCAATTCCTCTTCCAGCGAATACGCCCAGAAACCATTAGTAATATAATCGTGTTCAAGGGTAGAATGCGACTGGATTTCGTCGAAACCACAATGATGATTGGTCAGCAAAAGTCCGTTTGGCGAAATAACTTCCGCAGTACAACCGCCGTTAAATTGCGGAACGGCATCTTTCAAGCTCGATTTATTCGTGTCGTAAATATCTTTCAAGGAAATTTTCAATCCGAGTTTTTTCATTTCCTTTTCGCGCGTTCCATCGAGTAGAGAAGGAACCCACATACCGCCTTGCTGGGCAAACGACAGTTGGAGGAATAACAGTAAGAGCGCGAGTACGAGTTTATTTTTGTAGTGCATATCAAAAAATTAAAACAAAATTTCGGTCTCGCAAGTTGCTAATTTACGGCGAGAAATGCGGCTTAAATGTTTACTAAATTTCAAGTAGGTTTTTTAGAAGCTATTCCCGCTTTCCGCAATAGTGCCGCCTCAAAACGCAACAATACCTAAAAGTTTGTTCGGCTTCTTGGGTCGCCAACCAAACTTTTGGTCTTGTAAGCGTTTTCTTATTGGCAGCTATTTTGCTTCAATCGGGGCTATGCGGATCGTTTCCAGGAATGGCATAAAAAATAAAAAAGTTATGAGTGATAGTTAATCTAAATAGTATAAGGAATTTCAGATATAATGATTTTCCAAAAAGATGGATTCGCTTTTCCTTTGAAATAGATGTCTCGAAATTTTGTTTCTTTTTAAACTTCCTGTAGATTTAAGAAATTTGACAATATTTAATATCTGAATTTGATAACTTTTAATTGATGCTAAGATGAATAGAATAATATTGATTGGAAATGGATTCGATTTAGCGCACGGTATGAAAACTCGTTATTCTGATTTCATTGCGGATTATTGGAATAATGTAATAAACGAAGTAGTAAATAGAATTAAAACTAATTATACATCTATACCAGGTAGATTCGAAAACGAAGAAATTATAATTAATAATTTGCCAGGGCAGTACATCGGGGATGTTCATTTCCAAGCTGCGAATTTTGAAGAATTAAAACAAAACTTAAAGCAAATTGAATCAGGTATAAAATTCAAAAATCAATTTTTGCAACTTTTGACCATTAAACATAACGAACTGAGTTGGGTTGATATTGAAGTTGAGTATTACACGCTTTTAAAGAACTCGTTTAAAAATTCACCCACAAAATACTCTATCAAAGACTTAAACAATGATTTTCGTAGCGTCAAGATTTTACTAGAGAATTACCTGATAAAAATTGAAAACGAGTTTAAAGAGAGTTTTGAAAGCAAATCTAGTTATCGTAAAATAAAAAATGCTATTGGTTTTCAGATATATGCTCCTCTAAGTTATAGAGATATTGATGAGGCATCGCTAGCAGAAAAGGCTAAATTTGAATTTGAAAGTTTGCAGAATGATTTAAGTGATATAAGTCAAGGATTTAAAAAACTCGAGAATTTAAATTCTAAGCGCCAATATTTAATAAAGCGACTGCGAGAAAATGCGAATATAAACGACATTAGAAAATTGCTTGTTGCCGGAGACACAATAAATTATTTTGATCTTAATCCAAATGAAATTTTATTTTTAAATTTCAATTACACTTTAACTGAAGAAATTTATAGGTACTCAACTGAATTTGAAACCTACGAATCATTACGAGATATAGTTCGTAAGGTTATTCACATTCACGGTACAACTGATAAGTACGATAAAAATGATGTCATTTTCGGTTTTGGAGACGAGCTTGACAAAGATTATAGAGAAATTGAGGATTTACATGATAATGATTATCTCGAAAATGTAAAATCAATTAAATACATGGAAACAGACAATTTCAAAGAGTTGCTACAATTTATAAATTCTGATAAATATCAAATATTTATAATGGGACATTCATGTGGTGTCTCAGACCGAACTTTGCTAAACACGCTTTTCGAACATAAAAATTGTGCGTCCATAAAGCCGTTTTATTACAAGATAGACGATGAGTCAGACAATTATAGCGATCTTGTTAGAAATATTTCCAGAAATTTTAATAGTAAAGCGCTAATGAGAGATAAAGTTGTAAACAAAAAATACTGTACACCACTTAAGTGAGCCATGCGATTCCATCGCATGGAATGGCTTTAAAACAAAAAAGCTGTCAAATCTGACAGCTTTTTAACGTACCCGGAGCCGGAGTCGAACCGGCACGGTTTCCCACAGGTGTTTGAGACCAGCGCGTCTACCAATTCCGCCATCCGGGCAAAACTGCGCACAAAAGGACCATTCCTTTCAAACACGCGGCAAAGGTAAAAATTATTTTTATTCAGCAATGCAAATAAGTGGCAATTTTTAGCTGTCGCTTCATTTAAATTTATAATTTTGCACCTCGCTTACAACAACAACTACTAACATACTACTAAACAAGACAATAACATGTCACATCAAGAACCGGAAGCTAAAATTTTCGCCTGTTCCCAAAGTGTCTATCTCGCCGAACAGATCGCCAAACACTATGGCGTTCAACTAGGTAAGGTAACGTTCTCAAAATATTCTGACGGAGAATTTCAGCCTTCTTACGAAGAGTCGATTCGAGGAATTCGCGTATTTATCGTGTGTTCTACCTTTCCAAGTGCCGATAACCTCATGGAGTTATTGCTCATGATCGATGCCGCAAAACGCGCATCGGCTCGACATATCACTCCCGTGATTCCGTACTTCGGATGGGCCCGACAAGATCGCAAAGACAAACCTCGTGTGCCAATTGGAGCTAAGCTAGTAGCCAAACTACTCGAAGCAGCAGGTGCAACGCGTATCATGACCATGGATTTACACGCAGATCAAATCCAAGGGTTTTTCGAAAAGCCAGTAGATCACCTGTTTGCATCTACCATCTTCTTGCCCTACGTGAAATCGCTAAATCTCGACAATCTCACCATCGCATCACCCGATATGGGCGGCTCTAAAAGAGCATATGCCTATTCAAAATTCCTAGAATCCGACGTGGTAATTTGTTACAAACAACGAAAAGTCGCCAACGTAATCGATACCATGGAACTAATCGGAGAAGTGAAAGGACGAAACGTGATTTTAGTCGACGATATGATTGATACCGGTGGTACGCTCGCGAAAGCAGCCGATTTGATGATCGAAAAAGGAGCATTAAGCGTTCGAGCCATTTGTACGCACGCTATTTTATCGGGCGACGCTTACGAGAAGATTGAAAACTCCAAACTCAGCGAATTAATCACAACCGATTCTATTCCGCTGAAAAAGCAAACGCCAAAAATTAAAGTCGTAAGCTGCGCACCTTTATTTGCAGAAGTCATGCAAATGGTACAGCACAACAACTCGATTAGCGGCAAATTTTTAATGTAATTTAATTGTTTAACTATATTTTTTAAAATGAAATCGATTACTATCAAAGGATCTGAAAGAGAAAGCGTGGGCAAATCGGCAACGAAAGCCTTGCGTAATGCTGGAATGATTCCTTGCGTTTTATACGGAGGAAATCAGACGGTGCATTTCGCAGCTGAAGAAGGCGCTTTTAAAAACTTGATTTACACTCCAAACGCACACACAGTTGTGATCGATTTGGGAAGCAAAAAGTTCGAAGCTGTTTTGCAAGACATTCAACAACACCCAGTAACTGACAAAATTCTTCACATCGACTTCTATCAATTGTTCGATGACAAAGAAGTAACCATGGAAGTTCCTGTAAAAGTTGTAGGTACTTCTAAAGGTGTATTGGCAGGTGGTGTTCTTCGTTTGAACCAACGCAAATTGAAGGTAAAAGCTTTACCAAAAGATTTACCTGATTTCGTTGAGGCTGATATCACGCCGCTTGAAATGGGTAACAAATTGTATGTAACTAAGTTAGAAACTAAGAATTTCAAACTGTTACACCCAGACAATACTGTAGTAGCGCAAGTGAAGATTTCACGTGCTGCGATGAAAGCCGCTCAAGAAGCAGCAAAAGCAGCAAAAGCTCCTGCAAAAGGAAAGAAAAAGTAATTCGAATTACTTTTCAACAAAAAGCATCGGTTTTTCCGGTGCTTTTTTTATTGAACAATATTGAAGTCGCTTAAATTTGAACTCATAAGTAAAAAGTGATGTTACTGAGAATTAAGCGCCTTTTTGGTGTAGAACGCAAGGACGAATTCATGAAAAAGTTTTTAATTGTAGGTTTGGGAAACATCGGTGACGAATATCGAGAAACCAGACACAACATCGGCTTTAAAGTAGTAGAAGCTTTAGCCAGCAGCGAATCGGCTTCTTTTAAATCGGCTCGATTCGGAGAACTAGCCGAAATAAAAGTGAAAGGAAGAACAGCATTACTTCTTAAACCCAATACGTATATGAACCTCAGTGGAAAAGCAGTGAAGTATTGGATGGATAGCGAGAAAATTCCGTTAGAAAATATTCTTGTTATTACCGACGATCTTAATCTGAGTTTCGGCACCATTCGCATCAAAGCAAAAGGAAGTGATGGTGGGCATAACGGACTCAAAAGTTTGCAGGCCGAATTACAATCGCAAGCCTATCCGCGTTTTCGTTTCGGCAT
This sequence comes from Flavobacterium aurantiibacter, assembly GCF_002251775.1. Taxonomy (GTDB): domain Bacteria; phylum Bacteroidota; class Bacteroidia; order Flavobacteriales; family Flavobacteriaceae; genus Flavobacterium; species Flavobacterium aurantiibacter. The sequence goes on from NZ_NOXX01000189.1 coordinate 34,696, forward strand.
TAGCGATACGTTCAAAAAAGGTCAGCAAGTCGATTATGTATTGGGAAAATGGACCGCAGAGGAAAACAAACTTCTTCCCGAACGTTTAGATCTCGCGTCGCAGGCGGTTAAATCATTCGTATTTTCGGGACTACAAAACACAATGAATCAATTCAATGGCAAATAAAACAATTCTCGCGTTTACCGCCGTTTGCTTACTTTTTGCGTGTAAGTCGGCACCCTCGTATTCTAAAGTAAATCCGCTAACTACTTGCGAAGTCGATTTTAAATGCAGTGAAACCTTACACAAAAATGCTTCGTTGGAATTTAAAATGGCAGAATATGCGAACTCTACGGCAACAATAGTCGAGCAGCAAGAAAGTTTAGTGGTAGAGTTAACTAAAGATAAGATAGTAGAAAAAGGAATTCAAGATGCCAACTACCGCGAACACTTTTTGATACAGCTTGCCGATCCAAAGAAAACCGTGGGCGTTAGTGCGGTTCAGAAATTTGTGTTCGGAAAATTCTGCTACTGCAAAGGCGAGGCGGGCTATTTCGAAGTCACCGATTTTGAAGTAAGCTATACTTCGAACGGAAAGGTGGGTCGATATGTCATTACTTATAGCGTTCCAAACAGCAAAATTCAGAAACAAAAAATTGAATTTGAATTGCGTTAAATGCTAATAAATTTTAGAGTTTACGATAAAAAAAACGGCGATTCATATTTGAATCGCCGTTTTCCATTTGTGTTAGTTTTAGTTATTATTCCACAACAATTCGCTTTACTTCTTTGAAGTTTGCACCAGAGATTGAAACTAAGTACACCCCCGCTTGTGCGTTTTGCAGTGAAATGATTTCGTTCAGCGGACCTGCATCTGCTGTATTTGATTGGTGCAAAACACGGCCGCGCATGTCGTAAACAGTAATTTCCGATTTCGCATCCAGTGCTTTCGCAGAACTGATAGTAAAGTTCCCGTTACTTGGGTTTGGATAGATGGCAATGCCAAAGTCGGAAGTAGTATCTTCTACAGAAAGAGGCGCTGCGGCTCCGCATAGGCGTAAGCTCCATGCTACAAGTGCACCACCGTCATTATTAGAGTTGTCGGATACGCGTAAAGTCCAGTTGCCTTGGGCATTCTGGTTGTTAAAACCATTAAAGCTTTGGGCTGGAATAAATCGTCCAAAAATTCTTGGGTTTGTATTCTGGCACGCAAATGTTGTTCCCGACATAGTAAATGTTGCCTCTACATCTTGTGCGCCTGGTCCGCCTATGTCGCACTGATTTTGAAACAATATGATGTTTGTTCCTGCTGGAGATATTAATCTACAAGTTAGATCGCTAACCCATGTGTGGTTAATTTTTACATATACTTCAACCTCATTTATTGTGAAGTTTTCAGCGGCTGGAATGTTAATTATTGAGTTAATAGTTGGACTTCCATTAGCAGATATATTAACAGGTAGAACAGCTGGAATAGAAACATCGCAATACTTTGTGTTAAAAACAGAAGTGGTTGACCAGTTTCCAACACAGCCTGCATTTCTTGGTCTAACTCTCCAATAATAATCTTCCAACGGCAGCAAATCCGAAGCAACAAACGAGGTTCCTGCTACATTTGATGAACGTACAATTACAGAGAAATTCAAGTCTGAAGAAACTTCAACATCATAGTTTGTAGCACCATTTACCGCTGACCAGCTTAAATTTGTTGATGTAGAAATTCCAGTAGCATTATTGGCAGGGGTTAATAGGTTAATCGCTGTAAAGTTTCCGCTACTAACTTCTATATAAAAGTTTGCAGTTCTTGTAACAGCACCAGAAGTTGCAACAACAGGAATCAAATAAATACCGGGGGATACAGTAGAAGCAACATCTACGGTCATGTTCACAGTTCCTGTTGCTGAAATTGTGTTTTGAGAGAAGCTCACGGTAACTCCTGCGGGAACGTTTCCAGCAGCCAAGTTTGTAGTTGCACTGAATCCTCCAATAGCGGTATACGATACGTTAAAACTGGTTTGATTTCCAGCGCATACAGCTTTATTCTGTTCTCCAGCCACTCCATTCATACCGATATTAAACGTTGAGCCGCCACTTGTAATACTGAAATTCGTATTTGAAATGTCGTAGAAAATATTTCCGTGTCCAGTTATCAGGATACGATTATTCCCTCCTGTATTTGATCCTAAACTTATTAATTCTGAGCCGTCGTTAGGAACTTTACTTGCCAATAAGGTGCCAAAGGGATTGCTGCTGGTTGTAACTAACCAAATATCTACATAAGGAGTATCTACACCATTTGCGGTGGTTCCAGCGACATCCCAAGTTACTGTTTGGTTTGTTCCGCTTTGGTAAGACACGTTTGTGTTTGGGGAGGTCACTAAAAAGGGACCTACACCAGCCACTGTGACGGAAAAATTATCTCTAGCCGTTTGACCGCCGTTAACAAGGTCATTGTCGCGAACAGTCAAAGCGAAATTAAAAGTTCTTGTAACGTCGCTTGTCACTTCGTAGTTTGGATATAAATTGTTGTTGAACACGCTAGTAAAAACAGGGAAAAATCTTGCTTGCGCTGCAGTTGGGATTCGTGAACGGAAATTTGGTCCGCCTTCATTTTCTGCGATTGGAGGTTGAATAGAGGTTTGATTATCCATTTGATCCCAGCAATAAGTTAAACCAGTATCGTCAACGTCTGATGCTGATCCTCGAAGGAAAAAAGGAGTGCTCAAAGGAATAGTGTAGTCTCGCATAGGTGCGATCACGGGCTTAGCATTCGAAATCGTAGTGTTTACTGAGCAGTTTGCGCTGGTTGAAACTAGAGCGGCAATTTGCGCCAAACTCGCAGCATGAAAAGCAGCATCCGAATTATTCTGGACGTTCTGCGGAGCACAAATTCCTGCGTATGCCATAATTGTTGTACCACTTCCAGGTTCTACAGCTGTTTCTTGCGAAATATTGCCATTGCACGAACCCGAGTTACTGCTAAAGGTGTGAGTAGCTCCAAACTGATGTCCCATTTCGTGTGCAACATAGTCAATGTCAAAGGGGTCGCCAACAGGCGCATCAGATCCTGTAACACCTCGCGCTTTTTGCCCGCTGACACAAACCGAACCTAAGCCAGCAATTCCACCACCTCCAGTAGAAAAAACATGTCCGATATCATATCCTTCATTACCAATGCTACCGTCAATAAACGTTTGGTTTTGTTGAAGCAACTGACCTCCACTTGTATTGTTAAAATTATCTGATACGATATTAATAAGAATATCATTGTCGGCAATCAACTCCAAAGTGATGGCAGCGTCTCTTTCGTACAAGCCATTCACACGAGTCATCGTAACATTCATTGCAGCTAATACAGCTGCTACTTTTTGTGCGTTGGTTCCGTTGTTGAGCCCTGCTGCAGCAACGTGATACGCAGCGTATTCTATAGTACACGACAAAGCTAGTCGATATGTTCTAAGAATGTTATCTTCTGCCGAAGTATTTTGAGTACTGAGCAATTGCTCTAGGGTGTTTTTTTCAGCAGAAAATTCACTATCTAAAACATCGCAGGTAAAACCCGAAATGTTGTCAATTGCATCACGGCTGTACACTACATAAGTTGCTAAATCTGAAGTAAGAGGCTGGATATAATAAGTGCCTACTTCAGTGTCGAAATTAATTGAATGTAAACCGAAAAGTGTGGTCGAGAATCGAATACTTGAAGTATTATTTTTTGTGCTTCTACCAACATATGATTTAATATCTGGATACTTTGCGGCTAGTGTTGGATGCATTACCGAAGCTTCAAAAACTTCATACTCAACCAAACCACCGTTGGGCGATGGAAACGAGATAAGCTTACCGGCTTGAGATCCAGCAAACTTTCGATTTGGAGCGCCACTTAAAGACGCTTTAAGTACTTCCATGTCTAAATTGAAAGACTCATATTCAGACGGAAAATTCTTAAACTCTAAACGAGGTTTGTTCACAATACTAGATTTAGTAACTCTAGTCCAAACCTGACCACTTGATTCTGCGGGTATAAAAATACTCAACAAAAGAACAATGAGTAGTATTCTCTTCATTTTAAAAAAATTAATTAAGCAGCCAAAGTTAAAGATTTTAATAATATACTCAGCATTTAGATAGCTAAATTGCAAATCTTTCATATAGATTCTACAAATTGTTTGGATTATAGCAATACAAGCAGATAACCAACCGCAATTGCTGCTCCAAGCCATTTCAAACTATCTAAAAATTTTTATCATTCATTTTTTCCTTTGTGTGCCTTTTGCTTTAAGAAAAAATTAGTACTTTTAAAAATTACTTAAAATCAGATTCTTATGAAGCAAAAACTACTTTCATTATTTCTTATTTCCACCGTCGGATTGTTTGCTCAACAACCCATAACCAATTTTTTAGGTGGCCCAAACATGTTTTACGCTTCAATACAGCCTAATAATTTACCCAACCAAAATTCGGGCGGTGGCGACCAAAATTGGGTATATCCGAGCGCTACAAATGGCTCCGTAGTTGAAACTGTGGAAACGCCTACGGCAGCCGAATTAACAAATTTTCCCGGCGCAACACACGTTTATCGAACTTCCGGCATCGTCGACGGAAATGCTACATCGGGAAATATCTATGCGATAATTTCGGGTTCATCTGTACAGATTATCGGACTAACAATTGATACCTTAACCCTTAAGTACGACACTGCATCGGCAACCGTAGGAACCTATCCGCTCCCTTACAGCTATCAAAATATCGACGACACCGTTTCAGGTACCTTCGTTTACCAACAATACACCGGAACCTTCAGCGGAACCTTAACTACCTCAGTAGATGCATCGGGAACATTAGCCGTTGGTAGCTCCGAAACTTTTAACGTAACGCGATTGAAAAGTGTTCAAGATTTAGACTTGTCTTACGGAAATTTCGGCGTAGTAGGTAACATCCTAATTCAAAGTTCGAGTTATTACACCGACAACCAAGTTCCTGAATTTCCAATCGTACGACAAGCCAATACATCTTTATCAGTGCCGTTGCTGCAGATTAATGAAAACAGAACACGAGTCGAAGTTGCCTCGCAATTTGCCAACACCGATTTCGAACCTATTGGAAGTAATCGTTTAACCTTAGCCGAAAACCCTGTTAAGCAACAGTTAGAGCTCATAACCGACGCGCAAATTACTACCGTGGAAATTTTTAATTTGCAAGGAAAATTAATGGGTACCTACTCGAAAACAATGATTGATGTTTCAAATTACGCTTCCGGAGTTTATTTGGCTGTTGTAAGTTCAGCCTACGGAAACAAAACCATTAAATTCGTCAAAAACTAAAAGGGCACATAAACTACTTTCTTCGTCTCGAAAAATTCTTCGTGAAAGAACCTAGCAATATCGAATTGTTTCGCTTTCGGGAAATCTGATAATTCTTCAGTCAGATCTCCTCCTTTCAAATACAAAATTCCGTTCCGAAGTTCATGCCGACTTTTAGAACGGAATTTTCCGTTTACCCAAGAGGCAAAATCCGACATATTCGTCACCGCACGGCTAACCACAAAATCAAAATGACCCTGAACTTGAGCGGCACGCTGTTGCTTCGCACTAACGTTTTTAAGCTCCAAAGCTGCGGCTACGGCTTCAACAACTTTGATTTTTTTGCCAATCACGTCTACCAAAGTAAACTGCACTTCGGGAAATAAAATCGCCAGCGGAATTCCCGGAAATCCGCCGCCTGTTCCTACATCTAAGATGTGCGCGTCGGGTAAAAACGCCTGAACTTTCGCGATGGACAAGGCGTGCAAAACGTGTTTTTCGTACAACGAATCGATGTCTTTACGCGAAATCACGTTAATTTTTGCGTTCCAGTCGGTGTACAGTGCTTCCAATTGCTCGAATTGTGCGCGTTGGCTGCTCGTTAAGTCCGGAAAGTACGCTAAAATTTGTTCCATGGCTTTTTTTGCAAAAGTAGGAATTGAAGTTTAAATCGCTCCATCTAAAGTGCACATCGCATTTCCAGTCTTTTTAACGTTGATTTTGTTTTGGGCGCGCCGGCAAACGAGTCGTCGCTGCGCAAAAGTTGTTCACGCCGTCACGTGTTCCGCTGTATCTTTTTGGCAAAACTATAGTGGAAATACGCAAGGCCAAAAAGTATGTCGCTGCACCCGTTCGCGCGGAAAAGCTGCGCAATCTAAAAAGCTAAAAGCTAAAAAGCCAAAAGCGAAAGAAGCGAAAAAAGCGAAAAATGGGAAAATTGGAAAAAATGGAAAGAAGAGAAAAAAGTGAAAAACCGAGATAACTCATTTGCGGTTAACTCTCCTAATCGTATTGTAATAAACGAATTGTGGGTTAGGGAGGGAAGATGGAACGTAAAAGAGTGAATTCATCGAAGTCTTAATACTTAATACTCCCATCTTAATACTGATTAAATAGTTTGCGAACTTTGCGTAAATCTTTGCAAACTTTGCGGTTAGCCTTCAACAAGCTCAGGCAGCGAGGGAGCGCAATGTTACACAAAGTGTTTCACAATGGACACAATGTTTTTCCTTCGACAAACGCACGTACCAGCTTTTTAAGCGCACAGAAAACACTGAACTTCAAAGAATTATACCGTTGAGGAAAACACAGAACGTGTCAAGCCACCAAAAAATCG
>NZ_NOXX01000193.1 GCF_002251775.1 Flavobacterium aurantiibacter
ATTAAGTTCGCCATTGCCGACAATAAAGGACGTTTTAAAATCGAACTAGAAACTGGCGTTCCTTACGACGTATCCGTTTCCTACATGGGTTACAAAGAACAAATCATTAAACTCGACGGCATTTCCTACCCTGAAAGCCTGAATTTTAAACTCCAAGGAACCGGCGAAACACTAAAAGAAGTTGTCATCAACTACGACTATAAACCCATAGTTGTTAAGAAAGATACGCTTATCTACGACGTTAAAGCCTTCGCCAACGGCAACGAACGAAAAATGCGCGAAGTTCTCGAAAAACTCCCCGGCGTTGAAGTCGATAAAAACGGAAACGTAACCGTGCAAGGCAAACGCGTTACCCAAATGCTTGTCGAAAATAAATCCTTTTTCGGCGGTGGCAGTAAATTAGCCGTTGAAAACATTCCCGCCGATGCGCTCGACAAAATTGAAGTCATAGATCATTTCAATCAAGTTGGTGCACTCAAACAAGTTTCCGACAGCGACGAACTCGCCATGAACGTAAAACTCAAAGAAGACAAGAAAAAATTTGTTTTTGGAGATCTCGAAGCTGCCGCAGCCGTGGCCAACGAAACCAACTACAACTTGCTGCACGCAGGCTTGTTTTACTACAGTCCAAAAATGAATCTGAGCTTCATCGGCGATTCCAATAACATCGGCAACAGCACCTTTACTTTCGAAGATTTAATGCGTTTTCAAGGCGGCGTAAGTACGTTCCTAAGCAACAAACCTGCGCTTACAAACCTCTATGATTTCACAAACGAAAATACCGACGTTATCGAAAATAAATCGCAATTCGCCGCACTCAACTACAGTTTTCAAGCGTCGAACAAACTCGACATCAGCGGTTTCGGAATTTTCTCTAAAACTTTTCTACGCGCACAATCAACTACCGAAAATCAATATCTTAAAAACGATGCGCTGACGTTCGAAAATCTTCTTCAAAAAAACAGCAGCACCAATACCTTAGGCTTACTCAACTTAAAATTCGACTACTCGCCATCCAAAAAGGAAAAATGGTACTACAACATCCACGCCGATGCCTCGCAAAACAACAACGACAACGCAATAAACTCGCAAACCAACTTGGCCAACACTAACTTTTTAACTATTGCCACTGCCGATAATGCCTCAGTAAAACAATTTGTTGAATGGCACAAAAACCACAGCGATAAAAATACCAGTACGCTCGTTATCAATCATACCTACGAAAAAACAACGCCACAAACCACTTGGTTTACGAACAACCAATTTCTACAAGGACTCATTCCGCTGCAAACCGACACTGCTTACCAGATCAATCAGATAAAACAACAAACCAACAATACCATCGATTTGTTGTTCAAGCAGTATCACATTTTCAACAATTTCAATCATTTATATACCATTTTTGGAAATACCTACACAAACGCTTCGTACACGACCAACGAAAAACAACGACTAACCAACGGCACGATTAACGACTTTTCCTCGGCTAATTTTGGAAACGACATTACCTACCAACTCAATGAAGCCAAAATTGGTCTTGAATACAAATTCAAAATCGGAAAGCTAACCGGCAAACCTGCCCTATTCGCGCATCACTTTACCTTACAAACCGAACAAGAAAACGGCAATCAAAAACTCACCAAAGTATTACCGCAACCGCAAGTAAACCTAACCTACGATTTTAATACCGCCGAATCGCTTTCCGGCAATTACGCACTCCGAAATACCTTTGCCGACGTAAGCCAGTTTGCTGACAAATTTGTGCTCCAAAACTACAATGCTGTTTTTAAAGGAAATGCACTTTTAAATAACGAGCGCTTTCACACCGCAAGCCTCATCTATACCAAAATGAGTATGTACCGCGGCCTTTTTCTAAACGCTGTAGCCTCGTTCAATAAAAAAGTTCGAACCCTTAGAAATGAGGTTCAATTGCAAGGCATCAACCAATTTACAACACCAATTCTTACCGATAACCCGGAAACGAACTACCGTTTTTCCGGAATGATTTCTAAGAAAATATACAAATTCACCCTAAAAGCAAACGCAGCCTTATCTTGGTTCTCTTACCTGCAAGAACTAAATGATGTGGAAACCGAGAATCAAAGAAACAATCAAATACTCGGCTTATCTATTCGAACAGCTAACAAAAAGTGGCCGGTAATCGAAATTGGATACAACAAAACTTTCAGTCAGTTTTCAGGAATAACGCGTGCCGATTTTTCTTCAGATACCTGGAACGGCTCGTTTGAACACACATTTTTCAAAAGTTTTATCGTAAACTTCGATTACGAATATCTGCAAAACACCAACAACACCGGACAACGTAATGCCTTCGAATTAGCTCATGCATCGTTGCGCTACCAACGAAAAAACAAAGCCTTCAGCTACGAGCTTAAAGCCCACAACTTATTCAACATACAATCGAAATTTTCCTACAATTTCTCCGACTTTATGATTAGCGAAAATGAAGTCTTTGTACTACCAAGAATCGTGATGCTGTCGATAAGCTATAAGTTGTAAATTACTCGAAGTCAATGTTGGTTTGTAGCTTCGGCACATTTTCGGCATCCCAGCATCTGCCATTCGATTCGGTTTTCTTACTTTTGTAACCTTAATTTAAAAAGACCTGAATAATGGCGCACAACATTAAAGCTGGCGTAGCTACCGGAGATGAAGTTCAAGCAATTTTTAAGCTTGCAAAAGAAAAAAACTTTGCCTTACCTGCAGTAAACGTAGTAGGTTCCAGTACCATAAACGGCGTACTTGAAACAGCTGCGAAGTTAAAAGCACCCGTAATTATTCAGTTTTCAAACGGAGGCGCCCAGTTTAATGCCGGAAAAGGCCTCAAAAACGAAAACGAAAAATCGGCAATCGCCGGAGCAATAGCTGGAGCTTTACACATACATACGCTCGCCGAAGCTTACGGAGCAACCGTAATTCTTCACACCGACCACTGTGCAAAAAAACTCCTTCCTTGGATCGACGGACTCCTAGATGCCAGCGAAAAACACTTCGCCGCTACTGGAAAACCGCTTTTCAGCTCACACATGATCGATCTTTCTGAAGAACCACTTCACGAAAACATCGAAATCTGTAAAGAATACCTAGCTCGCATGAGCAAAATGAATATGACGCTCGAAATCGAACTCGGAATTACCGGTGGCGAAGAAGACGGCGTTGATAATTCAGACGTAGATAGCTCTAAACTTTATACGCAACCCGAAGAAGTAGCTTACGCCTACGAAGAACTGATGAAAGTGAGTCCGCGTTTTACCATTGCAGCCGCTTTCGGAAACGTACATGGCGTGTACAAACCAGGAAACGTAAAACTGACACCGAAAATCTTGAAAAATTCGCAAGATTACGTGCAGCATAAATTCAATACCGGTCACAATCCTGTCGATTTTGTATTCCACGGCGGTTCGGGTTCAACACTCGAGGAAATCCGCGAAGGAATCAGCTACGGCGTTGTGAAAATGAATATCGATACCGACCTGCAGTTCGCTTACACCGAAGGAATTCGCGATTACATGGTTAACAACATCGATTATTTGAAAACGCAAATCGGTAACCCAACCGGCGACGATGCTCCAAACAAAAAACACTACGATCCGCGTAAATGGGTTCGCGAAGGCGAAGTAACTTTCATCAAACGTTTGGAAGAAGCATTTGCCGACTTAAACAACGTAAACACCCTCGCTTAATTCTAAAATTCTCGTCTTATGGCATGGTTTAAAAGAACAGAAAAGGGAATTCAAACGCCTACAGAAGATAAAAAAGACGTTCCGAAAGGACTTTGGTACAAATCGCCTACCGGAAAAATTATCGACGCCGATGAACTCGCTCGCAACTTATATGTAAGCCCCGAAGACGGCTTTCACGTGCGTATCGGAAGTAAAGAATACTTCGAAATCTTGTTCGACAACAACGAGTTTAAAGAGCTCGATGCGAACATGACTTCTAAAGATCCACTGCACTTTTTCGACACGAAAAAATATTCCGATCGACTCAAAGACGCTCAGGAAAAAACCAAATTGAAAGATGCCGTGCGCACTGCCGTTGGTAAGTCGAAAGGCAAAGACTTGGTAGTTTGCTGTATGGATTTTGCCTTCATCGGAGGTTCGATGGGTGCCGTTGTGGGTGAAAAAATTGCCCGCGGTATCGATTACGCCATCAAAAATCGTTTGCCGTTTGTGATGATCTCTAAATCGGGCGGCGCGCGCATGATGGAAGCTGCGTATTCGTTGATGCAGCTCGCTAAAACATCGGCTAAATTGGCGCAGTTGGCCGAAGCGCAATTGCCGTACATCTCGTTGTGTACCGACCCGACTACCGGCGGAACTACAGCTTCGTACGCGATGTTGGGCGACGTGAATATCGCCGAGCCGGGAGCCTTAATCGGTTTTGCGGGTCCGCGTGTAGTAAAAGACACCACCGGAAAAGATTTACCCGAAGGTTTCCAAACGTCGGAATTCCTGCTCGAGCACGGTTTCCTCGATTTCATCGTTCAGCGAAAGGAACTCAAAAACAAAATCAACCTTTTCATTGATTTAATTCAAAATCAAGAAATTAGATAAAAACGATCGACTCTCCGGAGTCGATTTTTTTTGCACAAGCTTTTCGATTTATCGAACTTTTCCTGATTTTTTGGGCGTTCCCTGCACTTTTTTCCGGCAGGCCTTGGGGCACAGCCGCAAAAAACCGCCGGTCAGGCCATGCGCTGTATCCCAAAAACCTCAACCCCACTCCCAGCCCGTTTTTGGGGATGCCGCTGCTGTCCTTAACGCGAAAGAAGTGCTGGAAAGATGCGTTCCCGAAAATCAAAATTTGGGTAAGAACGTATAAATATTTCGTTACTATAAAACCTAAAAAAATTGACAAGTCTTGCATACCTGTGGCTTTTTGGGAATGAAAATTGGAAAAGTGTTTGAAGTGATTAAAATGGTTTGATTTGAAATAATCAAAAGGTAAATTGAAATGAAAATCGATTGGTTAACGAGCTCATTTAGTTTAATTGAACAAAGCAAAAAGCAACAATATTACACCACAGAATTAAGAAAAAACTACCTGTCGTAGTTTCAGAAGTAGTAGAAACACAAATTAACCGAATTCCAGTAGCATCCTCAAGTATTGCATCTTTTGACAATGATAAAAAAGCACAGATTTTAGAAATTTAGTTTTACTGCGATGCTATTTTGCGGTCACTATCGGCGAACTTTCGCATATAGCATTTAGTTTTGGTAGTTGCGAAATAACGAGAAACGACGATAATAACTAACTTGCAAAAAAATGAAACTAGAAGATGGCCTTTAACGAGAATACACGGGTAAAAATTCCAGCCATATTACATCTTTGCAGATTAGGTTATAAATATTTATCTCTTTCTAAATCACAGTGGGATTTCGAAACTAACATTTTTGTAGACATATTTACTGAAAACATTCAACGAATCAACCCTCATTTAGAACCAAATGACGTCAAACGTTTACTCGAAGACATCATACTAGTTCTCGATAATGAAGACTTGGGTGAGGCATTCTACAAAATGCTCGTATCAAATTCAGGAATAAAACTCATTGATTTTACCGACTTTGACAACAACTCATTTCACGTTATTACCGAACTCACCTACAAAAACGGGGACGATGAATTTAGACCTGATATTACCTTATTGATAAATGGTATGCCTTTAGCTTTTATAGAAGTTAAGAAACCAAACAATCACGAAGGTATTCTACAGGAAAGAGACCGTATAAATGTACGTTTCAAGAATAAAAAGTTCCGAAAGTTCATCAATATTTCTCAGGTGCTCGTATTCTCGAATAATATGGAGTATGATCGTGAATCCATTGAACCGATACAAGGTGCATTTTACACATCTACTTCATACAGCTCAGCTAACTTTAACTGTTTTAGAGAGGGCGAGAAATTTGATTTGGCGAACATTTTAAAAACGGAAGATGATGACTTGGAAAATTTGGTTCTGAAAGACAATAATCTTTCAGCTATTAAACATTCGCCTGAGTTTATTACGAATAAAGAACCGAATACTCCTACCAATAGGATTCTGACTTCACTTTTTAGCAAAGATCGTTTTGCAATGATTCTTAAGTACGGTATTGCATATGTGAACGAAGAGAAAGGTTTGGAAAAGCACATTATGCGTTATCCGCAGATTTTTGCTACCAAAGCAATAGAACGCAAACTAGATGCAGGAATTAAAAAAGGCATTATTTGGCATACGCAAGGAAGTGGTAAAACAGCACTCTCGTATTACAACGTAAAATACTTAACCGATTATTTCCAGCGAAAAAACATTGTTCCAAAATTTTACTTTATAGTAGACCGAATAGATTTACTGGAGCAGGCAAAAAAGGAATTTAATAGTCGCGGATTAATCGTACATACCGTAAATTCAAAAGAAGAGCTACTACGTAATTTCAAAACGCAACAAGCTATTCACAACTTAGTAGGAAAACGTGAGATCACCGTCGTAAATATTCAAAAATTTAAAGACGATGACGATGTTTTTAAGGCAAATGATTACGACATAAACACGCAAAGAATATACTTCTTAGATGAGGTTCACCGAAGTTACAATCCAACGGGAAGTTTTCTAGCTAATCTTTTAAATTCAGATAGAAATGCAATTATTATAGGTTTAACTGGAACCCCGTTAATCGGAAACGACAGAACATCGCGTCAAACTTTTGGAGATTATATTCATAAGTATTATTACAATGATTCTATCGCTGACGGCTACACATTAAAACTCATTCGTGAGGATATTGAAACTACCTATAAGTTTCAATTAAAAGAGGCATTGAAAGAAGTTGAAATTCTAAAAGGCGATGCCGACAAACGAGTTATTTATGCTCACGCAAAGTTTGCAGAACCAATGCTAGATTACATTATTCAAGACTTTATCAAAAGTAGAATTCGTTTTGGTGATCACTCAATTGGTGCCATGGTTGTTTGCGATAGTGCTGATCAAGCCCGGAAGTTATTTGAAATATTCATTAATAAATACAATCCCAATCAAAGAACTGTCGAAGAAGTCCAGCCTTTAATGATGGCAGCTGAAGCGCCAGCTGAATATGATTCGTACACAAATAGTGAGCGCAAACCGTTAGTAGCGTCTCTGATTTTACATGACATCGGCTCTAAGGAAGACCGTAAAAACGAGGTTGAAGATTTCAAAAACGGGAAAATCGATATTCTGTTCGTATATAATATGTTGCTCACTGGCTTTGACGCCAAACGTCTAAAAAAATTATATATCGGTAGAATTATCAAAAATCACAATTTACTACAAACACTAACTCGAGTAAATCGTCCTTATAAAAAATTTAAATACGGATACGTTGTTGATTTTGCAGATATTACTAAGGAATTTAACGAAACAAATAGAGCTTATTTTGACGAGTTACAGGCGGAATTAGGCGATGAAATGCAAAACTACTCCAACCTCTTTAAGTCTAGAGAAGAAATTGAGGAAGAGATTAAGAACATCAAAGAAAAGTTGTTTCACTACGACTTGCGAAATGCAGAAATATTCTCGCAACAAATTAGTGAGATTGCTGACCGGCAACAAGTTTTAGAAATTAAGAAAGCCTTAGAAGTTGCCAAAAACTTATACAACCTCATCCGTTTAGAAGGTCATTTTGATTTACTGGAAAAAATTGACTTCAAAAAACTCAATCAACTTTACAATGAAGCGGCAAGGCACCTAGATTTGTTAAATCTCAAAAACAATATTGAAAACAATGTTGACACTTCTAACTTGCTTAATGTTGCACTGGAAAATGTGATTTTCATGTTTCGAAAAATTTCGGAAGAAGAAATGCTCATCGCCGACCAGTTAAAGGACATGCTTCGTAAAACCCGTGAAGCGTTAAGTGGTAATTTCGATCCCGTTGATCCGCAGTTTGTAAATTTATATGAGGAATTGAAACGATTATTTAACAAAAAGAATCTGGATGAAATATCTCAAGATGATATGAGACAAAACATTGGTTCGTTACAAAAGATATACGACAAAGTAACCGAACTCAATCGAAAAAATAATTTATTAAAAGCGAAATATGAGAATGATGCCAAATACGCTAGACTTCATAAACGTATTATAGAGAAGGGCACAATTTCGAAACGAGAAAGCGAAATTTGCGAGACCTTAACCGAAATAAAAAATCAAGTCGATGAAAAAGTGCTAATTAATACTAAAATGCTAAATAATGAAAGTTACTTCGATCAACTTTTAATTCAAATGGTGATTAGTAGCTTTGGAAAAAACAAGATAGAACTAGACTCTGAATCTGCTAAGTACATAAATACTTGTTTAGTAAAAGAATACATGAACGAATATCAAGGTAATAGAGCATGGTAGCAATAGATTTTACGGCAAAAACAAAAGAACTGATTGATAACCTCAAAGGTATTTGTACCACTTATGGATTAGGAAATGATGGTAATGAATTTAAAATAATCACTCAGGTTTTTCTTTATAAATTCATGAATGATAAGTTCGGATATGAAGTAAAACAGCTGGAGCCCAAATTAGCACAAGCCGAGAGTTGGGAAAAAGAAATTTCAAAGTACACCGACGAGCAATACGAAATGTTATTGCTTCGCATGAAGCCCGAAAATGCTAAATTGAAGAGAGAACATTTTTTGGCAAATCTCTATAACAAGCAAGACAAGGAAGAGTTCGCAAAATTATTTGACGACATCCTTCGTGATATTGCAATTTTTAACAATGATATTTTTTCTGTCAAAACGGGAACGGGTGCCAAAATTATACTGTTCGATGAATTGAGCAACTACATTACCGATAGCAGCCAACGAGATAATTTTTGTAAAGCAATTGTAAATCAATTAGTTAATTTTAGTTTTGAAAAGATTTTCAATCAAAAGTTCGATTTCTTTTCGACGATTTTTGAGTATCTCATAAAAGATTATAACAAAGACGGTGGCGGTAAATACGCTGAATATTATACACCGCATGCCGTTTCGAAAATCATGGCTTCTATTTTAGTAGACAAACCCGTTAGCAATGTTACGTGTTACGATCCGTCGGCGGGATCCGGAACCTTGTTAATGAATTTAGCACACGCCATTGGTGAAGACCGCTGCACTATTTACTCACAAGACATATCGCAAAAGTCTACAAGTATGCTGCGTTTGAATTTGATATTGAACAACTTGGTTCATTCTATTCAAAATATCATACAAGGCAATACTATGCTTACGCCTTACCACAAGGTGGGTGATAAGCTGATGACCTTCGATTACATTGTATCCAACCCACCTTTTAAGTTGGATTTTAGCGAATACGTTTCCAGTCTGGACACAAAACAAAACAAAGAACGCTTTTTTGCTGGCTTTCCAAATATTCCTAAAAAGGATAAAGACAAAATGGCGATTTATCCTTTGTTCATTCAGCACATCATGTTTTCGCTGAGTGATAAAGGCAAAGCAGCTATAGTTGTGCCTACTGGATTTATAACCGCACAAAGTGGCATTGAAAAGAAAATACGTGAACGTTTAGTTGAACAAAAAATGCTGCGTGGTGTGGTAAGCATGCCGAGCAATATTTTTGCCACTACAGGCACCAACGTATCAATTTTATTTTTGGACAAAGCAAATACGAAAGGCGATATTGTACTAATGGATGCCTCAAAACTAGGCACTACAGTCAAAGATGGCAAGAACCAAAAGACTTTGCTGTCTGACGAAGAAGAGCAACTGATAATTGAAACCTTTAACAAACACGAAGCCAAAGAAGATTTTACTGTAGTAGTTAGCTACGAGCAGATAAAAGAAAAAAACTACAGCTTTAGTGCCGGTCAATATTTTGAAGTAAAGATTGAATACACCGATATTACACCTGCCGAATTTGAAACCAAAATGAACGGCTTTAAAATGAATTTGGACAACCTTTTCGCTGAATCTAAAACCTTGGAAAAAGAAATTCAGAAACAATTAAATAGGTTGAAGTATGAATAAAGCGGTAGAGCCATTGCAGAATCATAGTTTGTTTAGCGAGCTTTCAGCATTAATTGAAGCAAGCAGGCAGAAAATTGCTGTTGCCGCAAACAGCACCTTAACCCTATTGTTTTGGCAACTAGGTAAACGTATTAATGAGGAGGTGTTGAACAAAGAACGAGCCGATTACGGCAAGCAAATTTTGCCTACACTTTCGGCACAATTAACAGCTAAGTACGGGCGAAGTTTTGAAGAGAAAAATCTTCGTAGAATGCTCCAGTTTGCACAACAATTTACCGATTCCTCAATTGTCGTTCCACTGGCACGACAATTGACTTGGAGCCATTTTTTAATTCTTATTCCGCTGAAAACCAACGAAGCGAGAATGTTTTATGCCCAGAAAGCAATGGAAGAAGGTTGGGGCAAACGCGAGTTGCGCAACCAAATCGCTAAAAAATCTTTTGAACGCCACGAAATAGCCAACTCCCAGCTGATTGCTACTAAACCCGAACTGGTAAACACTTTTAAAGATCCCTACATTTTAGATTTCCTCAACCTGAAAAACACCTACTTGGAGCAGGATTTGGAGCATGCTATTTTACATGAATTGGAAGCCTTTATTTTAGAGTTGGGCAAAGGTTTTGCTTTTATGGAGCGACAAAAGCGGATGATTATTGATGGTGATGATTTTTATTTGGATCTGTTGTTTTATAACCGTAGGATAAAGCGTCTGGTAGCCATCGAACTAAAATTAGGCAAGTTTGAAGCGGCACATAAAGGGCAAATGGAATTATACCTGAAATGGCTGAACAAATACGAAAAAGCAGAAGGCGAAAACGAACCCATTGGTTTGATCTTATGTGCCGAAAGTAATAAAGAACAGGTAGAACTATTGGAAATGCACAAAGACGGTATTATGGTTGCGGAGTATTGGACAGAAATGCCAAGCAAACAAGAACTACAACAAAAATTACATCAAATTTGCATGGAAGCCAAAGAACGCATGGCCAACAATCGCTTAAATTCAGAATATGAATAGGCTAAAAACCTTGGAAAAAAAAATTCAGAAACAATTAAATGGGTTGAAGTATGAGTAAATCCTTTAAAACATATTATATCAGGGATATTGGAAAAGTTTCAATGTGCAAAAGGGTATTAAAAGAGGAAACTTTTGAAAATGAGGAAATCCCTTTTTACAAAATTTCTACGTTTGGAGGGAAGGCGGACACCTTTATTTCACGTAAGCACTATGAAGAGTATAGGAAGAAATACTCTTTTCCTAAAGTTGGGGAAATTTTAATTTCAGCGGCTGGTACAATTGGTAAAACTGTAATTTATAATGGCGAGGACGGTTATTTTCAAGACTCTAATATTGTTTGGGTTGAGAATGATGAGAAGAAAGTACGGAATGATTATCTCTATTATTTTTTTCAAACGAAGCCTTGGTTTACAACTCACGGTAGCACAATAACAAGAATCTACAATGAGAATTTACGTAGTATAAAATTAACTGTACCGGAAAGTCTTATTGACCAACAAAAAATCGCCGCCGTCCTTTCCGCACTCGACTCCAAAATCGAGCTCAACAACCGCATTAATGCCGAGTTGGAAGCCATGGCAAAAACGCTTTACGATTATTGGTTTGTGCAGTTTGATTTTCCAGATAAAAACGACAAGCCGTACAAAAGCAGTGGCGGAAAAATGGTTTGGAATGAGGTATTGAAACGGGAGATTCCAGCGGGGTGGGAAGTGCAGAAAATGTCTGAATGGATTGATATTGATAAAAGCGGAGATTGGGGCAAAGAAGAAGAAGAAGGAAACTTCACTAAAAAAGTAATTTGTTTCAGAGGTGCGGACATAAATGGTTTAAATGGACTTGATGAATTAAAACCACCAGTTCGATATATTCTTGAAAAGAACTCGTTTAAGATTCTTAAATCACATGATTTAATCATTGAAATTTCAGGTGGAAGTCCAACACAATCAACAGGTCGTTTGGCTTTCATTACAGATGCAACAATCAACCGGTTTGAGCATCCATTAATCTGTTCAAACTTCTGTAAACCTGTTTCAATGCGAAACAAAAAACTGCTATACAATTTTGTTTACTACTGGAATAGCCTATATGATAATGGCGTATTCTTTGGCTACGAAGGCAAAACAAGTGGCATTAAAAACCTTCTCTTAGATTCCTTCATTAGTTCTTATTATACTGTTGTTCCTGATGAAAAGATTGTTGACCAATTTTACAACTTCATGGAAAACACCCAAGAAAAAAAACAAACCGCTTTAGCAGAAAACCAAAAACTAACCGAGCTCCGAGATTGGCTATTGCCCATGTTAATGAATGGGCAGGTGAAGGTGAAAGAAGAAATGGAAACAGAATTGTCAATGGCTGCTGAGCCTGCGGCTACTTATGAAAAAAGCCGCACATAATGTGCGGCTAATTGCGACAGGCGAAGGAATCGAACCTTACCACTCCCTAGTTAAATTCAGAATTGAAGACCAACACAAGGAATTCTAATTGCCACAGAACCTGTCGAGCGGGTGCGCCTGTGAACCTACAATTTGAACTATCAAACATTCAAACCCTGTTAAAAAGCTTGAAACCATTAAATGGACGCTGATTTTGATTATTGTTTCTTTCATACTCTTGATTTTTAGTTTGTTAAAAATAATTTCCGACAGAAAAACAACTGTTACCTCGTGTAAATGCCAAAATTTCAAACAACTGAACCAACCAAGACTTTAAGTGTAAGTTTAAAAAATATAAAATTAATCAAGTTGAATAACTTTGAACCATGAGAAATGAACTAAATGTTAATACAAACATACTTACTTGGGCAATAGCTCGAGCTAGATATGAATTGCAAGCATTTATTTAAAAGTTTCTATAAGCACAAGACGTTGAACTTCCCCCCGTGCACTTACCCGCGTAAGCGATTGCAGTGAAAATACCGCGCCGGCGGTGCGTAGTTTTTGGCGCTTCGGGGTGGCGACCACCGGAAGCCGAACCGCAGCCATCCAAAAACACGTACTGGCAAGCGGTATTGCAACGAAAAGCGCGACGGCGGCCTGCACGTATTTTCTTTGAAGAACAATCGAGCCGCCGGTACGCCCAAAAACTACTAGCATAAGACAATCAAAAACCGTCGAAACAATTGTTTTCAATACGGGCTTTAGTACCTTTGCATTATGGAAGTAACGAAGAAAGATATTCGCGCGTTAAGCAAAGAACAATTGCGCGATTTCTTTATCCAATCCGGCGATCAAGGGTTCCGCGGCAATCAAGTGTACGAATGGCTGTGGAAGAAAGGTGCACACGATTTCGACGACATGACCAACCTTTCCAAACAAACCCGCGCGCTACTCCAACAGCATTTCGAAATTCGCCACATTAACGTCGACCAAATGCAACGCAGCGAAGACGGCACCGTGAAAAACGCCGTTCGCCTGCACGACGGTTTGGTTGTAGAATCGGTACTTATACCCACCGAAACCCGAACTACCGCCTGCGTTTCGAGCCAAGTGGGTTGTAGCCTCGACTGCAACTTTTGCGCCACCGCCCGACTAAAACGCATGCGTAACCTGAACGCCGACGAAATTTTCGATCAAGTAAAAGCCATCGATACCGAAAGCCGCGCGTACTACAACCGTCCGCTTTCCAACATCGTTTTTATGGGCATGGGCGAACCGCTGATGAATTACAACAACGTTTTGGCCGCTATCGACCGCATTACGTCCGACGAGGGTCTGGGAATGTCGCCCAAACGCATTACCGTTTCCACATCCGGAATTTCAAAAATGATTCGGAAAATGGCCGACGACGGCGTAAAGTTTAAACTCGCCGTGTCGTTGCATGCTGCCGTTGAAGACATTCGGAACGAAATTATGCCGTTTACCAAAAACTTTCCGTTAACCGAACTCAAGCAAGCCTTGGCGTATTGGTATCAGAAAACCAAAAGTCGGGTTACTTACGAGTATGTGGTTTGGAAAGGAATTAACGATCATAAACAAGCCATCGACGCCTTGGTGCAATTTTGCAAATACGTGCCTTGCAAAGTAAACTTAATTGAATACAACGCCATAGACGACGAGCGCTTTCAACAAGCCGATGAAAAAGCGATAAACGCCTACATCGCGGCTCTTGAAGCCAACAATATTGTAGTGAAAGTGCGCAGAAGTCGCGGTAAAGATATCGACGCCGCCTGCGGACAATTAGCAAATAAAGAACAAAGCATTAACACCTGATTAGCGGTCGACTACCTACCTTTGTAACTATGAAAATTACTGAGCAGATCAAGCAGCCAATACAGGCAGAAATGGAGCGCTTTGAGTCGAAGTTCCATGAATCGATGACTTCAAAAGTTGCCCTGCTCAACCGCATAACCTACTACATTGTAAATCGGAAGGGCAAGCAAATGCGCCCCATGTTTGTATTTCTTTGTGCCAAATTGCTCAACAACGGCTCGGTTAACGAACGTACCTTTCGCGGAGCTGCCGTTATCGAACTCATTCACACCGCCACACTCGTACACGACGACGTAGTTGACGATTCGAACAAACGCCGCGGATTTTTCTCGATAAACGCACTTTGGAAAAATAAAATTGCCGTTTTGGTGGGCGATTATCTGCTCTCAAAAGGTTTGCTGCTGTCTATTGATAACGGCGATTTCGATTTGCTTAAAATTATCTCGGTCGCTGTTCGCGAAATGAGCGAGGGCGAACTGCTTCAAATTGAAAAAGCGCGTCGACTCGACATTACCGAAGATGTGTACTACGAAATCATCCGAAAAAAAACAGCAACACTCGTGGCATCCTGCTGTGCTTTAGGAGCACAATCGGTGAGTCAAGACGAAGCTGTCGTGGCGCAAATGCGTTTATTCGGAGAATACATTGGCATGGCATTTCAAATCAAAGACGATTTGTTTGATTACAGCGACGAAGCCATTGGTAAACCCACAGGAATCGATATTAAAGAACAGAAAATGACCTTGCCGTTGATTCACGTGCTGAATACGGTCGACAAAAAATCGAAAGATTGGGTGATTAATTCCATCAAAAATCACAACAAAAATAAACAACGGGTTAAAGAAGTAATCGCTTTTGTAAAAGAGAACAATGGTTTGATTTACGCCGAAAATAAAATGTTGGAATATCAGCAAAAAGCGCTCGACATTTTATTCACTTTTCCACAAAACGAATACCGCGACGCCTTACAATTAATGGTAAACTACGTTATAGATCGAAAAATATGAAGTTTTTTAGTACGCCAGCTGCTTTGGTTCAAGACGCCTTATCCAAATCGTATTCCTACGCCGAATACCGTAAATTAGTAACCGACTTAATTGCCGAAGGGAAAAGTACGGGGCCAAAACAATCGGCCGATTTGCTGCAATACAGCGAACTCAACGAAGCTCGAATGTCGCGACTCGACAAAACTTCTGAAATCTATCCGGAAATTGCCGCTCAGCTCGAAAAACTTCCGCACCGCCAAACCTGGATTGCCATTACCGAAGGCTGGTGTGGCGATGCTGCCCAAATCTTGCCGTACATCAACAAAATGGCCGAGGTTGCACCAAACGTAAGCTTTAAGTGTGTTCTTCGCGATGAAAATCCGGAATTTATGGATTATTTCCTTACGGGAGAAGCGCGTTCGATTCCGCGAATTGTAGTTACCGATACCGACACGTTTGAAGTATATGCGGCCTACGGACCACGCCCGTTCGAAGCTGCAGAAATTGTGCGTCAGTACCGCGACAAATACGGCGTGATCGACGAAAAGTTAAAAATTCACCTGCAGAAATGGTATAACAAAGACGCTGGAATGCTGATTCAAAGGGAGTTTTTGAGTTTGGTGAAGTTGTAAAGCGAGATAAATGACAAAATATCTTTGTTAGATTAGCTGAAAAGGGGATTCTTTGTTTCGAAATCAAATCAATCTCATTCGCTAAAAAAGAGTCACCGTAAAAGTCTCGACGATTTAATTTGGCTCGCTTACAAAGCTGATATGATTACTCTTTGAACAAAATCATTTGTATTTAGAAAAGTAATTTTCTTTCTAAAAACATCGCTATCAACAGTTTCTCTAAGTTTTCTGAAACATTCATCAGCAAATGAATTGGTAACAACCTCAACACCTTTAAAGTCAAGAAACACCTTTTCATTTGAATTAATTTTTTCGATAATGGACGTACGAACTTGTGCTCCTAAATCTCTTGTTCCGAGACTTGAGCCAATATCTCCAAATTGGATAGTTGCATTCATGATTAAAATTCGTTTCCAACAATAAAACACAAAAGTATTACATTTTAAAGTAAAAAGTAATACATACTTTGTAAACTGCAAATACTATTCCCTATCGCCAAACAAATCTTCATAAACCTGTTTTTTGTAATCGTAAAATTTGCTAGTGAAGGAAGTATAATCAACGTCTACATTTGTATTAATTCTTATATGAACGCAGGTTCCTTGCCAATAATCAATATCTTTTACAGCTGTCTCATTTTCGGAAACACTCAGAGTTTTGTTTCCAGAAAAAATACTCATCCAACCCCTGTTGAGTTTGATAAACTCAGCTGTTGCATAAAGCCCATGGCCTTGTCCACCTCCTTTAGTAACGCCTTCTTCTATGCATTTCAAAATTGCTTCTTCCTCGGTAAAAGTAAAGGCCTTGCTTAAGGATTTATGGACTCCAATTCCATAATCACAGGCAATTAGCCGTATTGTATTTAGTGTTGAAAAATATTGTGCTGCAATCCAACCTTCATTTTGTTCAGAATGATTGAGAACATTATCTAAAATCTCATTAAGGCAATAGTCTAAGCTCACGTAAACATTCTCATGCATTGAAGCTTTTTTTCTCAAAATACCAAGAAAACTGTGTAAAACAGTAATTTGATTTTGCCGAGTGTATTTTTGAATTTGTACAGAAGTTTCATCATTACCTTTATCAACACTAAATGGGAGTTGAACTTTTAACTCCTCGAAAAATTTCATACCTGCTAAATAATTTGCTGGAAGTGAAGCTTGCTGTACATAAATTCGCCCGCTAACAACATACCCAAGACTTTCTAAATACTTTACTGTGCACAATAAAAGCAAAGCATAGTCTGGATAAATGAAGTTGCAATTTGTAAAATCGATACTAACTTCAGTTGTAGGAACAATTTTATATTGATTTACTAGATCACTGCAAACTTTTAAAGCCTGACCGTGTGATTTAGCTAACTCCCTAATTCTAATTAAAAATGCCATCCTATAAATCAATTGGACACCATAAATTTAACTAGAAAATGAACTTAATTTTTTAAAGTTTAGAAGCCATAAAAATCACTAACTCCAAACTAAAAGTAAGTTCAGAATTTAATTTTTTATTGACGCAATAAGTGCTGCCTCAAAGCTCTCAACCGTATAGGCTTCGTCTACCAGAAACGAACCGCTGCCTTCGCGTCGAAGCGATGTTAAATGAGCTCCCGATTGCAATGCCGTTCCCAAATCGTGCGCCAGCGAACGCACATAAGTTCCTTTACTGCATGTGAGCCAAAAGTCGAGCTCGGTTTCCGAACGGCGGTTTAGCTTAAATTCGAAAATCTGCACCGGACGCGCCGCAATTTCTACTGTCTCGCCCGCTCGTGCATGTTCGTACAAACGTTTCCCGTCTTTCTTAATCGCCGAATAAATGGGCGGCTTTTGGAGTATCGTTCCTTCGAACGATTTTGCTGCCGCGGAAAGAAATTCGTCCGTAATGTGTGCGGTTGGGAAAACAGCATCGATTTCCGTTTCTAAATCGTACGAAGGCGTTGTAGCACCCAACTTTATCGTCCCGGAATAAATCTTAGTCTCAGCTTGAAACGTATCGATAGATTTGGTCATTTTTCCGGTGCAAACAATCAAGAGTCCGGTTGCCAGCGGATCGAGCGTTCCGGCATGACCCACTTTTATTTTCTTCAAACCCAACTGCGATTTCAACAACCATTTTACTTTGTTCACCAATTGAAAACTCGACCAATGCAAGGGTTTATCGAAAAGCAAAACTTCGCCTTCGAGAAAACCTTCAGAAGTAAATGAGCGACTTTTCATTTAGCGCGTAAAGTAAATCAGTAGTAAAATGCCCGCAATAATGCGGTACCAACCCCAAAGTTTGAAGCCGTATTTCAACAAAAGTGCGATAAACGATTTGATGGCGATAATTGCAACGATAAACGCCACGACGTTTCCACCTAAAAACAACTGCCAGCCGTTTTCGGTAGCCGAAATAAGTTCGTAACCTTTGCTGCCGCTGGCTTCGTAGGTTTTCACAAAAATGCTGTACACGCTAACGGCAAGCATGGTAGGTACCGCTAGGAAAAACGAAAACTCGGCTGCTGCTTTACGTGAAAGTCCTTGTTGCATACCGCCAATGATTGATGCCGCCGACCGACTTGTACCTGGCATCATCGCCAAACATTGCCAAAAACCAATGATTACCGCTTTTTTAACCGGAAGTTCTTGCTCGTTGTGAATGATGGGGTTTTTGAAAAACCTATCGATAAACAACAGAACAACGCCGCCAATAATCAAAACAATTGCAATAGGCACCGGATCACCAAGAACGGCATCGATGTAATCGTCGAAGAGTTTCCCCAAAACCAAAGCAGGAACTACCGCAAGAGCGAGTTTGGTATAAAATTGCAAACGTGTAAAATCGAAGAATTTTTTGGCATATAAAAAAACCACGGCCAAGATGGCTCCAAACTGAATCGACACTTGAAAAAGTTTGGTAAAATCGTCGTTTTGAATTTGAAAGTACGAACTCGCAAAAATCATGTGTGCTGTTGAAGATACGGGCAAATATTCCGTTAAACCTTCAATGACCGCTAAAACAAACGCTTCGAAATAATTCATTTCGCCGTTTTAGGATTTTTTAAAATCGACCAAATAACCACGCCAAAACCAATTAAAACAACGGTGGGTGCCAATCGAATGCGTCGGAAATTAAAAATCTCTGGATTAAAAACATTTGGATCATCCGATCCGCCTCCCGACATCAGGATAAAACCTAAGGCGATAACGGCACAGCCAATTAACAACAATCTGTAATTCTGTTTTCCGAATACGAAATGCGTTTCTTTAGATTCTTTCATAGTGATTTAGTATAAATCGTCTGTTCGTAAGTTCAAAAAGCGCTGTGTGGCAAAAAAGGTACTCACAAACGTGATTAAAACACCCAATCCAAACACGGCCAATAAGATAATTCCGGTAGCAATAGGTTCGTCTAAAACGCCTAATCCCGGATTGGCATTATCAATCCACAACAGCAAAGCAATTAGAGCAATTACTGCTAAAACGCCGCCAATCATTCCCAACTTCACGCTGGTCCAGATAAACGGCTTGCGAATAAACGCTTTTGTTGCGCCTACCATTTGCATGGTTTTTATGATGAAACGCTTGCTGTAAATCGACAAACGCATCGAACTGTTGATAATCAAAACAGAAATAAGTGCAAAAACACCCGAAATAATCAACATCCACAAACTAATTTTCTGGATGTTCTCGTTCACCAATTTTACAATTTGCTTGTCGTAAACCACATCGCCAATCATTTCATTCTTGCGCAAACGATCTTCAATACGGTCAATACTGTCGCGAACTACATAATCGGCTTTCAAATACACATCAAATGAGTTTTGCAATGGATTGACGCCCAAAAACGAAATAAAGTCTTCGCCAACCACTTCCGAGTGATTTTTTGCTGCTTGTTCTTTAGAAACATATACGGCTTTCTTTACAAATTTTGCCGTTTTTAGCTCGTTGCTAAAAGCTGTTAATGTCGAATCGGTGGCTTCGTTCTTGAAAAAAACCGTCACAGCAATTTCTTCCTTAAAATTATCGGCTAATTTTTTGGAATTAATCACAAACAAGCCGAGCGCACCCAATAAAAACAGCACCAAAAATACGCTGAGTACTGCTGAAAAGTAAGACGTTATGAGTCGGCGTTTTTGAAATTTATCGTACGAAGATGCCATTGTTAACCGCAATTTGGTGGTAAAAATAGTAAACTAATCTGGTTACTGTTTATTATGTTCTTCAAACTTTCCACATTCAGGCATTAAGTTTAAATTTGCGCGCACTTGTCGCAATCCCTACCACCTGTTAAAAGTTGCGACAACGATCCATAATTATGAAGTACTTACCAAACGAAATTGAAGCCAAGTGGCAAAAATATTGGGCCGACGAAGAAACTTTTAAAGCGTCGCACGATTCCGAAAAGCCAAAATACTACGTTCTCGATATGTTTCCGTATCCTTCCGGAGCCGGATTACACGTAGGACATCCGCTGGGCTACATCGCATCCGATATCTACGCACGCTACAAACGCCATCAAGGATTTAACGTGTTGCATCCGCAAGGCTACGACAGTTTTGGCCTTCCGGCAGAACAATACGCCATACAAACCGGACAACATCCGGAAAAAACTACCGCTGAAAACATTGCGCGTTACCGACAACAGCTCGATCGCATCGGTTTTTCATTCGATTGGAGTAAAGAAGTGCGTACTTCCGATCCGAATTATTACAAATGGACCCAGTTCATTTTCTTACAGATATTCGATTCGTGGTATGATAAATCGGCCGACAAAGCACGACCCATTTCCGAACTCGTTTCCTTATTCGAAACTTCGGGAACTACCAACGTTAATGCCGCTTGCGACGATAACGTTACCACATTCACCGCCGATGAATGGATTCACTTTTCACCTGAAACCAAGGAACAGATTTTATTGCAATACCGCCTCACTTACTTGGCCGAAACCGAAGTAAACTGGTGTCCCGGGCTCGGAACCGTGCTTGCCAACGACGAAATTGTTAACGGCGTTTCCGAACGAGGTGGCTTTCCCGTTATTCGCAAGAAAATGACACAGTGGAGCATGCGTATTTCCGCTTACGCAGAACGCTTACTTTCCGGCTTGCAAACCATCGACTGGACGCAATCGCTTAAAGACGCACAAGAAAACTGGATCGGAAAATCGACCGGTGCCTTGGTGCAGTTTGCCGTGCGCGATCAAGACGGTTTGGATTTAGATTTTGCATTAAATGCCGACAATACCACCGGACAGTTTATTGAAGTGTTCACCACACGTCCGGACACTTTATACGGCGTGAGCTTTTTAACGCTTGCACCCGAACATCCGTTGGTAGCACATATTACAACTGCCGACCAAAAAGCAGCTGTGGAGGCCTACGTAGAAGCCGCTGCTAAAAAATCGGAACGCGATCGGATGAGCGATGTTAAGACCATTTCCGGAGTTTTCACAGGGGCTTATGCCATACATCCGTTTACCGGAGCCGAAATTCCGATATGGATTGGCGACTACGTCTTAGCGGGTTACGGAACTGGTGCCGTAATGGCAGTTCCGGCGGGCGACGAACGCGACCATGCTTTTGCAAAATTCTTCAACCTGCCCATTCCACAAATTTTTGAAGACCAAGATACCGACACTGCTGCGTTTACCAATAAAGGCGGATTTTCGTTAATGAATTCGGGCTTCCTCGACGGACTCGACTACAAAGCCGCCATGAAAAAAGTGATACAAGCTTTGGAAGAATCGGGCGCCGGACGAGCAAAAGTAAATTACCGCCTACGCGATGCAGTGTTTTCCAGACAACGCTACTGGGGCGAACCGTTCCCGATTTATTATGTCGACGGATTGCCCAAGGCCATCGCTGTCGAACATTTGCCCATCACTTTACCTGAAGTAGAGAAATATTTACCAACGCCAGACGGTGCGCCACCACTCGGAAACGCCACACATTGGGCTTGGGATACGGTTACAAACACGGTGGTAAGCAACGAACTCATCGACAACCAAACAATTTTCCCGCTTGAGTTAAATACCATGCCGGGGTGGGCCGGAAGTTCGTGGTACTGGTTGCGTTACATGGACGCGAAAAACGAAAACGAACTCTTTTCCGCGAAAGCGCAACAATACTGGCAAAACGTTGATTTATACATCGGTGGTAGCGAACACGCCACCGGACACTTGCTGTACGCACGCTTCTGGAACAAATTCTTAAAAGACCGCGGTTTCATCCAAGAAGAAGAACCGTTCAAGAAGCTCATCAACCAAGGGATGATTTTGGGAATGAGTGCGTTCATACATCGACTGGATTTCGCTGACTATTCGGATGGTCTTGGCGCTACCGCATCTGGAAACACATTTACTTCCGAACAAAAACAACGGATACAAGAATTTTGTAACAACAAGCGAAACAAAGTATTTGTCTCCAAAAATTATTTAGAAAATCGTTTAGACTTAATGAATGGAGAAGTTTTAGGAATTGCTTCCTCTTTTCCTTTTCTAGAAAGATCATTAGTTAAGCGATACCCCGAAATAGAAGACATAATCAGTGGAATACACATAACGGTAGCAAAATTGCATATTGATATCTCCTTAATTAATGAAGTTACCAACGAATTAGATATCGAGAAGTTAAAAAATCACTCACATTTAAGTGATTTT
The DNA here is from genome assembly GCF_002251775.1 of Flavobacterium aurantiibacter. Lineage (GTDB taxonomy): Bacteria > Bacteroidota > Bacteroidia > Flavobacteriales > Flavobacteriaceae > Flavobacterium > Flavobacterium aurantiibacter. The sequence goes on from NZ_NOXX01000193.1 coordinate 22,487, forward strand.
AGAAATGCTGAGTTTATTGCAAGCGATGATAAGATTATCGTTTCTCGCGAAGTCGAAAAAATGTCGAAATCCAAATACAACGTAGTAACACCCGACGATATTTGCGAGCAATACGGCGCCGATACGCTGCGTTTGTACGAAATGTTCTTGGGTCCGCTGGAGCAAGCCAAACCGTGGAACACCGCCGGAATTAGTGGTGTGTTCAGTTTCTTGAAAAAGTTGTGGCGTTTGTATTTCGACGACAACGGTTTTGCGGTTACGGCACAGCCTGCCACGCCCGAAGCTTTGAAAGTACTGCACAAAACCATTAAAAAAGTGCAAGACGACATCGAAGGATTTTCGTTTAATACCTCGGTGAGCCAGTTTATGATTGCCGTTAACGAACTTACAGCCTTGAAATGCCGCGAACGCAGTGTTTTAGAACCTTTAGCCGTGCTTATTTCGCCCTACGCGCCGCACATCGCCGAAGAATTATGGGAGCAATTGGGCCATCAATCGAGCATTGCCTTTGCACCATTTCCGAAGTTTAATCCGGAGTTTTTAGTGGAATCTACCAAGAACTATCCGGTTTCATTTAACGGAAAACACCGCTTTAACGTAGAGCTTCCGATGGATTTAACCACCGAAGAAATCGAATTGCGCATCATGCAAGACGAACGCACCGAAAAGCAACTCGAAGGCCGAACGCCCAAGAAAGTAATTATCGTTCCTGGGAAAATTATAAACATCGTTTCCTAAATTTTCGCTAAAAAGCACCAAATTCCAACTGTCAGCTTGACAGAACATAAAATTTGGTGCTAAATTTGATAAACGTAAAGAAAATAAACATAAAATGGGAATAGGAATTTATTTAATAATGGGAATCTTGTTCTTGGTGTCGTGGTTGGTAAGCAACCGACTCCAGAGCAAATTCGATAAGTACAGCAAATTACACTTGGCCAACGGCATGAGTGGCGCCGAAATCGCCGAAAAAATGTTGGCCGATCACGGCATTCGCGACGTTCGAGTTATTTCGACTCCCGGGCGTTTAACCGATCACTACAATCCAGCCGATAAAACCGTGAACCTCAGCGAAGCCGTTTACAATCAGCGCAATGCGGCAGCGGCAGCAGTTGCAGCGCACGAAGTAGGACACGCCGTACAACACGCAACAGCTTACAGTTGGTTGCAAATGCGTTCAACACTGGTACCCATCGTAAATATTGCCTCGTCTATGGTGCAATGGATTTTACTTGCTGGTGTGCTCATGATCAAAACCTTTCCAGAGCTTTTGCTTATCGGAATCATCGTTTTTGCTGCAACAACGCTCTTTACGGTAATTACGTTACCTGTCGAGTACGATGCCAGTAACCGTGCGTTGGCGTGGCTCGAAAACAAGCGTATGCTCACGCGCGAAGAACAAGCCGGTGCACAAGACGCTTTGAAATGGGCGGCACGCACGTACGTGGTAGCGGCCATCGGTTCTATTGCAACTTTGCTGTATTACATCAGTATTTACGCCAACCGACGCTAATTCGGAAATTCAAAAAACAATACAGAAGCTGCTTTTTAAGGCAGCTTTTTTTATTTGGGCAAACCGGCAGTTCCCACGCCAAAACCCAAGCACTGCCGTCGCGCTTTACGCTGCAACTCCTCGCCACCGGTGGAAACCACCCGGCGGCTGTGGGGTTTCCGCTGCACCCGAGGCTTTAGCCGAACTGACCGGAGGTAATCGCTTTTGCAGAAAATCGTTACCGAAAAAATTACGTTAACGAACGTTCGTAGTAAAAATCGGATTGTTGACGTACAAATCCTATGGCGGATTTTTTGTTTTGAAATCGATTTTAAAAGAGAATTTCTGCTAAAACCATTTCTTTTTAAGTGCGATTTTTATAGCCGCCGTTTTATTGGAAACGTGGAGTTTCTCGTAGATGTTGGCAATGTGTTTTCGTACGGTGTGTGGACTAATAAAAAGTTTGTCGGCTATTTCTTTGTAATTTAATCCGGAAACGATTTCCTGAAGTATATCCCGTTCACGAGACGTGAGATATTCAATCACATCCGATTCCGACTCATTTTCAGTCTTTTGAAACGATTTTTCGGAAAATTTCAACATTTCTAAAGTTCGTTTGGCTACGATGGGCGACATAGGAACTGAACCTTCGTACAACAATTCGGAAATAGATGAAATTATTTTCGCAATCGATTCATCTTTAAGCAGATATCCGCTCGCACCTGCTTTTACGGCATCGAAAATTTTCTCGTCTTCACTAAAAGCAGTAAGCATCAGAAATTGAATATCCGGATAGATTTCTTTGGCGATCAATACGGTTTCGATTCCATCCATTTCGGGCATTTCAATGTCCATTAAAACAACCAAAGGCTGGCTGTTTTTTGGACGCTTCTCCATTTGTTGCAGAAAATCGATTCCATTTTCAGCGGTAAACAAAACCTCGATGGGCTGATTGTATTGAATTTGCTCCGTTAAAGTATTGCGCAACAATCGTTTATCGTCTACAATAGCAATGGAAATTTTTTTCATTTTGCATGTTTTAGCATTAGAGAAGCTCCCATAAAAACCGTTTACTGTTCTATGATAGTTCCTGAAAAAGTTGTTGCAGTTCCAGAACCTAACGGAATCGGCGTAACATTAATTTGAGGAATTACTATTTTAGCTTTTCCGCCTGTTATTGTTACCGTAGCATCTACGGTTTGGCCGCTTACCGGATAGTAACTTGTTCCGTACTGCCCTGTTGCTTCGTCGTAATTTGTACCTGCCGAAATCATTATTTCGTTCGCGTCGGGCAACATGCCGTCGGTTTCCGAAATAATACGATACGTTCCAGCAGCAATACCTGTTTCTTCGCTAAAGATAATAATTGCTGTGTTTAAATTTGCTTGACCGCCCGTTACGTCTATGGCCGTGACGGCGTTTTCAATGTCACCAGTTGAGAATCGTTGCGTTACCGAAGTGGTGTAGTTAGTGCTGCCTACGCTCCAGCCGTTTGCCGAACCTCCGCCCGAGTTATCATCGTCGGAACAATTAACCATAAAAAGTGCTGCGATAGCAAGAACTGAAATTTTAAATACGTTTTTCATTTTGGGAATTTTTAGAAATTAATACACTTGATTTGTTTTTGTAACTATTTACAGGACAAAGCAAGGCATTAGCACTCCCTACAACAATAACTCATTTGTACTATTTTGCTTTCAGTACTTTAAATCGGAATTTCAATGTGCACTATTGTTCCGCTTGGTTTATTAGCTTTAAAATGTACTTTCCCTTTCAAATAATCAACGCGCACCAGAATATTTTTCATGCCTAAACCTCCTTTTTCCAAAGCTTCTTCCAAGTTAAAGCCAATACCGTTATCTTCAATGTGAACGGATATTGTTGTACTTGTTTTGTTCAGTGCAATGTGCAATTCTGTTGCCTGCGCGTGTTTAATAACGTTGTTGATTAGCTCCTGAATAACGCGATACAAAATGGTTTCTTCGGTAAACTCCATTTGTTCTTTGAAACCCTGACTTTCAAAAGAAATTTTTAGTGTTTCTGCATCTACTTTTTCGATGAAGCTCCTTATATCGGATGCAATTCCTGATTTCAAAAGAAAGTTTGGCATCATTTTATGGCTAATCACGCGTACTTCTTTACAACTTTCATCAACTAAAGCCATGGTTTTTTCTGCCAGAAACCGATCTTCATCCCGGACAAGTTCTACACGAGTAAACAAACCGGACAGATTCATTTTCACGGCACTAAACAACTGACCCACGCCGTCGTGAAGATCCGATGCAATGCGCTTTCGTTCGGTTTCTTCGGCTTCAATAACTGCTTGGGTTAACAATTCGCGTTGTTTACTTTTTTCGGCTGCTAAAATTGCTTTTTGCTCTAATTGTTTCTTTCTATACAAAGCATATGCAATTAAGAGTACTAGAATAGCTGCAATGAGTATAAATCCAATCGTTGTGTTTTTGCGATTAAGAGCAATTTCTTTCTCTTTCAAAATCAACTTCTGACGTAGGGCTTCCTTGCTCAAACTTTTAATTTTCTCTTGCCTTTTCGAAGCTTGCAATTGTGCTTGCAAAATAGTTTTACCCTGTTTAGCGATGTGCAAACTGTCTTGTGCCAGCTGCAAACGCGCACCAGACAGCGCTAATTTTTGTCGCGTTAACTCTAACAAATTTCGACTCAGAGCCAACTGCTGGTTAGCGATTTTTAGATTCTTTATCGAATCGGCTTTGGAAAGCAGTAAAATCTTGTTTTCTTTTTGCTGCGTTTCGAATTTAGTTTGGTAAAAAACAACCGATTTGCGTTGCAGCGAATCGCTAAGCTGGCTTTCTACTTTCCGAAGTTTATCGAGATATTCGATTGTTTTTTTATCCTGATTACTGTTTCTAAAAAATGTAGAATAATGCAGGTAAACTTGCTGCAAACTACTATAGTCTTTTATTTTCTTGAAATAGTTTTCGCAGGCTTGTAAGGTGGTTAATGCTTCGGGCTTGTTTTGCAAAACTTGAATTTCGCCGATGTTACTTAAAGCCGTATTTTCCGAATGTACGTCGCCTGTTTGTTTAGACAGCTTTAGCGATAAGCGATAGTATTCTAAGGCTTTTTCAAAATCGGACTTGTAATAATAAATCACCCCGATGAGATTTGCATTTACGGCTTGTTCTTTAAATAACTTCAGTTTTTCACAAAGCGCATTTGCTCTTATAGCAGTTTCTAGGGCAGCATCTAGGTTATTTTCTGTAATGTGAAGGTTTGTTAGGTTTATGTAAATCAGCGCCTTCGGGTTATCTAATTTGTATTTTTCGGCAACCTTTAAACCTTTTTCAAAATACTGAAGTGCAAGTTTCTTGTTGTTCGTATTGTTGTACATCATCCCAACGTTGTTGTACATATTAGCCGTTGAATACGGAATATTCAGTTTATCGAATAAATCTGCTGCTTCAAGAAAGAACTTAGTTGCGTTTGTGTAATCGTTTCGAAGTGCGTAAATACTGGCTTTTATATTCCGTGCCGACGCCATTAGTGCCGGTTTTTTTATCTCGCGACTTCTGTTATACAGATAATCGCAAAGTGAAATTCCGTTTCCAATATCGACTCTGAAATTTTCAAAGATGTAATCGAGATGCCCTTTAATTTGGGTCGAATCGCGGTACATTTTCGGAGCGAGTTTCAGCGTATCCGTGTGTATCGAAAAACGCTTCTCTCCCTTAACTTGAGAAAAAGTTACGCTTGAAACGGTGAAAAATAAGCAGTAAAGTACTATTCTGTGCATAACTCATTATCAAATTCGACGTCTTTTAGTTAAACTTCTGTGCCGCACAATCGGCAAATTCTCTTTCAAATTCGTCTAAAGTAAAAGACTGGTATCAAATATATTAGTTTGCCAACCAAGCTGCTAGAATTGAACTCATTTTTTGGGCACCTGCCGCATTCAAATGATCGGCGTCGTAAAAATCGTGCGGAACAAACCGCGGATCGGCGCTAAAATCCAAAAATTGCAGCTGCTTATTTATTTTTTGCAACTGTTGTACCACTTGCAGCATTTCTTGTTTCTGCTCAAAGGGAATCAGTTCGCGATAGGTATCCATGGCGGGCAAAAGGACAAAAACGACTTTTATGTTGTGCTTAGCCGCGAGCGAAACTATATTTTGCAAGGCTTTTCTCTGTATTGTTCGCTGCAGCTGTACGTCGGCTGACTGCAAATCGAAGGTATGGCGCTTTGCCGCAATTACTGCCGATTCACGCAGACGTTTCGCATTGAAATCGCGGTACGTTACTCCAGCACCAAACGCATTGCAGGTAACTTCCGATTTATCGTGTGCGTAGTAGCTAAGAAGTCGGTCGATGTTTTGCAGCATCGAAAACGAAGCAATTTCCAAGTGATTTTGCGGAAATTCCCCTACTTGCATGGATCGGTAAATGTTGTAGTGTCGCAAACGCCAAGCCTCGGAACCCTCAGTTAGACTCTCGTACAAACTGAAATACGACAAGCCAACGACCAACGTTTTTAGATTCGGCAGTCGGTTGATTTCGTGTTTTACCACTTTTAAGGTAAGGTCTGGTGTTTCGGAAACGGCCGCCAGATTGAAGGTTTGCTGGTTTATGTATTCCGGATTAATTCCGAAATAGGGATGCGAATCGCCGAGAATTAGCGTGGTAATTGTTTGTTTGTGCTTTTCTAACTGCGCTTCGCGAAAGCTGGCATCGTTGGGAATGCATCGCAACGCCCATTCGCAAGCTACGAGCAGCACGGCAACGGGAGCTAAAAAAAGAAAGACGTGTTTTAGAAATTTTTTCATGATGCAACTCGGCTGTTTCAAATGTAAAACTTTTGCCGTGCTGCTGCATTACGCGTGTATCGAAAAACGTCTTAAACGACTTTTCTTAGCGGATTTTTCAAAATTCAGACGAATTGTTGTGCACTTTTCCGGGTTAGGGATTGGCAGCGATACCCCGCATCCGCTGCGGCGGGGCGGAGTAAAGCAGAAAGCCCGACGGCGCCACACCTACCGTTTTCACAATAAGGCGTGGCGCCGGAACCCCCAAAAATTACTTGAAACTCTTATTCTTAAAACTCGAAATATCGATGACCTCTTCCTGTTCGCGATCGAAGGAAATTTCGATACTGTCGCCAACTATGGTAACGGGAAGCTGGTTAGACAATTGCGAAGATCCGACGAAAATGTCGTTTTGGTTTTTAATGGTAAAGTAGTAAAAACTATTGCCGTTTTTCACATCGGTTTGAATGCGACTCACCACGCCTTTAAGCACTTCTTTTTGCGTAACGCTTTTCGCACCAATGCCGTTATCGGCCATGTTGTACACGTTTTTATACGACATTAAGGTTTCGCGCATGGTATTTCCAACGCCCACAATCGTGTAATCGTTGATAGAAACCATGGCAAACATTTTGACCAACCCGCCTGAATCTTTTAACGTCATTACATAGGTCGGAATATTGTTGATGATGTACGGAATTGGCGTTGAAGCTTGGTAGCCTTTTTCCTGCACTTTACCTTCGGCCGAGCGTTGTGCCGCATATTCGGTAGCGCCGCTCTGCTTGTAGTAGGTGGTTTCTTTAGTTCGGGTATCCACGAGGACAAACCCAACTGTCGACTCGTCTTTACCTACCGACGATAATCCGGTGTACCAATACGACTTCTGATTTTTGCCGTACACGAGCGTTAAGCCTTCGGTAGTTTCGAGTTTATCGGCATTCGACCAGTTGAAGTAGCCGTTAACGTACTCGCCCCAATCGTCGAGTTGCTCTTCGATAAAGGAAATAGGCTGAATACGATCGATCCACGTAGGCGTTGAAGTAAGCGAATATTCTTTGATTTCGCCGGTTTGTGCATCGATGGAGAGCACGCCATTTGCATCGCTTCCGTTAAAACCAATTTTCTTATCGTAGGTTGTGACAATCCAGTACGGATTTCCGGCATCGTCGATTTCGAATTTAAAGCCAGTGATTCCGGTAGCCATATAGCCGTTAAAATACACATGTCGGTCGATACGTGAACCAAAATACGCGGCCGGTTGGTACTTAATTTTTAGCGGTTTGTTGTTTACGTTGGTTACGAGTCGAACGTCGCGCTCGTTGGTGGCAGAAACCATCACGTAGCCGGGAGTACCTTCGGAATTGGCGTACCATTTAAAGAAACCGGTATGTAAAAGTGGTGCCACCCAGTAGAGTTCGTCTTTTACTTTTTGTATGGTAAAATCGCCGATTTCAACTTGCGAACCTAGAGCGGGTTGCGAGCCGATGATTTTTTCGCCGAGTAAATACGCTAAATTCTCATCGACCACACGAATTTTATCGAGCGAAATGGGTGCAATATGCGTGGTAAGTTCGGTACCGGTTTTAACGGTTCCAATTAATTTTTGGTAGGCATCGGCGTGAAACATCGGTAGCGAGGTAACTAAGGGAACTACCGTTAAATACAGTAACACCACCAACATAGGAATTCCGAGAACTTTTCCAATTTTTCCTGAGGCAACCACTTGCTTGGATTTTGGATTGACAGAAAAGCTGGTGAAAAAAACTACAGTTAGCAACAAGGTAAACAGCAACAAAAGTCCAAGACCGTAAAAGCCGTAGTTTAAAACCGGAAGGAAGAAATAGACTCCCAAATACAGGGTTAATAAAAGCAGCAAAACGCGTAGCACTATTTTCATTTTCTTTTGTTTTTGTAATTAGTAAGCTGTTTTGTAATTCTGTTACGTTTAAAACGATACTTCTACAAAGTACTGCAAAAAGATTTTAGGAAGTGGCGTATTTATGGAATTCTGACTCGTAATTAAGTGATAAAATTTTTAGGTTGAACTGCTTCGAATTACTTTCTTTGCAATTACAAACATTCAAATTTACAGATGAAAGCATACGTATTTCCTGGACAAGGCGCGCAATTTAGCGGCATGGGAAAAGATTTATACGACAGTTCGGAGCAAGCCAAAGCACTATTTGAAAAGGCAAATGAGGTTTTGGGATTTCGAATTACCGACATTATGTTTAACGGAACTGCCGACGAGCTCAAGCAAACCAATGTAACCCAACCGGCAGTTTTTTTACATGCGGTTATTGGCGCCATAACCTTGGGCGCCGATTTTAAGCCGGCGATGGTTGCTGGCCATTCGTTAGGTGAGTTTTCGGCTTTGGTTGCTGCAGGAGCGATGAGTTTTGAAGACGGCTTGCGTTTAGTTGCCATTCGAGCCAATGCGATGCAAAAAGCTTGTGAAGCAGCACCTTCAACAATGGCGGCTGTTCTTGGTTTAGAAGACGAAGTTGTAGAGCGCATTTGCGAAGAAACTCCTGGAGTAGTGGTTGCGGCGAATTACAATTGTCCCGGACAGCTTGTTATATCTGGCGAAGTGGCTGCGGTCGAAAAAGCCTGCGAAAATCTGAAAGCGGCTGGAGCAAAACGCGCACTAATTTTACCGGTGGGTGGTGCATTTCATTCGCCGATGATGGAGCCTGCACGCGCCGAACTAGCTGAAGCGATCGAAAAAACGAACATTCAGAATCCGATTTGCCCAGTGTATCAAAATGTGGTTGCCAAAGGTGTTACTGAGGCCGCAGAAATCAAGCAAAATTTAATTTCGCAACTTACTGGAGCTGTGAAATGGACGCAATCGGTACGACAAATGATTGCCGATGGTGCAACGCATTTTACAGAAATAGGTCCGGGTGCCGTTTTAACAGGCTTGGTAAAGAAAATCGACAAAGAAGTTACAACAGAAAATTTGTAAATGCATCGTATCGAAGTTTTTGATTGCGAACTAATTTTTGAATCAAAATCTTATAAAATAAAATCCGCGGTTAAATGCCGCGGATTTTTTGTTCCCATTTCCATGCTGTAGCAATGGCATGAGTAAGATCGTTTTTGGCTTTCCAACCTAAAACTTGGTTGGCATGCTGGGTGTCGGCATAAGCTGCGGTAACATCGCCTTCGCGTCGCGCAACGATTTGATATGGTAATTTCTTTCCCGAAACGGCTTCAAAAGCGTTTATTACTTCAAGAACTGAAGAACCTTTTCCTGTTCCGAGGTTGAATATTTCTAAATTCGATTGATTCTTACCTGAAAGCAAACGCTGCAACGCCACTACATGAGCTTCGGCTAAATCGACTACGTAGATGTAATCGCGTATGCAAGTACCGTCTGGCGTTGGATAATCGGCTCCAAAAACCGACAATTGATTGCGTAATCCGGCGGCAGTTTGCGTAATAAAAGGCACTAAATTTTGTGGAACACCGAGCGGCAGTTCGCCAATTTCGGCACTTTCGTGTGCACCAATAGGGTTGAAATATCGTAAGGCAATTGCTTGAATTTGATCGGCTTTTGCCATATCCGATAAAATCTCCTCCCCTATTTGTTTGGTATTTCCGTAGGGCGACATGGCGGGTTTAATTGGTGCCGATTCGGTTATCGGTAACTCATCGGCCTGGCCATAAACGGTACAAGACGAACTAAAAATAAACTTCGCGTTTGGGAATTTTTGCAAACCAGAAAGTAGGTTTAAAATGCCTCCAATATTGTTGTGGTAATACAAAAATGGGTTGGTAACGCTTTCTCCCACGGCTTTTGATGCAGCAAAGTGAATGACGCCATCGATTTGTGCTTGCGATTCAAAAAAGCTATTTACGTCGCTTTGGTTTCGTAAATCAACTTCGAAAAAATCGGGTTTCACGCCGGTAATTTTCTCAATGCCATCGAGAGCAGATAGCGAGGTGTTGGATAAATCATCGACAACAACTACGTCGAAGTTCTGTTCAATAAGTGCCACTACGGTGTGTGCACCAATGTAGCCTAAGCCTCCGGTTACTAATATTCGCACAATTATGGTTTTAAAAATTCGATAACTTTTGAGGTGATGAATGCTATTTGCTCATCGTCTAATTCTGAGTGCATCGGAAGAGAAATAACTTCTTTAACCAAACGATTGGTATTTGGGAAGTCTGCTTCTTGATAACGTTCATCTGCGTAAGCTTTCTGTGCATGCAACGGAATTGGATAATAAATGGCGCAAGGAATTCCGTTGTCTAAAAGATGCTGCATGAGTCCGTCGCGATCGCCATCAATAATTCGCAACGTATATTGGTGAAACACGTGGCAGTCGCAGATATCGCAAATAGAAGGTGCTATTATTTTCGGATGGTTTTCAAAAGCAGCTGAATATTTTCGAGCGGCGTTCTGACGAGCGGCGTTGTAAGTATCCAAATGTGGCAACTTGGCGTTGAGCACGGCTGCCTGAATACTGTCTAATCGCGAGTTTACACCTACAACGTCGTGGTGGTATCTCACGTACATTCCGTGGTTTACGATACCGCGTAAGGTGTGCGCCAGTTCGTCGTCGTTGGTAAAAATTGCACCTCCATCGCCGTAACAGCCTAAATTTTTAGAAGGGAAGAACGAGGTTGCTCCTACATGTCCGATCACTCCCGCTTTTCGCTTGCTGCCGTCCGAAAACTTGCAATTCGCGCCGATAGCTTGTGCGTTATCTTCAATCACATACAAGTTATGTTCTTCTGCCACACGCATAATTGCTTCCATGTTTGCTGCTCTTCCGAAGAGGTGCACCGGAACAATTGCTTTCGTTTTTGGTGTGATAGCTTTTTTAATGGCTTCGATGGAAATGTTCATGTTTCCTAATTCTACGTCAACCAAAACAGGAGTAAGTTGCAATAACGCAATTACTTCGACGGTTGCTGCAAAGGTAAAATCGGCTGTAATCACCTCATCGCCTGGCTGTAAACCCAAGCCCATCATTGCAATTTGCAAGGCATCGGTACCGTTGGCACACGGAATAACGTGCTTTGCACCTAAATACGCCTCCAAATTTTTTTGAAACGAAGCAACTTCAGGTCCGTTGATATAGGTATTGGTATCTAATACTTCTTGGATTTTGGCGTCGATCACCGGTTTTATCTTTTCGTATTGACTTTTTAAGTCAACCATTTGAATTTTTCGCATGTGTATGGAATTTACCGCGCAAAAGTAAGAAATAAAGCAGTTGCTAGCTGTCAAGAAAAAGAAACGTATTTTCGCAGACGAAAGCTTTTTTACATGTACACGCTTTATTCTTTACTCGTTCGTTTGGTTGAACTCGTGCTACCACTTGTTGCGCGGAACTCCGTTAAACTTCAGCAATTTGTATCGGGCAGGGCCACGGTTTTCGCACAGTTATCGGATTTTATGCGTTCGGAGCCCCAGACCATCTGGTTTCACACCGCATCTCTTGGCGAATACGAACAAGGTTTGCCGATTATGGAAGAAGTAAAAAAGCAGTATCCGAAACACAAAATTGTGCTGACGTTCTTCTCACCTTCCGGTTATGAAATTCGCAAAAACAATAAAATTGCCGACCTAACGCTGTACCTTCCTCTCGATACAGCTGCTAACGCGAGAAAGTTTTTGAATCTGCTCAATCCCGAACTCGTGTTCTTTGTCAAATACGAATATTGGCCAAACTATTTACAAGAAATGAAACGCAACAACACCAAGCTTTTCTTGGTTTCTGGCGTATTCAGATCCAATCAGATTTTCTTTAAATGGTATGGTGGATTCTACCGAAAGGCGCTAACCGCTTTTTCACACTTTTTTGTACAAAATGCGACTGGTGCCGAATTACTTCGCGGCATCGGTTTTCAAAACATCACCGTGAGCGGCGATACGCGTTTCGACCGCGTGGTTGCCATTGCCGCTAACGTAAAAACTCCCGAATGGCTTACGAATTTTAAAGGCAGCGATAATCTGATTGTCATTGGAAGTAGTTGGCCAAAAGACGAGCAATTGTGGGCAAACTACATCAATGGCAGCGCAGCCGGCACTAAATTTCTTTTCGCTCCGCACAACATTAAATCAGAACAAATTACCGAATTGCAACGACAGCTGCGCGTACCTTTTAGCACATTCTCTACCATGAAATTGGAGGAACTCCCCGCCGCAAGAGTACTCATTGTAGACGCTATCGGATTCCTAACCAGCCTTTACGCTGCCGCGGATATAGCCTATGTAGGCGGCGGCTTCGGAAACCCGGGCATCCACAATGTATTGGAACCCGCAATTTTTGGAACTCCAGTAGTGATCGGCCCGAATTACAACCATTTTGCAGAAGCTACAGCGCTGGTAAAAAACGGCGGTGTACTATCAGTTGATTCGGAAGCGGCTTTTCGTGAAAAAATTGATTTACTGCTGAATGAACCCGATGTGGCAGCCGAAGTAGGACATATTGCGCAAACATTTGTTCAAATGAACACGGGAGCGACAGCAAGTGTGATGAAGTATTTAGGTAATCTGTAGGTTTCTCTTCAAATAGCCGATTTGGAAAAGTGTATTGCTTAACGTTTTTGAACATTGAAATACCTTCGATTTAAAACGAAAATCCGCGATAGCTCGCAACAAACTACCGCGGACATGAACAAATTAAAAACTACTTTTTAATCGAATTATATTGTTGGCCCACCTGCCATAATCTCGGCGTTGGCGAACGATTCAAACTTGCTGAAATTATCTTTAAACTTTGCGGCAAGTTCTACGGCTTTCTGATCATACAAAGCAGCATCCGACCACGTATTTCTTGGATTCAAAACCTCTGCTGGCACATTTGGACAGCTGGTTGGAATTTCCATACCAAAAACGTCGTGCTTTTGGTAGTTTACCGCATCTAACTCGCCATTTAACGCAGCAGTAATCATCGATCGTGTGTAAGCTAACTTCATTCTGGAACCAGTTCCGTAAGCGCCGCCCGTCCAACCGGTATTTATTAACCACACTTTCACACCTGCTTCTTGCATTTTAGCACTCAACATTTCGGCATATTTTGTAGGATGTAAAGGCATAAATGGCGCACCAAAACAAGCAGAGAAATTAGGTTGTGGCTCGTTTACTCCAGCTTCGGTTCCTGCAACTTTTGCCGTGTAGCCCGAAATAAAATGGTACGCCGCCTGACCAGGCGTTAAACGAGAAATCGGAGGGAGGATACCAAACGAATCGGCAGTAAGGAAAAAGATATTCTTTGGATTTTTTCCTATAGAACCCGGTTGAATGTTTGCAATATGCTCGATGGGATACGAGACGCGTGTGTTGGGCGTAATCGACGTGTCTTTAAAATCAACGTCCATTGTACCTTCTTTAAAAACAACATTCTCTAAAATGGCACCCGGCTTAATAGCACGAAAAATATCCGGTTCGCTTTCTTCTGTTAAGTTTACAACTTTGGCATAACAACCGCCTTCAAAATTAAAGATGGTATTTTCGGATGTCCAACCGTGTTCGTCGTCGCCTATCAATTTTCTGTTTGGATCGGCCGATAAGGTAGTTTTTCCAGTACCTGACAAACCAAAGAACAAGGCAGTATCGCCCGATTCGCCCACGTTAGCGCTACAATGCATTGGCAATGTATTTTTGAAAACAGGCAACATGAAATTCAAGGCTGAAAAAATTCCTTTCTTCATTTCTCCGGTGTAGCCCGTTCCGCCTACTAAAGCAATTTTTCGAGAAAAATTTAGAATAGCGAAATTCGACTGTCGGGTTCCGTCGCGCTCGGGAACAGCTTCGAAGCCAGGTGCACAGATTACGTGCCAATCAGGCGAAAAACCTTCCAATTCGCTAGCGTTAGGACGCAAAAACATATTGTAACAAAACAAATTCGACCAAGCAGTTTCGGTAACCACACGTACGTTCAATCGGTAATGTGGATCGGCACACACGTAACTTTCACGAACAAAAACTTCTTTATTGGATAAGTAATCGCAAACACGATCGTACAGCGCATCAAATTTTCCGCTATCGAAAGGGATATTCACTTTGCCCCACCAAACGTGCTCACGGGTAATGTCGTCCTCAACGATAAAACGATCCTGAGGCGAACGCCCTGTAAACGCACCCGTGTTAATGGCAAGGGCGCCTGAACTAGCAGTAACACCTTGACCTTTAGACACCGTTATATTGTGCAATTCTTCCGGACTTAATTGATAATGAACTTGAGCGTTTTGAATTCCTAAGGAAGTTACCGAAATCGATTTCGTAATCAAGGCGTGGTTGTCCATAATTTTATGAATTGTGTTGCATTAAAATTTGCTGTAAAAGTAAAAATTATTAAATTACAACGTTGTAGTTAAGAAAGATTTTCTTTTTTCGAACGAAAAATATGGTAAATTGTTAAAATCCAAGCGGCAATCATCAAAACGCCGCCTATTGGTGTTATAGGTCCTAGGAATTTAACATTTATTCCGAGGTTCGTTCCAAACAATAAGCCAAAGATAGATCCTGAAAAGAGCATTACGCCAGCCAGACAGAGCTGTAAAATACTGTTTACTTGTTTCTTAGAAAATGAATACGAAGCTATTGCCACCAAAAATAAACCGTTGTACATCAAATAGCGCACGGCAACTTCGAAGGTTTCCAACTGATTTTCCGTAAAGATTTTCTTCAAGGCATGGGCGCCAAACGCACCGGCAACAATACTAATTACGCCAAGAATTAATCCCGTACTTGCTAATTGCTTATTCAAAACCATAAAATTCGAGTCTAGCCAACAAAGGCAATTGTTTACATTTGCGCAAATCTGCACACAAAGCTATGAGAAATATCTTGATTGTTGGTGCCGGACGATCGGCTTCTTCACTTATAAAGTACTTATTGGATAAAGCGGAAACAGAACAGTTGCATCTGACCGTAGCCGATTTGTCGGTCGAACTCGCCCAAAAGAAAATCAACAATCACCAAGCGGCAACAGCAGTGGCATTCGACATCCACGATGCCGCATCGCGAAGCAAACTCGTTTCCGAATCCGACCTGGTAATATCGATGCTGCCTGCTCATTTGCATATCGAATTGGCAAAAGATTGCTTGAAACACAGCAAACACCTCGTTACTGCAAGCTACATTAGCGACGGCATGCAAGCCCTAAACCAGGAAGCCATTGAAAAAGGATTGGTATTCATGAACGAAATTGGATTAGATCCGGGAATCGACCACATGAGTGCCATGAAAATTATTGACGAAATTCGAGCTAAAGGCGGAAAAATGCTGCTATTCGAATCGTTTTGCGGCGGATTGGTAGCGCCTGAATCCGACAATAATCTGTGGAATTACAAGTTTACTTGGGCGCCTCGAAACGTTGTTTTGGCCGGACAAGGCGGTGCTGCGAAGTTTCTTCAGGAAGGAACGTACAAGTATATTCCGTACCACAAATTATTCCGACGTACCGAATTTTTGGAAATCGACGGTTTTGGCCGATTTGAAGGCTACGCCAACAGAGACAGTTTAAAATACCGCGAAGTGTACGGCTTGCAAGATGCACTGACGCTGTACCGCGGAACCATCCGACGTGTAGGCTTTTCACGAGCTTGGAATGTTTTTGTTCAATTGGGAATGACCGACGATTCGTACATCATCGACAATTCCGAACAACTGAACTACCGCGAATTTGTTAACCTCTTTTTACCACACCATCCGAGCGATTCGGTCGAAATAAAACTTCGTTTAAACGCAGGTATCGAACAAGACGACGTGATCTGGGACAAACTTCAGGAACTCGATCTCTTCAACCCAAACAAAATTGTAGGTATCAAGAACGCGACGCCCGCAATGATTTTGGAAAAGATATTGAGCGACAGCTGGAAACTATCTGAGGATGATACCGATATGATTGTCATGTACCACAAAATCGGCTACGAACTCGAAGGCAAAAAGCAGCAAATTGACGCCACCATGGTTTGCCTCGGCGACGACCAAACGTACACGGCTATGGCTAAAACAGTAGGCCTTCCCGTTGCTATTTCGGCACTAATGATTCTCAATAAAGTAATTACAACACCGGGCGTGCAATTGCCTATTGCCAAAGAAGTTTATGAGCCCGTTTTACAAGAATTGGAACAACACGGCGTGATATTTAACGAGAAAGTTGTAGATTACAAAGGTTACGAAAATTAAGGTACGATTATGAAAATCAATGCGCTACAAATAGAAATTGACGGCATCGACAAAGAAATCCTGCGGGAACTAATGATCGATGCCCGAAAACCCATACTGCAAATTGCCAATAAAGTAGGTATTTCTGGAGCTGCCATTCATCAGCGACTTCGAAAGCTGGAACAAGCGGGCGTAATCTCAGGTTCTAAATTCACTGTCAATAATAAAGTATTGGGATACAGCACTATGGCGTTTATAGGTATTTATCTCGACAAAGCTGCCCGAAACCCAGAAGCCGTGCGCGAGTTAAAGAAAATCCCCGAAGTTTTGGAATGCCACTATACCACAGGAAATTGGTCGATTTTAATAAAAATCATTTGTCGCGACAACGAACATTTGATGAATTTATTGAATAACAAAATTCAGGTTATTGATGGCGTGAGCCGTACAGAAACATTTATTTCTCTAGAACAACAGCTCGAGCGTCAAATTCAATTGTAAGAAATCTCAATACGCTTTCGTTATTCCTTTTTTTTGGCCAGCAATTCCCGCGCTTCGTTGCTAGTCCGCGTGGGAAACCGGTTTTTTGTAAGTCTTGCAACGGCTTCCGCTGGTCGCCGCCGCGCGCCAACAAAAAAATCCGCTTTCCCACTGTGGGCTATCCACTGCGCTCGGGGCTGGAAAAGAGTGCTCCAAAAAATAACATCTGAAATTAACGTGCTTAAGCTGTATTCAAAAGCACAAGATTAGTCCTAGCAACAAATCATCGCTTTGCAAAACAATATAATATTTACTCAAAATTATATTGATTACCAGCTCGCTATAAACGACAAGCCGATATTTGCGATACAAGCCGCAAAGCACGAATACTTAGGAGCCTACCCCACCACCGAAACCCGTGCAGCTACTCTCTTGGCCTGCGAGGTGATGTATTCTATTTCTTTGTCTAAATCGCCGTAAACCAATGCAACGCCCATCCGGCGATACGGTCTTGAAGTGGGTTTTCCAAACAAACGGATATCGCTGTTCGGAACCGAAAGTGCCGCATCTATTCCTTCAAAACGAGGAGAATTACTATCTGCTGCAGCTAAAATCACAGCACTTGCGCCCTTTTTCAACAATTGAATTTCATTTATGGGCAATCCCAACACGGCACGCGCGTGCAGTTCAAATTCGTTTAAATTTTGGGTGCCCGCCAAAGTTACCATGCCAGTATCGTGCGGTCTGGGCGATAATTCCGAAAAGTAAACCGCCGTCTTCGAAATAAAAAATTCAACACCAAACAAACCCGCACCTCCCAATGCTTCCGTTACTTTGGCCGCCATTTGCTCGGCTTCACGAAGCTGCTGCTCCAACATAGGCATCGGCTGCCAACTTTCCTGATAATCGCCGCGCTCCTGACGGTGCCCTATCGGCGCACAAAACAAAGTCGGTCCGTTTTGCTGCGTCACAGTTAGTAGCGTAATTTCGTAATCAAAATCAATGAAAGCCTCTACGATAACTTCTACTAAGTCGCCTCGCGATCCTTCTACGGCATATTGCCAAGACTTCGAAATATCGTTTTGTGATTTTATAACCGATTGTCCTTTGCCCGAAGACGACATCAAAGGCTTTACCACACAAGGCATACCTACCTCGGCAACGGCGGCTCGCAACGAAGCTTCGCTGGTAGCATAGCGGTATTCGGCTGTTTTCAGATTTAAATCGATTGCCGCTAAATCGCGTATTGCCTTCCGATTCATCGTAAAATTCGCGGCTTTTGCGCTCGGTACAACCTGAATGCCCTGCTGCTCGTAGTGGTAAAAACGTTCGGTACGTATCGCTTCAATTTCAGGAACAATTATATCCGGACGGTGTTTGGCAATCACGACATCGAGCGCCAAACCATCGAGCATGTTTATCACTTCGTAAGCATCGGCCACTTGCATTGCAGGCGCGTTTGCGTAACTATCAACCGCCACAACATATTGCCCCAAACGCTTACAGGCAATCACAAACTCTTTTCCAAGCTCGCCGGAGCCTAGCAGTACGATACGTTTTTCCATAACTTATATACAGAACACCAAGCGTTTGGACGGCTACTGCAATCGTAAAGTTCGACGCACTAACTAAGAAACCGCGGCTTGAATGCGATTAAAAGCTTCTATAAGCTGATTTTCTGCGGCAGCGTAAGAAATACGAATACAATTCGGATTTCCAAATGCGTCTCCGGTTACCGTTGCTACATTTGCCTCGGCAAGTAGATACAAGGCAAAATCGTCGGCGTTTTTAATTTCCGTACCGCGCAGAGTTTTCCCAAAATAATACGAAACGTCCGGAAACACATAAAACGCGCCTTCCGGTACGTTGCACTTAAATCCAGGAATCGATTTCATTTTTTCTATAACCAAATCCCGACGCTGGTGAAAGGCGTGTACCATGTCATTCAAGACACTTGGATTTGCTTGTAATGCCGTAATTGTAGCTCGTTGCGCAATAGAATTGGCTCCGCTGGTAACCTGACCCTGAATTTTCGTACAAGCTTTAGCAATAGCCTCTGGCGCACCAATGTAGCCAATACGCCAACCGGTCATGGCAAAAGCTTTAGCGACACCATTTACGGTAACGGTTCGATCTAGCATGCCTTCAATCGAGGCTATACTGCAATACGATCCCGAAAAATTTATATGCTCGTAGATTTCATCACTTACTACTATAATCTGCGGATGATTTTTCAATACCGCGCACAAAGCTTCCAATTCGGCTTTGCTGTACACCGAACCACTTGGGTTGCAGGGCGAGCTAAACCAAAGCATTTTTGTACCTGGCGTGATCGCATCTTGTAATTGTTGCGGCGTTATTTTAAAATCGGATTCTACCGAAGTGGGTACTACAACCGGAATACCTCCCGACAATTTGATCATTTCGTAATAGCTTACCCAAAACGGTGCTGGAAGGATTACTTCATCGCCATCGTTTAACAACACTTGGGCAATATTGTACAAGGATTGTTTTGCACCTGTTGAAACAACGATATTCGAAGGCTTGTAATCAAGCTGATTATCGCGTTTGAACTTCTGACAAATCGCTTCTTTTAATTCGGCGTAACCGTCGACAGGCGTATAGGTACTGTAGTTTTCGTCGATTGCTTTTTTGGCCGCTTCTTTAATGAAATCGGGCGTATTAAAGTCGGGTTCTCCCAAGCTTAAAGAAATAATGTCTTTTCCTTGCGCTTTTAATTCGCGTGCCATGGCAGCCATAGCAAGCGTTTGCGAAACAGCAAGATTATTGATTCGATCAGAAAGAATGTAGGTCATGATATTAAACTAGAGACGGATTTCCAAGTGCTTTTAAATGTCTGAAATGGGCGTAGATAGCCGAGCGAGTGGTTTTAAACTCGTAGTAAGGCAAGTTGCATTCTTTGGCAGTTTGCTTCACGATTTCACCAATTTTACCGTAGTGAATATGACTGATATTCGGGAAAATATGGTGCTCGATTTGATGATTCAAACCGCCTGTGAACCAGTTTACAATCGGATTCTTGGGAGCGAAGTTCGCCGTGGTGTACAGTTGGTGAATGGCCCAAGTATTTTCCATTTCGCCGTTTTCGTTTGGTGTTGGATACGAGGTTTGATCTACCACGTGCGCCAATTGGAAAACGATACTCAAAATTAATCCGGCTGTGTAGTGCATCAAGAAAAATCCTAAAAGTACTTGCCACCAATCAATTCCGATTAGTATTGGCAATAAAATCCAGATACTTACGTATAAAATTTTAGTGATGATAAGCGTTGTCCACAATATCTTCGGACTTTTCTCTTTACCATAAAACAGTCGGCGTTTCAGGTAGTTGCGCATTTGTTTGAAATCGGTGGTAATAGCCCAATTAAATGTGAGCAATCCGTATAAAAATACGCTGTAATAGTGTTGAAATTTGTGAAAACGATGCCATTTCGCTTCGGTTGTAAAACGCATGATACGTCCGGCGTCTAGATCTTCATCGTGGCCGTGAATATTCGTGTACGTATGGTGCAACACATTGTGCTGAACTTGCCAATTGTATACGTTTCCGGCAAGTACATAAATGGTTGATCCCATAAATTTGTTGATCCAACTTTTGCTCGAATACGAACCGTGGTTTCCGTCGTGCATCACGTTCATACCCACGCCAGCCATACCCACTCCCATAACTACCGACAGCAGTAACATGGCCCAGAATGGCATGTCGAGGGTTAAGATTAAAAAATAAGGCGTCAAGAAAATAGCGAACATAATCACGGCTTTCAGGTGTAATTTCCAGTTGCCGGTTTTAGAAATATTATTGTCTTTGAAGTAAGCATTCACGCGGCTGTTGAGGGTTCGGAAAAACTTCGCGGTGTCTTGCTTAGAGAAATTCGGTATTGTGGTATTCATAAAAAATTGTTGTGCTCAAAGGTAAAGAATTAGAGTGGACCACGATGCATGAACGCTAAAATTTAGGTTTTGTTTCACCTGTGAACTATGTTTTATTTGGGCAATGCGCCGCAACGAGTTTTCTCCTAAAACAGATGTGCATAGCGGCGCCCGCGCTTTTTGCTGCAACTCCTCGCTTCCGATCGTTACTGGAAACGCATCTCGTCGCTGCGGGGTTTCCGCGTCAATCGCTATTGCGAAAACGTTACTTGGTGACGTTCACCAGTTGACGTATCGTTTCTGGGGAAGCTAGTCCCGATAGCTATCGGGATAGACTTACTGACTTTCAAACTTTTACGTTTCATGTTCCCAATCTAACCCACAATTCCTTGGTGCCTGAGCCTGTCGAAGGCTAATGGAGATTTTTGTATTAAGATTTGAGTCCCGA
>NZ_NOXX01000197.1 GCF_002251775.1 Flavobacterium aurantiibacter
CCACTTTTGCGCAGCGACGACTCGTTTGCCGGCGCGCCCAAAAAATTAAAAACAAAACTTTTTAGTATACTTTTCGTGATTTCCTGCCGATTTTAGCGACAAGCCTCAATAAAACAAGTAGTTAAAATACTAAAATCTCGTAGCTTTTTAACATTCAGAGAACTATTTCTGCAAAATCTAATTTCGATCGGGGACAAAACTGCAATTACAACGTTTTCGCTTTTAACAGATACCGCTTTTCGTTACATTTGTTTTTTCAAGACCTGTGAATATGACAGCATTAGAACACGCTTCAACCCTATCTTTCGAAGATTTCAAAAAAGCCGTTTTAGACGATTACAAATTGGCCGTTACCAGTCGCGAATGCAGCTTGTTAGGACGAAAAGAAGTGCTGAGTGGTAAAGCTAAATTTGGAATCTTTGGCGACGGTAAAGAAGTTCCGCAGCTCGCTTTAGCAAAAGCTTTTCAGAATGGCGACTTTCGCTCGGGATACTACCGCGACCAAACGTTTATGATGGCCATTGGTGTTTTGAATATTGAAACTTTCTTCGCTGGATTGTATGGAAATACCGACCTAAACCTAGAGCCGATGAGCGCCGGGCGTCAGATGGGCGGCCACTTTGCTACACACTCGCTCGACGAAAACGGGAATTGGAAAAAACTCGCTGAACAAAAAAACTCTTCTGCTGATATTTCGCCAACCGCGGGTCAGATGCCGCGATTACTCGGATTAGCAGAAGCTTCAAAATACTACCGCCAATTAACCGACTGGGACGAAGCTTCGAAATTTTCAAACCAAGGAAATGAAGTTGCTTGGGGAACCATCGGAAACGCAAGCACATCGGAAGGTTTATTTTTCGAAACCATAAATGCCGCTGGAGTACTGCAAGTGCCTATGGTTATGAGCGTTTGGGACGACGAATACGGCATTTCGGTACACGCGAAACACCAAACTACCAAAGAAAGTATTAGCGAAATTCTAGCCGGTTTTCAGCGCACCGAATCGAAAAAAGGTTTCGAGGTTTTAACCGTTAAAGGTTGGGATTACGCCGCATTGATTAAAACGTACGAAGAAGCCGCACGCATAGCGCGAACCGAACACGTGCCTGTACTAATACACGTTCAGGAATTAACGCAGCCGCAGGGACACTCAACTTCCGGTTCGCACGAGCGTTATAAATCGGCCGAACGCTTAAAATGGGAACAAGAATTCGACTGTATTCGCCAGATGCGTTTGTGGATGATTGCAACCAATATTGCGAATCCTGAAGAATTAGACGCCCTAGAATCGGACATAAAAAAAGACGTTTTAGAAGGTAAAAAACAAGCTTGGAAATCGTTTTTAGATCCGATTAAAGCTGAGGTTCAGCAACTTTTAGAAATCGTAACGCAAATGCCTGGTTTGAGTCAGGAACTTATTGACAATATCGCCGATCTGAAAGCAACGCGCGAACCTATTCGAAAAGATATTTTAAGCTTGGCGCGAAAAATACTGCGTAAAACTGGCGCCAATAACGAGCAATTACGCGCGTGGACTGTTGCTTACGCAGAAAAATGCCAGTTGCTTTTTAGCAGTAATTTGTTTTCGGAAAGCGATAAAAACATTGCATCAGTCCCTGAAATTGCCCCGATTTTAGATGCTAATGCAGAAACTGTAGATGCACGAATTGTGCTGCGCGATAACTTCGACGCACTTTTTACAAAATACCCACAGGCACTTATTTTTGGTGAAGATTCGGGAAATATTGGAGACGTAAATCAAGGATTGGAAGGATTGCAGCAAAAGTTTGGCGAACACCGCGTAGCCGACGTTGGTATTCGCGAAGCTACGATTCTCGGACAAGGAATTGGTTTGGCGATGCGTGGTTTGCGACCTATCGCAGAAATCCAATACTTGGACTATTTGCTTTACGCGATTCAAATCATGAGCGACGACCTTGCTACCTTGCAATACCGTACCAAAGGAAAGCAAAAAGCACCTGTGATTATTCGTACTAGAGGTCACCGTTTGGAAGGCATTTGGCATTCAGGCTCACCCATGGGAATGATTATCAATGCGGTGCGCGGAATTCACGTTTTGGTTCCGAGAAACATGACCAAAGCAGCCGGTTTTTACAATGCGTTAATGCTCGCCGACGAACCTGCACTGGTTGTTGAATGTTTGAACGGCTATCGATTAAAAGAGCAACTTCCAGAAAATCCGGGTGAATACACAACACCAATCGGAATTGCAGAAGTATTACGCGAAGGAAAAGACATCACTGTTGTTTCGTACGGCTCGACCTTACGACTCGTACAAGCTGCAGCCACAGAACTTGCTGAACAAGGTATAGAAGTAGAAATTGTTGATTTACAATCGCTTTTACCCTTCGATTTAACGCACATTTGTGGAGCAAGTGTTTCAAAAACGAATCGTTTATTGGTTGTAGATGAAGATGTTCCGGGAGGTGCCTCGGCTTATATTTTGCAGAAAATAGTTGAAGATCAAAATGCCTATCGTTTTCTCGATTGCAAACCGCAAACACTAACGGCTAAACACCACCGACCTGCATACGGAACCGATGGCGATTATTTCTCAAAACCATCGGCAGATGACATTATCGAGAAAATTCTAGACATGTTAGCGGAGTAATATTATGAGACAATTTTTGCTTTTTGTTTTACTGCTTACTGGCATTTTTGGTTATTCACAAAATTCATTTCCAGAAAGTTGGATTGGAAATTGGAAAGGTGAACTAGAGATTATTGCGCCCGCGTCTGGTGCCGTGCAAGCAAAGTTTCCGATGGAAATAAAAATTGGAACTACTGATGAAGCAGGTGAATGGTCGTGGACAATTATTTACAATCACAAAGACGTGCGAAATTATCTGCTCCGCGCGAAAGATAAAAGTCGCGGTTTGTATGAAATCGATGAATTGAATAAAATCGTCTTAGATCTTGCTGTTTTCGGAAATACCACGATTAGCAGTTTCGAAGTTGATAAAATGCGTATTGTCGATTTCCACGAACTCAAAGACGGCAAAATGTACTTTTCTCTGATTTCCTACGATGAATCAAAAGCTAATTTATCGGGCAGCGGTACAGCCGAAATTCCGACGGTAAAAAGTAATGTGGTAACTGCGATGCAGCGCGCCGTTTTAGAACGAGAAAAATAGATTCAGTAGTAAGACGAGTCCGATTACTAGGATAATTAACGCCAAGATTTTCTTGAGGAAGAAAACGTCGGCTCGCGATTGAAAGCGCAATCCGATAAGCATTCCGACGAGTGTTAATGTCGTAAATGTGATCAGTAATTGCAGGTCGGGAATTAGCATCTGCGATAAATCGGCTATAAAACCGACTAAACATTGTACACCAACTAGCGTTAAGCTCATTGCTGTAGCTTCTTTGAATGTCAATCCTCCAAAGAAAAGTAAAGCGGGTACTATTAGAAATCCGCCGCCAGCGCCCAAAAATCCTGCTGTAAACCCGATTAGAAATCCGAGTACCAACAAAATTCGCGCTGATGTTCGCTGCGTTCGAGCGCCTTTATTATTTCGCAACAATAGCATAGCCGCTGCAAGCATTAACAACGAAAAGAGAAACACCAGCAAATCGCCCCGTTTAATGGAAAGACTTGCAAATAGCATGTTTTCAGGAATACTTGGCAAAACGTAAGACCGTGCAACAACGACACCTAAACTCGAAGGAATTCCGAATAAAAACAATTTTTTCCAAACGATATTTCCGGCAAACATTTGCTTGACACTTCCAACAATCGCTGGCACTCCAACGATAAACAGCGAATAAGTTGTTGCTAAAATAGGTTCTAGACCAAAGAAGAAAATTAGTGCAGGAAGCGATAGAATACTTCCGCCGCTACCGAGTAAACCTAAACTTACTCCGATTAAAACGGCGGCGATGTATCCTGCAATTTCCACTGTTAATATGCTATAAGCTCTTGAATTTGCATTCTAAAGCGCGATTTTGGTAAATACTGATCTTCTAACACTTTGGTGAACGGAATCGGCGTTTCCAAACTGCCCACACGCATTACGGGAGCGTCCAGATATTGGAAACAATTTTCCATAATCATTGCCGATAAATCGCTTGCAAAACCGCCAAAAATAGAATCCTCTTGAAGAATGATGCAACGAGACGTTCGCTTAACCGACTCGAAAATCGTTTTTGTATCGAGCGGCTGTAAGGTGCGTAAATCAATAACTTCAATATCTGTTAGTTGCAGTTCATCGATAATTTCCAAAGCCCAATGAACACCGGCGCCAAAACTTAAAACGGTAAGTCTGTTTCCGCTGCGGAGTGTGGCTGCTTCTCCGAAAGGAATGGTGTAATAGGATGTCGGTACATCTTGATAAACAGATCGATACAGTAATTTATGTTCAAAGTAAATTACAGGATTCGGATCAGCGATCGAGGTGTTTAATAATCCTTTTGCATCGTATGGAAAGGCAGGATACACCACTTTAAGTCCCGGAGTTTTTGTAAACCAAGCTTCGTTAGTTTGCGAATGAAAAGGTCCAGCCTGAGTGCCTCCGCCGCAAGGCATGCGCACCACAACGTCGGCATGTTCGCCCCAACGATAGTGCGATTTCGCAAGTAGATTCACAATCGGATTAAACCCTGTGGAAACAAAATCGGCAAATTGCATTTCTACCACCGCTTTGTATCCGTTAATACTTAAGCCCATGCCGGCACTTACAACGGCGCTTTCGCAGATGGGCGTATTTAAAATTCGTTCTTTTCCAAATTTCGCAACAAAACCGTCGGTTATTTTAAAAGCTCCTCCGTATTCGGCGATATCTTGTCCCATGATAACCGAATTCGGAAAACGTTCGAACGACTGCGACAAACTTTCAGAAATGGCATCTACAAAACGAATGTTTTTCATTTCAGCTTCCGGTGCTGTAACCGCCAGTTCAAATGGTTTGTAGACATCGTCTAATTCTTCTTCCAAAACCGCTTCAAAATCAGGTTCCGAAATAGCAGCTTGCCAATTGGTATCGATTTCAGATTTTAAAGCTGCTGTGATTTCTGCTTCTAAATCCGGATTTAAAACAGCATTATCTGTGAGGTATTTTTTAAAATTAGCAACCGGATCTTTCGCGGCCCAAGCATCCATTAGCTCTTGTGGTACGTATTTGGTTCCGCTCGCTTCCTCGTGTCCGCGCATGCGAAACGTCTTAAATTCGAGCAACACCGGACGCGGATTCTCCATCATCGAGTGCTTCAAATCTTTCAACAAATGGTAAATATCTAAGATATTGTTTCCATCGACAATGTAGCTTTCCATTCCATAACCTACACCGCGATCGGCTAAATGTTCGCAATTGTATTGTTCGTTGGTTGGTGTAGACAATCCGTAGCCGTTGTTTTCAATAACGAACATAACGGGAAGCTTCCAAACAGATGCAATGTTCAAGGCTTCGTGAAAATCGCCTTCCGAAGTTGCACCTTCACCGGTAAAAACTGCGGTTACTTTCTTCTCTTTGCGAAGTTTGTGCGCAAGAGCAATACCGTCGGCAATACCCATTTGCGGACCCAAGTGCGAAATCATTCCAATAATTTTGTGATCTTGCGTTCCGAAATGGAAACTGCGGTCGCGTCCTTTAGTAAAGCCCGAGCGTTTTCCTTGCCATTGTGCAAATAACTTTTGCAGCGGAACTTTACGCGTAGTAAACACTCCTAAATTTCGGTGCATCGGCAAAATGTATTCATCTGCATCTAAAACCGACGCAATTCCCACGGAAATAGCTTCTTGACCAATGCCACTAAACCATTTGGAAACTTTACCTTGACGAATAAGAATGAGCATTTTCTCCTCAATCATTCGCGGAAGCAATAAACTTTTATAAAGGGAAATTAATTCTTGATCGCTGAGCGTTTTTCTATCGAAGTGCATAGGGTTTTGAGTCGTTTTTTAACGAGCGTAAAAGTAGGTATTTTATCCACTTCAATCGATGTAGTTAACACGGTAAATTAGCGATTTTTTATGCTGACCGATTGAAAAACTCGGTTGCTGATGCTGCTTCAAATACTGAAAATACTATCTTTGTTTAAGAGCTTCGGCTCGATTATCGAAATTTTTAAAAGACTATGCAAAACATTCCAAGTGTTGACCTGCGTGATTTCCTTTCGGAGAACCCGGAACGCAAACAAAAATTTGTAAATGAAATCGGAAAAGCTTTTGAAGAAATTGGCTTTGTTGCCTTAAAAGGGCACTTTTTAGACGATCGTTTGGTAGACGATTTATACAGCGAAGTTCGACAGTTTTTTGCACTTCCCGTAGAAGTGAAAGAAAAGTATGAAATTCCTGGAATTGGCGGACAACGCGGTTATGTTTCCTTTGGAAAAGAACACGCAAAAGGAAGAAAAGAAGGCGATTTAAAAGAATTCTGGCACTTTGGTCAGTATGTCGATGAAACTTCACGCTGGAAAGATGAATATCCAGACAACGTGGAAGTTACAGAACTTCCTAAATTCAATGAAATCGGAAAAGAAGCCTACAAAATGCTTGAAAAAACAGGCGTTTATGTGCTTCGCGCTTTAGCTTTGCACTTAGGACTCGACGAAAAGTATTTTGATGAATATGCTTACGAAGGCAACTCCATTCTTCGTCCGATTCACTACCCACCTATTACTAAAGAACCTGAAAATGCGATACGTGCAGCTGCGCATGGCGATATTAATTTGATCACTTTACTGATGGGTGCGCAAGGAAAAGGCTTGCAAGTACAAAACCACAACGGCGAGTGGATCGACGCTATTGCAGAAGACGACGAACTTGTGATTAATGTGGGTGACATGCTCTCGAGACATACCAACAACAAACTGAAATCAACGATTCATCAAGTGGTAAATCCGCCGCGCGAATTGTGGGGAACATCAAGATATTCCATTCCGTTTTTCATGCATCCAGTTAGCGATATGAAACTGAATTGTTTGGAAAATTGCATCGATGAAAACAATCCAAAACTTTACGAAGATATTACTGCTGGCGACTTCCTGAATGAGCGTTTGGTAGAATTAGGATTGATCAAAAAATAATGTAAAACTTAATCGAAAAAGAGTGCGAATTAGCGTTCGCACTCTTCTTTTTTATGGACTTACAAGAACAACTCAAAAAACTGTTTCCCGATCACCAACCCTTACCCGAGGAAAAATCGGAACCTGAAAGCATAAGCATTCAATTACAAAAAGAACCGCTGATTTGTAAATACGAAAAGCGGAAAGGCGCGGCAACCACGCTCATTGAAGGCTATGAAGGCAGCGAAGCCGAATTAAAAATTTTAGCCAAAGAACTCAAAACATTTTTAGGCGTTGGCGGAAGTGTAAAAGATCATGTTATTATCGTTCAAGGCGATTACCGAGATAAGATAATGCAAAAACTAAAAGAAAAAGGATTTAAAGTAAAACGTGTAGGAGGATAATTATGATAGCAAACTCAGAACTAATATTAAATCCGGATGGCAGTGTGTATCACTTAAATTTACTGCCCGAACATATTGCAGACACATTTATTTTTGTGGGCGATCAGAACCGAGTGGAAAAAATTACACGGTATTTCGATCACATTGAATTCTCAACACAAAAACGCGAGTTTAAAGCACAAACCGGAACATACAAAGGCAAACGAATTACAGTTTTAAGTACAGGTATTGGTCCGGACAATATCGATATTGTGCTAAACGAACTCGACGCTTTGGTAAATGTCGATTTACAAACACGTACCGTAAAAACCGATCTTAAAAAACTGAAAATCATTCGCGTAGGAACTTCCGGCGCTTTGCAGCCTGATATTGCCGTGAACTCCTTCGTGGTATCGCGCTTTGCCGTTGGAACCGACAATATGTTGCGTTCTTACGTTTTGAATGATCAAATTTTGGAAGATTTATCCGACCGTTTCGTTCAACATACAGCTTGGGATTTGCAAAAAGGAAAACCGTACGCGGTAAGTTGCAGCGACGAATTGCTTTCTTGGTTCGATAATCCAAAGTTTAAAAAAGGAATTACGGCAACGGCAGGTGGTTTTTACGGACCGCAAGGACGCGAAGTTCGCTTAACGCCAGCCGATAAAACCATCAACGAAAAATTGCAAGGTTTTGAATATGAGAGCATTCCCATGACTAACTTAGAAATGGAAACTGCAGCGATTTACGGACTTTCGGCCTTATTCGGACATGAAGCTTTATCACTCAACGCCATTATTGCTAATCGAGCAAACGGTACTTTCAGTGAAAATCCGGAAGAAGCTATCGAAAATTTGATTCAAGAAGTTTTAGCCGTACTCGCCAAGCAATGAAAAAAGTAACGCTCGCTGGAGTTCCCGAACACTTTAATACGCCTATTTTATTGGCATTAGAAGACGGCGCTTTCGCAGAACAAGGTATTGATTTGCAATTTACTACTGTTAAAGAAGGTACAGGAAAAATGTGCCAAATGCTCGATTCACGAGAAACCGATTTGGCAATTCTTCTCACCGAAGGAATTTGCAAACACATTTTGAACGGCGGTGAGGCAAAATTGGTTCAGTGGTACACCAAAACGCCACTACTTTGGGGCGTTCATGTAGGATATGCATCAAAATTTCAAACGGAAACCGATTTAAAAGGAACTGTCGCCGCAATTTCTAGAAAAGGTTCAGGTTCAGAATTGATGAGCTTTGTACACGCCACAAATATGGGCTGGGATGAGACAAACCTGCGTTTTGAAATCGTTCATACGATAGACGGAGCCGTAACCGCTTTAACTGACGGAACTGCCGACTACTTTATGTGGGAACAATTCATGACACAACCATTGGTCGATCAAAAAATCTTCAGACGATTAGGTGTTTGCGCATCGCCTTGGCCTTGTTTCGTGATTGCCGTAAATACCAAATTTGCTGCTGAAAATCCAACCGATTTACAAACTGTTTTAGCTGTCATCAATCGTTATACATCGACTTTTAAAAATCGACCTACTGCTGAAGCAGATATTGCGAATCGCTTTCATTTAGATTTGGAACAAGTGCGCGATTGGCTTCAGGTAACCGAATGGTCGCAGGAGCAAATTACTCTCGAAACGTTAAACAAAATTCAAAATCAACTCGTTTCATTTAACATCATCGATAAAAAAGGTACATTTGAGGATATGGTAATTTCTTAAATCGAGCGCAGCTGATGTCCACTTCCGTCAACATCAATTTTCAACAACTGAAAAGCAAGCTGCAACTTCCCAAGCCGTGGGATTCGATTATTATTTTCGTGCTCAACATCTTACTCACAATTCCCGTGTTTATTATTGTGCATCAGAATATTATCGATCCGCAATGGCCGTTTCATCTCGATCAAGTTTTTCTCTTCCTCATCATTGTTATCCTTTTTCAATTGTTGCTTCGCGCGCTGCGAACCATCATCATTATTGCCATTTTTGTTTACTTACTTATTCTACTTTTTGGTACTGTAATCGGCGGTTACGGTTTTAACGCTGTTGCAGAAGATTATCGCGCAATGATGTACAGCATGGCCGATAATCCGAATCCGCAAGATGTGATTATCGCTAAACTTCTCCCCTTTCCAAATAAATCCCAGATTTTAGAATCCATTGAATTTAACAATCCGAAAGTTCGAAACTTCGCACTTTACGCCACCACGAAGCATTTTAAAGACGTGAAAGGATATCACAAAGACCGAAGAATGATTCAATGTTTCGCCGTTTTTAAAGAAATTCGAAACCGCTGGAATTACGTTAACGACCCAAAAAACACCGAGTACATTGCACGTGCCAGCGAATCGCTCGTACATTTTTCGGGCGATTGCGACGATCATGCCATTTTGATGGCGGCTTGCATTCGTGCTATTGGTGGAACACCGCGATTGATACATACTGGCGGACATATTTATCCTGAAATGCTTATCGGAAAAAAAGCCGATCTTGAGCAAGCGAACTATCTAATCAAAAATGTATTGTTTGCTGAAGAATCGCGAAATAAAGAAATCCATTATCACGTCGACGAACGCGGACAAATTTGGCTTAATCTCGATTACACGGCACGCTTTCCCGGCGGACCTTTTATGTCTGAAGAAATTCTTGGCGCGCTAACACTGAATTAAGTGCACTTATTGCACCCACTTAATTGGTTCTTTTCCGAGCGAAACCAAGATTTCATTGGTCTTGGTAAAATGCTTGTGCCCAAACCACTTGCCGTTATTTGCGCTTAATGGCGAAGGATGTCCGGCTTCTAAAACAAAATGTTTCTTTCGATCAATAAATTTGGCTTTCTTGCTCGCAAAGTTTCCCCACAGCAAGAATATAACTTGTTCCGTTTCCTCATTGATGATTCTAATGGTTTCATCAGTAAACTCTTCCCATCCTTTCCTAGAGTGCGAGTGCGCAGTTCCTCCGCGAACCGTTAGTGTGCTGTTGAGTAACATCACACCTTGCTTGGCCCAATGACGTAAGTTTCCACTTTTTGGAATGGGAAGTCCGGTATCACTGTGTAATTCTTTAAAAATGTTTACCAAAGAAGGCGGTGGTGGAATTCGATCGTTTACCGAAAAACACAATCCGTTTGCCTGACCTTCTCCATGATACGGATCTTGGCCGATGATAACCACTTTAATTTTGTCGATCGGACACAAATCGTAGGCCGCAAATATTTCTGCTTCAGGTGGATAACAGTGGTAAATTCGGTAATCGCGCTTGAGAAAAGTAAGCAACTGTACAAAATACGGTTTTTCAAATTCGTGCTCTAACTTTTCGCGCCACAGCGGATGTATACTCAACTTCATAATTTTGGTTTCCGATTAACTTAAACTGATGCTAATGCTTTCTTAAAAGAGCATAAAGTTATTAATTGCATCGCCGTATCTTTGTTAAAAAATACGAGGAAACGCGAATGCTATCTATAAGCCCAAAAACCATAACCGATTTACAATTTCCAACCATACTCGAAACACTTGCCGAGAAATGCAATACCGAGATCGGAAAAGAGAAAGCGTTGCAAGTTACACCAATTGCTGATAAACTCGAGCTGCTAAAAGCTTTACAACATACATCAGAATACCGCTCCTCGTTCGATAACAACAACGCCATTCCCAATCACGGGTTTGAAAGCATTGTGTCTGATTTAAAAATGCTACATATCGACGGCAGCATGCTGGAAGTAAGCAGCTTTCGAAAGTTTTTGTCGATTTCAGAAACAGCGGCAACATTAGTAACTTTTTTAAAGAAATTCGAAGACTATTATCCGGAATTAGCAGCAAAAGCCAGTGAAATAACTATTTCAAAAGACATCGCGAAACTTATTGATAATGTGATTGATAAGTATGGCGAAATTCGCGATAATGCTTCACCGGATTTGGTGGAAATTCGCCGGAATATGCAACAGGTTCGCGGAAAAGTGAATCAGAGTTTTGGTATGGCGCTCACCCAATACAACAGTTTGGGATATTTAGACGACATCAAGGAGAGTTTTGTGGATAATCGGCGCGTACTTGCCGTGTTATCCATGTATCGAAAAAAGGTAAAAGGTGCCATCTTAGGAACGTCCAAAACCGGCAGCATTTCTTACATTGAACCCGAATCGACTTACAAATACTCGCGTGAATTAGCCAATTTAGAATTTGAAGAACGCGAAGAAATCCGACGAATTTTACTGTTACTCACCGCTCAGTTGCGCCCTTTCGGGGAAGTTTTAGGTGCGTATCAAGACTTTTTGAGTGATATCGACGTGATTGCTGCCAAAGCCAAATATGCACGTAAAATCAATGGCATTCTACCCGAAATCGATAATACGAGTCGGCGTGTTTACTTTCGCGAGGCCTACCACCCTATTTTATTTCTGAATAATTTGGCTGAAAAGAAAGTTACGTATCCGCAAACTTTTGAGTTGACGCAAGAGAATCGAATCATCGTTATTTCAGGTCCGAATGCAGGAGGAAAAACCATTTCCTTGAAAACAATTGGTTTACTGCAATTGATGTTGCAAAGCGGATTTTTGATTCCCGTGCACGAACGCAGTTCTACATTTTTATTCGATCGAATTCTAACAGATATTGGCGACAATCAATCCATTGAAAACCATTTGAGTACGTACTCTTACCGACTCAAAAACATGAACTACTTTTTGCGTAAATGCAATAAGAATACGCTGTTTTTAATCGATGAGTTTGGAACTGGTTCCGATCCGGAATTGGGTGGTGCGTTGGCCGAAACTTTTCTGGAAGAATTTTACCATCGAGATGCTTTTGGAATCATCACTACGCATTATGCCAATTTGAAAATGCTCGCCAATGAACTTCCCGAAGCAACAAACGCCAACATGCTTTTCGATGAGCAATCGCTGGAGCCAATGTTCAAATTGGTTATCGGTCAGGCCGGAAGCTCGTTCACCTTTGAAGTAGCTCAGAAAAACGGCATTCCATACGGTTTGATCAATCGTGCGAAAAAGAAAATCGAATCTGGGAAAGTTCGTTTCGACAAAACCATTGCTACGCTTCAAAAAGAGCGCTCAAAAATGGAGCAAACTGCGCAGAGTTTAAAAGAAGTTGAATTGAAAAAACGCGAGGAAAGCGAAAAGCTCGAATCGATAAACGCGCGTATCAAACAAAAGCTCGAAAGCTATCAAGAATTGTACGACCAGAATCAGAAACTGATCTACATTGGTCAGAAGGTCGACGATTTAGCGCTTAAGTACTTTAACTCCAAGAATCGTAAAGAACTTATTGGCGAATTGGTACGTTTGGTTGAAGTAGAGAATTCGAAACGCAAGAAAATTGCGCCGAAGATTTTACAAGTCGAAAAGAAAAAGCAGGAAAAAACAGCCGCCGAAGTTGCCGTGAAAGTAGACGAGATTCGAAAGGAAAAGAAAGCGAAGAAAGAGAAAGAAATCGTTGAAAAACCAAAAGCTGTTTTAAAAATTGGCGATCGCGTACGTATGCACGACGGTCGAGCAGTTGGGGTAATAGACAGTATTGAAAAAACCAAAGCCACAGTAAATTACGGTGTCTTTACCTCGAAAGTGGCAGTTGATTTGTTAGAATTGGTAGAAGCAAAAAAATGAGCGAAAGTGTAGTTTCAAGAATTCCGCAAGGGAAAAAGTTAATCTTGTTTGACGGTGTTTGCACCTTATGCGATTCGGCTGTTCGATATGTCATTACTCACGACAAAAAAGATGAATTTCGATTTGCTTCGTTACAGTCGGATTTTGGACAACAAATTTTAAAGCACATCGGCATTGACAATCGGCAGATAGATAGCATTGTTTTATACGAGCCTCATGTGGCGTATTACTACAAGTCGGCCGCAGCGCTGCAAATCGCAAAAAATCTGGGAGGTATTTTCTCCTTGGCGGGAATATTCCGCATTATACCCACGGGATTAGCGAACATTGTTTACGATTACGTGGCCAAGAATCGATACAAATGGTATGGTAAAAAAGAAGTTTGCGGGATCGACGACGCCAACTTACGTTACAAAATAATAGCTTAAGGTGCGTTCGATTAATCCTTTTCCCATTTACCAACAACTGCTGTAGCTAGAGCGTTTCCTAAGACATTAGTGGCGCTGCGGAACATGTCGCAAAAGTGATCGATGGGTAGGATAAGTGCAATGCCTTCAACAGGAATATCGAACATACCACAGGTTGCTGCCACAACAACTAAACTTGCTCTCGGAACTCCCGCAATACCTTTACTGGTGAGCATTAACACCAACAGCATGGTTAACTGCGTGGGTGTATCGAGGTGAACGCCGTAAACTTGTGCTATGAAAATCGCTGCAAAAGTCATATACATCATGCTGCCATCGAGGTTGAACGAATAACCCAAAGGCAACATAAACGAAACGATTTTGTCTTTGATGCCGAAACGCTCGAGTTCTTCGGTTAATTTTGGAAAAACAGCTTCGCTACTTGTGGTGCCAAACGCAATAAACAAAGGTCCGGTGATGCGTTGCAGCAGCTGCTTCATTTGGGTGCCTAAAAACAAGAAACCGATTAGGAGCAATACTACCCACAAACTGCCGATTCCGACCATAAATGAGCCAAAGAACTTTGCATAAGTTAGCATGAGTTCGCTGAAATCGCGTACGGCAAATACGCCGGCAATCGCTCCAAAAACGCCGATTGGTGCGAACTTCATGACGTAGTTAACCATTTTAAGAACGATGTGTGAAGCCGTATCGAGTGCTTTGATGATCGGTTTTGAATAATCGCCCAAGGAAGCCGCTGCGAGTCCGAAGAAAATTGAAAACACAACGATTTGCAAAATTTCGTTCGTTGCCAAGGCTTCGAACAAGCTTTTTGGTATGATGTGTTCGATAAAGTGTTGTGCAGAGAAATCGGCTGTTTTTGCTGATACTTCGGACGCAGAAGCTGTATCGATATTTCCGAGTGTTAATCCGGCGCCGGGTTCGAGTACGTTAACCCAAATCATACCAATTAGCAATGAAATGAGTGAGGCAGTAAAAAACCAACCCAGTGCTTTACCACCAATACGACCAACCACTTTGATGTCGCCCAACTTAGCAATACCTACGATTAGCGTGGTGAAAACAAGTGGTGCAATGATCATTTGCACTAAGCGGATAAAAATCGTTGCCAAGATTTTGATGTAACTACTAAAATCTTTGGCTGCAATTGGATCGAAGTTTTGGTGAACGAAGATTCCCAAACCGATACCGGCAATCATTGCGATAAGAATTTGTACGGTGAGATTAGCGAAAACGCTCGGCTTTTTTTCTTGTGTCATGATAGTTTGGTTACGATTGCAACAGCCCCGATTGCAGCGAAAAGCGCGCAAAGCCTGTTTTTACAGCTTGCCGATTTTTGCGGGCGACCGAAGGAAGCCTAAAAAAAGCGCTGCAAGCGTAAAAAAGGGGCTGCGCACTTGTAGCGAAAAGCGGGAATAGCTGCCTCATTATATGGAAGATTGTATTTTTTGTAAGAGATAAAAATCGGCTAAAACTAGTGCGGTCATAGCCTCGACGATGGGAACGGCGCGGGGAACGACGCAAGGATCGTGGCGACCTTTAGCTTCCAATACCACTTCTTCGCCCAGGGCGTTTATCGTTTTTTGATCTTGCATGATGGTTGCAACGGGCTTAAACGCTACGCGGAAGCAAATATCCATACCGTTAGAAATTCCGCCTTGAATCCCGCCGGAGTGATTGGTAATGGTAGTTCCGTCGGTCAGAAAAGTATCGTTGTGCTCAGAACCAAACATGCTTGCTGCTTGAAAACCGCTGCCGATTTCGAATCCTTTTACGGCATTTATGGACAACATGGCGCGACCAAGAGCAGCGTGTAATTTGTCGAAAATCGGCTCTCCGAGTCCAGCCGGGACGCCCTTTACAATGCAATCGATGACGCCGCCAACGCTATCGCCTTTTTGTTTGAGATCGGTTAATAATTCGAGCATTTGTTGGCTTAGTTCGGGAACGGGGCAACGAATTTCGGACTGATCGACCAGGGATCTTGTGACGTAATTTTGGTACGAATCGGTTTTAATGGAACCGATTTGCGACACGTAAGCGGTTATCTGCACGTTTGGCAAGAGTTGTTCGACTAGGGCACCTGCGGCAACGCGTACGGCGGTTTCACGAGCGGAACTTCGGCCACCACCACGGTAGTCGCGAAAACCGTACTTTTTATCGTAGGTGAAGTCGGCGTGTGAAGGTCGGTATGCGTCTTTAATCTTGTCGTAATCAACCGATTTTTTGTCGGCATTAGGAATGATGAAACCGATGGGAGTTCCGGTGGTTTTCCCTTCGAAGATACCGGACAGGAAAGTAATGGCGTCGGACTCGTTTCGTGGGGAAACCCACTGGCTTTGTCCGGGTCGGCGTCTATTTATCTGATTTTGAATAGCTTGAAAATCGATTGTCAGACCAGCCGGAACGTGATCGAGAATACCACCGATGGCTTCGCCGTGCGATTCGCCGAAGGTAGTAAGCGTGAGCAGAGTTCCGAAAGTATTTGCTGCCATGTTGAAGATTTGGTCAAATATAAGGAATACGGTTGTGAAGTAGATTTGAGATTGGAATTTGGTAGAGAAATTACGGATAAAACGGGTGTAACGAACATAGTTGTTCTTGGTTGGATACCGGTCTTCACTCTTTTGCGTTCTTGAATTTTCTTCTTTTCCTACTTTCTCACCAACTTAGTTCCGTGGACCACATAGGCACAGAGGTGACATAGTTAAGTAGGGAAAGAATTTGCGGACTTTGCTGATGTGTGACAATATTAATTAGGTAAAGTTTCTTATTTCTATTT
The DNA here is from genome assembly GCF_002251775.1 of Flavobacterium aurantiibacter. Lineage (GTDB taxonomy): Bacteria > Bacteroidota > Bacteroidia > Flavobacteriales > Flavobacteriaceae > Flavobacterium > Flavobacterium aurantiibacter. Next base: position 16,253 of record NZ_NOXX01000197.1, read on the forward strand.
CCATTTTTTTACTTTTTTGAATTTTTTCACCCTTGCACTCTTTCCGTGTGAACGGGCGGAACGATATCCTTTTTGGCGATTGTAATTTCCACAAAAAATTTGCCAAAAAGATAAAGTGGAGCACGTGACGGCGCTAGCACTTTTTTTAATTAAAGTAAATCGTTGTGCGAAGCTGAAATCTTTTGACGTACAAAAATACGTTAAGCGCCGACACACCCAAAAAAACTAAAAAACTCTTTTAGACAAGACTGGATTTGTTAATTTTTTCTAATCCAAATTCACCAAAACGTCTAAAAAGTGCGTTTAAGTTGTATTTTCGTCGCATGAATGAAGCGCTTTTAGAGAAATTACGTACACAGCTCGCCAATCCTGGGAAAATTGGTATTGTAACCCATAAAAGTCCCGATGGCGATGCTATGGGCTCATCGCTCGGTTTATATCATTTATTGAAGCAATTCGGACATAAAATCGAAATTTTCACACCCAATCGCTATCCCGAATTTTTAGCATGGATGCCCGAATCGGAACGCGTAGTTGTTTTCGACGAACAAAATTCAGCTGCCACGGCACTGTTAAACAGCTGCGATACCATTTTTACGCTCGATTTTAATGCATTTCACCGTGCAGGCGATATGGAACACGCACTGAAAAACAAATCGGCGTTTTACGTGATGGTCGACCACCACCAAATGCCCGATACATACGCACAAATCACGTTTTCAGACACGGGTTATGCATCGACTTGCGAAATGATATACGATTTGGCTGTTGGATTAGGTTGGCAAGAATACGTGAACAAAGACGTTGCCGCTTGTTTATACACGGGAATTGTAACCGACACCGGTTCGTTTCGATTTGCTGCAACAAAACCTAGCACACATTTAGCCGTTGCGTATTTGATGCAAACCGGCATCGATCACGCTAAAATCTATTCGAACATTCATGATAATTTCTCGGCCGACCGCTTGCAATTGATGGGGCGCAGCTTGCAGAATTTAAAGGTATTTCCCGAAAAGAAAACGGCATACACGAAATTGTCGCAAGCCGAGCTAGATGCGTTTAATTATGTTAAAGGCGATACGGAAGGTTTAGTAAATTTGGCCTTGTCGATAAAAGGCATTGTATTTGCAGCGATTTTTATTGAACACACGGATGAAAAAATCATTAAAATATCGTTTCGTTCGCAAGGCGATTTTGATGTGAATCAGTTTGCAAGAGCACATTTTAACGGCGGCGGGCATATCAATGCGGCAGGCGGAAAATCGAACGTTAGCTTAGCAGAAACGATACAAAAATTTGAAGAACTGGTCTTAAATTTAGACATATAATCATGAAAAAATACATATTGAGCCTCCTAATCCTACTGGTTGTATCGGCCTGTTCGCAGCAACAAGCTCGAATGCCCGTTTCGCGAACTTCGGGAACTTTTATGCGCGAGTCGGTTGAACGCAATAAAAAACTCGTTGGTCGAGAGGAAGCGGCTATCGATTCGGTAATCAAAAGCAATCCGAAGATTAAATACCTCGCGAGCAGCAAAGGATATTGGTACTTTTATGAAAATAAAAACCAAAACGATACGCTTAAACCCAAGAAAGGCGATGTTGCGTATTTCGACTATTCTATTTCCGATTTAAACGGCAACGTGATTTATTCAGAAGTTGAGCTGCGTCCGCAAACATATGCTGTGGATAAACAAAATATATTAATGGGCCTGCGCGACGGCATAAAACTGATGAAGAAAAAAGAAGTGGTAACATTTTTATTTCCTTCGCACATGGCATACGGTTTTAGAGGCGATACCAAAAGAATTGGTCCAAATACAACCATTGCTTGTACCGTAATGCTACACGATTTTAAACCTGAAACACAAGTAAACACTAATCCAAATACTCCAAAACAGTGAAGAAACTAATTTCTTTTGCACTTTTATTTACGCTGTTTGCGTGCACTGATAAGTACGCTGATTTAGAAGACGGCATATACGCCGAAATTACCACTACAAAAGGCGTAATTGTAGCGACCTTGTTTTACAAAGAAGCTCCGGTAACTGTTGCTAATTTTGTGACTTTAGCCGAAGGAACCAATAAATTTGTTGTAGGCGACAAGAAGGGTAAACCTTTTTACGACGGACTTAAATTTCACCGCGTGATTCAAAACTTTATGATTCAAGGCGGCGATCCGCTTGGAAACGGCAGTGGCGATGCTGGATATATGTTTAAAGACGAACAAGTTCCGTTTAGTTTCGATAACGGTGGTTTACTAGCGATGGCAAACTCAGGACCAGGAACCAACAGTTCACAATTTTTCATCACTCATGTAGCAACACCTTGGCTTGATGGCAAACACACCATTTTTGGTAAAGTAGTTGGCGAAGGTATGGATGTCGTAAACAAAATTGTTCAAGACGACGGAATTATTGGGATTAAAATTATCCGTAAAGGCGAGTCTGCTAAACGTTTCGACGCCGTTTCAGAATTTTCAAAATACATGGCAAATGCGGGCGATGAGGCAAAAAAACGTGCCGAGTTAGAAGCTGCAAATAAACTTCGTTACAAAAAAGAATTCGCCGCCGTAATCGAGAAAACGCTTCAGGAATTCGCTAACGCAAAAGCAAAAGGCAAAAAATTACCTTCGGGCGTACAATATTACATTGTAAAATCATCAACGGGAGAGAAACCGAAAGCGGGCGACGTAATCAATATTCACTACGGTGCGTATTTCAGCGATGGCATACTTTTGGATTCGAGTGTTGAAGAGGTCGCAAAGAAATACGGCATGTTCGATCAGAATCGTAAAATCCAAAACGGCTATACTCCTATTCCGTTTCAGTACGGAAATAAAGTGGGCTTGGTTCCTGGCTTTATTGAAGGTGTGGAACAATTGAAGTACGGCGAAAAAGCAATTGTTTTTGTTCCTGCGGCTTTGGCATATGGAGCAGCTGGAAAAGATGTAGTTCCGCCAAATACCGACTTAGTTTTTGAAATTGAAATTGTAAAATAAATTCAACAACGGGACAAATCCTGAAAATCCCGGCAATCGCGAAAAGAGTAAGGGAGAAAATTAAACTATGAAATCAAGTATCTTAAGTTTATTACTCATTTTTTCATTTAACCTTTATGCTCAAAAAGGTGGTAAACCCGGCGTAAAGAAAGCACCTGCAAAAACAACGGTTGCTAAAAAAGCAGTAACTCCGACACCAGCCGCTGGCGATGGATTATTTGCAGACATAAAAACAAACAAAGGAACAATTACCTTAAAGCTTGCCTACGATAAAACTCCCGTAACCGTAGCTAATTTCGTAAGCCTTTCAGAAGGAACGAATACTTGGGTAACCGACGAAAAACTAAAAAATAAACCTTTTTACGACGGACTTAAATTTCACCGTGTTATTAAGGATTTTATGATACAAGGTGGCGACCCGACAGGAACGGGTAGCGGAAGTCCGGGTTATAAATTTAAAGACGAAATCACCGACTTAAAGCACAACAAAGCGGGTATTTTATCGATGGCAAACAGCGGACCGCGCACTAATGGAAGTCAGTTTTTTATTACTCACAAAGAAACGCCTTGGCTCGACGGAAAACACACGGTTTTTGGCGAAGTTCAGGTTGGACAAGACGTTGTGAATAAAATCGAACAAAACGATATTATCGAAAAAGTAAAGATTCGTCGCGTTGGAACAGCTGCTAAATCATTTGATGCCGTTAAAGTGATGAGCGATTATTTTGCTTCGAAACCCGACGAAGATAAGAAAGCTGCGGAAGCCGAAGAAGCAGCTCGCAAGCAGCAAGAAGAAATTCGCAAACAAAAACAGGCACAAGAAGACGAGAAAAAACGCGTGTACCGCGAGCAATACAAAGACTTGATCTCGTCGACAGCACAGCGTTTAACCGCTTTGAAAGCAACGGGTTCTAAAACCGAAAGTGGCGTAACCTATGTGATCACTAAAGGGAACGGCACAAAACCCACGGATACTGAAAGCGTTTTTATACCTTTTACGGGTTACTTACCCGACGGGACTATGTTTGAGTCGAGCGACGAGCAAACAAGTAAAACTTGGGGTAAATTCGATGAAAATAGAGCTAAAATGAATGGCTATCGTCCGATTGAACTCACCTTAGCGCAAGGCGGACTCATCCCAGGATTGATGGAAGGTTTGAAAATGATGAGTTTTGGCGATAAAGCCACATTCTTCATTCCAGCAGAATTAGCATACGGAAGTCGTGGTGGCGGAAACGTTATCCCTCCAAATAGCGAAGTAATTTTTGAAGTGGAATTACTCAAAGAAGCTCCAAAAAAATAATAAACACCACATTACAACGAAAAATGGCTGTCGGTTTTTTCCAACAGCCATTTTTTATTCGCCAAACCGAATAGCTTAACGCTTCGGAAAAACAAATTCATCGTTATCACTAACTGCAACGCCGATTTCTAATTTAGAAACCGTACCAAATTCGGCTACCAAATTAAAACTCACTCCCTCGAATACAAGTAATTCGGTTAAATCCAAACGTTCTGCAAACGGCTTTACCTTAGTTTGTTGCTGTAATAAATCGGTTGCTTCTTTCAAATTCATACCTATAAAACTGATTTCATGAACTACAGCTTTCGGATTTGCAGTAATTACATAACACAATTTGAAATCTTCCAGTTCGTAAAATGCCAAACGCAACTGCAGCTGATTGTAGATGTAAATTAAATCATTATCGTCGTCGGTGTAACTGTAATCGGGCGTTCCGTAAAGATTTTCCACTTCTGCGGGAAGCATCCCAAAGACCAAATCGCCTACTTTCTTTCCTAAAATAATTTCCATATTCAATTGTTTTCACAAAGGTCGGTTATGATTTCTGTAATTCTCCTAAATTCTGGGAAAAATTAAGATCTAAAGTTCTATTTTTGGGCTTCGATCAGCAATCATATACGATGTCGTTTAAACATCCCGAATTTCTATACTTTCTCGGATTTTTAATTGTACCCATACTGGTGCATTTGTTCCAGTTACGACGTTTTAAGAAATACTATTTCACAAACGTAAAACTGTTGCAAGAACTTTCTATTCAAACAAGAAAGAGCTCTACTTTAAAAAAATACTTGCTTTTAGCGAGTCGATTATTGCTGTTGAGCTTTCTCATCTTTGCCTTTGCACAACCCTATTTTGAGAATGAAAATACGCAAGCAGCCGACAACGAATTAGTACTCATCGTAGATAATTCTTTTTCCAACGGAGCTGAAACCAAAAAGGGAAGCGTTTTAGAATACAACATCGCAGCCATTTTATCTGCTTTGGATGAAAATCGAAAAATATCTTTGATTACCAACGACGAAGCTTACTTTAATACCGATATCAAAACCATCCGAAAAGAAGTACAAAAAATTACCACTTCTGCCCTACCGTTCGACTTAAATGCTGCGATATCGCGCTCAGCCGACGAAGTAAAAGGTGCCAAAGACATCGTTGTTTTTACAGACGGTTTATCGGAATTGAAATCACCTAAAACCGACGGAAATCAGCAGTTGTACTTCCACATTCCAAAAATTGAATCGGAACAAAACATAGCGATTACTAACGTTGAACTTACCGAAACACAAGAAGACTTCTATAAAATTGCCATCGATTTGCAAAAATTTGGCGAAGGCGAAGCTTCCACTGCACTTCAAGTTTATAACGGAAATCTTGCAGTGGCAAAATCCGTTGTAAAACTCAATGCAAATACGCAACGAGTAAGCATTACTTTGCCTAAACTGCCCTTCTCCGGCTACGTTCAAATTACAGACAATGCACTGGCGTACGACAACAACTTTTACTTTGAAATTGCCGCGCCACAAAAGTTTAAAGTATTGCTGGTTGGCGAAACTGAACGTAACGTTTCGCTGCGCAAAATTTTTGGAACGACAGAATTCGACTTGACAGAAACCGATATTCGCGGTTTAGATTACGCCGTTATCGGAAAACAGCAGTTGATCATTCTAAACGAGATACCCGAATTCACGCCCACTTTAGTCGCAAATTTGTTAGAAGCCGTCGAAAATGGCGTAAATCTGAGTATTGTACCTCGAGAGACACTAAGTGTCGACGCTTACAAAGTAATTCTCGAAAAACTCCAACTTTCAGCGACTGTTTCCTCAAAATCCAAGAAATTAGTTACCGGAATTACCTTTGAAAGCGAATTATTCCAAGGTGTTTTTGAAAAGAAAATCGATAATTTCCAATATCCTTTCGCTAATCCGTCGTTTACGATCAGCGGACGAACTTTGCCGTTACTCACCTTTGCCGACGGATCTGCATTTCTACAAGCCGTTAAACTCGGTCAAGGACACGTATTCCTTTTCAATGCAGGATTATCGAGTCCGAATTCAAACTTTTACCAATCGCCTTTGGTTGTCGTAACGTTCGATCGGATGGCAACAGGCAACAACAGCGCGGGAATGCAGCAGTTTGAGATTTTTGGAGAACAGGAGAAAATTGTCGACTTGAATTTGGAAACCGATCAGGTTGCCCACATTTTGAATCGTGCCGAAAAATCGTACGATTTCATACCAAAACAACGCATTAACGGAAAAAAATTATATCTCAATTTTGGAGAAGCGCCAACAGTTGCAGGCAACTACGATTTATTGTTTGAAGGAAAAGCCATCGACAAAATGAGTTTTAACTACAAACGTAACGAAAGTGATGTGAGCGCTCGGTTCGATATTCCGGCCGCTGCAAAAGAAATAGATTCGTTTGAACAATTGCTGTCCGAATTTTCTGCAGCTCGCGATAACAGCGGTTTTTGGCGTACTTTGGCACTACTTGCTTTCTTGTTTTTAATCTGTGAAATATTGATTCAAAAGTTTGTAAAATGACGATACTTCTCAAAAATGTTACCTGTTACGATTCGCGAAGCTCGTTGCACTTGAAACGCACCGATATCCTTATCAAGGAAGGAATAATTCAGCAGATTAGTTCGCAAATTGATGCTTCCGCAGACCGTGTCATCTCAGGCGATAATCTGGGAGTGTCTGTGGGTTGGTTTGATACTTCAGTTCAGTTTGGTGAGCCCGGTTTTGAAGATCGCGGAACCATTAAAAATGGTTTACAAGTCGCTGCAAAATCTGGATTTACCGGAATCTTGTACGAACCAAACAACAATCCGGTCATAGATACACAAGCGCAGGTACTTTTTGCTTTGGGTAAGTCGGCTAACGAGCTTACGCAAATGTATCCGATTGGTGCGCTTACGGTTGAGCAAAACGGGAGAGATTTATCGAACATTTACGAAATGCATTTGGCAGGAGCTGTAGCGTTTGGCGATTACAAAAAAACACCCGACGATGCCAACGTACTTAAACTAGCCTTGCAATACACCAAAGATTTAAACACTGTGGTAATTTGTTACTCACTCGATAAGAAATTAGCAGGTAAAGGTTTCGCTTCCGAAGGTGTGGCGGCAACGAAACTCGGCTTAAAAGGCATTCCTGCTTTGGCAGAAAGCGTTGAAATTAGTCGAAATATAGAAGTATTGCGTTACGCAGGAGGCAAACTGCACTTCCCTACAATATCTACAGCAGAAAGCGTAGCGGTAATTCGTCGGGCTAAAGCAGCAGGATTGGCTGTAACGTGCAGTGTTTCGATGAATAACATCATGATGACGGAAGATGATTATTCCGACTTCGACAGCAACAAAAAAGTAATGCCTCCGCCACGAAGTTCTGCAGATCAAGCGGCACTTATCGATGGGTTAAAAGACGGAACAATCGATTGTATCACCACCGATCATGCACCGAGAACCTTGGAAGAAAAAATGGTGGAATTTGAAATTGCATTACCGGGAAGTATCGGTTTAGATTATGCTTTCGGCTGTTTACATACGAAGTTAGAAACCGAACTCCTTATCGATAAATTAACAGCAGGACGCGCGCTATTTGGCATCGCAACACCCCAGATAAAAGAAGGCGAAAAAGCCAATCTAACGATTTTTGAAACTGCTGGAACGGTACAGGTAGGCTCAGAGAATTTGTACAGCTCTTGTAAAAATGCCGCGCTACTCGGATTTGAAACCAAAGGAAAAGTTGTAGGAAGTATCAATAATAATCAAGTTGTAATTCATGACACCACAAGAAATTAATTCAGGAAAAACGGCGGCCATTATTAGTTATATCGTATTTGTTGGTCCGCTTATCGCAATGTCGATGAACGCAGAGGATAAAAATCCGTACGCAAGTTTTCACATTCGCCAAGGACTTGGTTTAACGATCACGTTTATTTCCTTGGGTGTGATTATTTCGAATTTCGAAAGTTTACAAATTGCTACGGCCTTGTGGATTTTTATCAGCGTACTCATGTTTTACGGAATTTTCAGTGCTTCATCGGGAAGCATCAAACCGCTGCCACTGCTGGGAAGTTTGTTCCAAAAATTCTTCAAAAAACTATAAAATGACCGAACTCTACACCTTGGAGCGCGCTGCCACAGAAAAAAACGAAAATTCTCGATTAATTTTTCTGATTCACGGCTACGGAAGTAATGAAGAAGATTTGTTTGGCTTCGCCCCCGAATTACCTGCCAACGACCATATTATCTCGCTTCGTGCGCCCTACGACTTGTATTACGGAAGTTTTGCTTGGTATGCAATAAATTTTGATGCCAACGAAAATAAGTTTAGCGATTTAGTGCAAGCGGCGCAGTCTCGCGACTTACTAAAAGAAACAATCGAACGCTATCAAGCTTCTCATGGCTTTTCGGCAGACCGAACGGTGGTAATTGGTTTTAGCCAAGGAGCGATTTTATCGTATGCCCTAGCGCTATCTTATCCTGAAACAGTACCCAATATTGCTGCGTTGAGTGGCTATTTGAATACGGAAATCGTTTTAGAAACGAAAGAGAACAGTTTCGAAAAAACACGAATTTTTGCTTCGCACGGAATTGTAGATCAAGTCATTCCCATTGATTGGGCTCGAAAAGCTCCCGAAAAATTAACTGCACTCGGAATTCGTCATGAGTTTCACGAATATGCCGCCGGACATGGCGTTGCGCCTCAAAATTTCTTTGACCTTTTAGATTGGTTGAAAAAAGTTTAAGAAAATGAATTCCATCAAAACAATTTTGCTTGCTAGTACATTTGCAAGATTGTCGCATTAGATGTAAAATTTACGGTTTTTCCGTAATGAAATGTTCGTTTTTTTCGCGAGCTTCGCCTTAACGGGAAGGGGAATAACGGGTTTATCCCTACGAAAACCCAAACAATAAATTTTACGGAAAAACCGCATGTTTCATCAATTTTTGAAATTTTAACATTTCAACTCTTTTGTGCACGTTTCACAAAATAAAAAAGCGGACACTCCTTATCAGAAGATCCGCTTTTTTTAGTTGATTATGGACGCTTATTTGCTGTAAAGAAGCGATTCGGCTGTTTCGAAATCTACGGTACCATCATCGTTAATGAAGTATTTAATAATGGCTTCGCCCCAAAGATCAGTATTGTTAAAGTCGACAATAATCCAGCGGTGGTTCAAAACTTTCACCTTATTGATTAAGAATTTTTTTCCGTCGATTGGCTCGTATCCGGTGTATGGATTTCCTGTTGGCTTGTCGTTGTATGAAATCAGTTGCTCTTTAACGAACGGAATTAATTTTTCCGGAGCGATAAAACTACCATCGGGTTTTTCGAAATAGTTTTGTGCATTCTGGTTGTTTTCCAATGCGAAATAATTGGAATCAGCCGAAGCATCTTCTAATTTCTTGATTTTCTCTGAAGATCGCTTTTCCACCTTCGTTAATTGATCCTGATTAAACTTTACCTGTTTTGATAAAAAAACGTAGGTAAATACATTGAATAACACCGATAAAATAAAGAGATACAAGAAGATAGATTTTTTCATAAAATTTCAATTTCGAGGTTGTCGTATGCTAATTCTATAGATTTAGGAAGTGTTTTTGACACACTTTCGTGGAATCCCAAATGGTGACTGATGTGCGTAAAATAGGTTTTCTTGGGTTGTATTTGTTCAATAACGGCAAGTGCTTCATCTACGTTTAAATGTGTGGGATGTGGCTCTTGTCGAAGCGCATTGATAATTAGTACATCCAAATTCTTAAGCTGTTCTAGCGCTTCTGCAGAAAGTGTTTTCACATCGGTCATGTATGCTACTTTTCCAAATCGGAAGCCTAAAATGGGCAGATTTCCGTGTTTAGCTTCGATTGGAAGTATGTCGATATCCCCAATTTTAAAAGCTTTGCCGGCTTGGATGATATGTACTTGAACCTCGGGCGCACCGGGATAGCGGTTCTCTTCATCAAAAATATAGGCAAAACGCGAACGCAAATTTTGATTTACTGCCTCCGAAACGTAAATAGGCAATGCACCTTTCGAGAGCGAAAACGGACGAATATCGTCGAGACCAGCGGTATGATCGGCGTGTTCGTGAGTAAATAAAATGGCGTCGAGCTTAGCGGTTTGCGATCGCAACATTTGTTGACGAAAGTCTGGACCGCAATCGATTACCAAAGTAGTTGTTGCTGATTTAACACGAATGGATACACGTAGGCGCTTGTCTCGAAAATCTTCACTTAAACAAACAGGATGCGTGCTTCCAATTACTGGAATGCCTTGCGAAGTCCCTGTTCCTAAAAAATAGACGTCTAATTTCGGATTCATCGACGGCAAAGTTATTAATCTGTTTCCGTTTTGGCACGAAATATGTTCAATTGTTATTGCTAATTAAATGCTAACTTTCGGGCAAAATAGCAGGAATCACCAAGCTTTTATTATAATTTTGTGCTAAATCGCAACAGCAATGGACACCGGAATAAAGTTAAAAGGAGACAAGGTCATTGAACAAGTACCTTCGATAAAAGATAAGGCGCTACGCATTAACTTAAACGAAAACATCTACGGAACTTTTGCAGAAATCGGTGCCGGCCAAGAAACAGTGCGTCACTTCTTTAGATCGGGCGGCTCTTCTGGAACGATTGCTAAGGCGATGTCGGCGTACGACAAAGACTTTTCCGATGCGATTTACGGTGTTGAAGCCGACGGTCGTTACGTAACCGAATCGCGATTAAAGAAAATGCTGAATCACGAAGTTGATTTGATTGAACGCCGTTTGAGTCGCGAAAAACATCCGAATAAAATTTTCTTCAGTTACGCAAACACGGTTGCAACCATCGATTTTGCGAAGCAATATAAAGGACACGGTTGGGTTGGTATTCGGTTCCAGATTGAACCCGACGAAGATTACAATGAAATCATCATTCACATTCGTTTTAAGGAAACCGATGCGCGCTTGCAGCAAGAAACTTTAGGAATTTTAGGTGTGAATTTGATTTACGGTGCATTCTATAAATACAACGATCCGAAAAGATTACTTCGCTATTTGTACGATCACTTGGATAAAGATCAGTTGGAAATTGATACGATAAACTTCAGCGGACCGCGTTTTGCCAATGTTGATAACCGTTTAATGAGTTTGCAGTTGGTGAAAAACGGCATGACCGATGCGGTGATGTTCGGACCCGACGGAAACAACATTTTGCCAGCAGCAATTCTTTACAAAAAAAATATTCTCGCTTTACGCGGAAGTTTCCGACCTGTAACGGTAGTAAACATGGATATGTACAAAAAGTCGTATCAAATGTTTATTCAGGAGAATAAAGTAGATGAGAAAAATACGTTGGTAGTTTTCGAAATCACTTTATCGAATTTACGTTCCGACGGCGAAATCGACGAACGCGACTTTATGGATCGCGCCGAGTTGCTCTGTTCGCTCGGACAAACGGTAATGATTTCGAACTTCCAAGAATACTATAAAGTTGTTGAATATTTTAGCAACTACACTAAAGCACGTATGGGCTTGGCCTTAGGTGTAAACAACCTGATTGATATTTTCGACGAGAAATACTACCGCCATTTGAGTGGAGGAATTTTGGAAGCTTTCGGAAAATTGTTTTATCGCGATTTGAAAGTGTTTCTGTATCCAATGTTGGGCGAAGATGGAGAAATCATCAATTCGGAAAATTTAAAAGTGCATCCGCGCATGAAAGAATTGTATAAGTTCTTCAAATTCAATGGAAAAGTAGTTGATATCGACGATTTCGATCCGCAGAATTTACAGGTGTTTTCACGCGAAGTATTGAAAATGATTGGCCAAGGGAAACCGGGCTGGGAACCGATGTTGCCACAAGGTATTGCCGAGCTCATTAAAAAGCACCGTTTATTTGGTTACGATCCGAATAAAGTGCTGGTTTCGTAGTGAACTCCTATTTCGAATGCCGTTTTCTCGATTTGAAATGATTGAAAATCGAGATTAAATAGAATGTCTGTAGAAACAAGAAATAAAAAAACCCGATTCATTTTTTGAATCGGGTTTTTATTTGAAACACAGCTAACTATTTAAGAATCTGCGCCGCGTGTGCTTTTGTTTTTACGTCGGAGATCACGTCTTCGATAAGGCCCTGCTCGTCGATTAGGAACGTAGTTCTATGAATTCCGTCGTAGGTTTTTCCCATAAATTTCTTTGGGCCCCAAACGCCAAACGCCTGAATTACCGCTTTATCTTCGTCGGCAATTAGTGGAAAAGGCAGGTGGTACTTGTCTTTGAACTTGGCTTGTGCTTTCGCAGAATCGGCACTAACGCCTAACAATTCGTAGCCACGTGCTTGCAGGTGTTCGAAGTTGTCGCGCAAATCGCAGGCTTCGGCGGTGCAGCCCGGTGTATCGGCTTTTGGATAGAAGAAAACCACGAGTTTTTTTCCTAGGTAATCGGCGGCTTTGTGTACGTTGCCGTCTTGATCTTTACCTTCAAATTGGGGCACTTTATCGCCTTTTGTTAATGTAGTCATTCGGTTTAATTTTGTTAATTTGATGAATTGATCTTGTGAACGATTTTTGGTTTAGGAGGCCCGGCCTTGATGGACGCGAAAACCCCGCACATTTTACCGCTATGAAGCCAGCGTAAAACACAGCGACCTAAGAAGCTCGTGTTTTTGCCTGGGCTGAATTGCGGGAAAATGGAGGAATTGCAGCAAACAGCAAGAAAAGCCGCCAAAAACCTGTCTAAAATTATTGAAATGAATAAATCTGAACGCGTTTCATTCGTTATAAATACGTTAAAAGAATTGTATCCGGAGATTCCGATACCGCTTGACCACACCGATGCGTACACCTTGCTGATTGCGGTTTTGCTGTCGGCGCAGTGTACCGATGTTCGTGTGAACCAGGTAACGCCCATTTTGTTTGCCGAAGCCTCGACGCCGGAAGCGATGATACGTTTGGGACAGGACCGCATAAAGGAAATTATTCGTCCGTGCGGATTGAGTCCGATGAAATCGGCTGGTATTTTTGGCTTGTCGCAGATTTTACTAGAGAAATACAATGGCGAAGTTCCGCAGAGTTTTGAAGCTCTGGAAGCGTTACCGGCAGTTGGACATAAAACGGCCAGCGTGGTGATGTCGCAAGCCTTTGGCGTTCCCGCATTTCCCGTTGATACGCACATTCATCGACTGATGTACCGTTGGGGATTTTCGAACGGCAAGAGTGTGATACAAACTGAACGCGATGCTAAACGATTGTTTCCTAAAGAATTATGGAACGATTTGCATTTGCAGATTATTTGGTACGGACGTGAATACTCGCCCGCACGTGGCTGGGATTTGGAGCGCGACATCATTACCAAAACTATTGGTCGGAAAACGGTGATTTCGGACTATTACAAGTCGAAAAAGACGTAATATACCGTGAATGCAATTCGATTTTGAAAAGCATTTTCATAAAAAAATCCGGACTAAACCGGATTTTCACATTTTTTAGTTTGCTATGATTTCTAGCTGCACATTTCCTACTTTTTTCATAGTCAGTGCTTTGGAATAATTGAGCAGAAACCGTACCGTCTCAGGTTTCGGATGCATGGGTTTCACAGTAATTTTTTTTTGCGCGTAGATTTTTGCCATAATTGTGTGTTTGTCTGTTTAAAACAGAACGCCACAAATACGGCAATATTGTCTAATTCGTCAAAATAATTTGATGTTTTTCGATGAGCTTTCGCAAATTCATTAGCGCGTAACGCATGCGACCGAGCGCTGTGTTAATGCTAACACCCGTGTTATCGGCAATTTCTTTGAAACTGAGGTCTTGGTACATCCGCATCATGAGCACTTCGCGCTGATCGGCAGGCAGTTCGAGGATGAGTTTCCGCAAGTCGCCTTCGATTTGCTCGGTAATGATTTGGTTTTCGATGTTTAGATCGGCTTCTTTTATGGTATTGAACACCGAATATTCGTCGGTATCGCGTACCATTGGCATTTTTTTATTTCTGCGGAAGTGATCTACAATGATGTTATGAGCAATACGCATGACCCAAGGTAAGAACTTCCCTTCTTCGTTGTACGAATCGGATTTTAGCGTTTTAATGACTTTGATAAACGTATCTTGAAAGATATCGTCGGACACGTCTCTGTCGTTAACTTTCGAGTAAATGAAACCGTACAGTTTTGATTGGTGTCTGTTAATAAGGATTTCGAGTGCCGATTCGTCGCCAGCAACGTAATTCCGAATCAAAAGGGCGTCGGGGAGTTGAACAGTAGCCATAACATACTTCTTTTAAAACGTGAGCAATTTTTAAAACTAAAAGTATTGTTATTGTATAGGCGTCTGTTATTTTGATGTTAATTATGAACCAAATGTAAACACATTTCGAAATGAAATGCAAAAAATATCTTGATTTTTAACATTTGCAAACAATTTTAACGTAATTCAACCAAAACTGTAACCAAATATGTAATTAAAACCCGAATATCTTACATATTTTAAGATGCTAAATTTTATATCAAGTTGCGTCTGTTATCAATTGTTTAGTAGAATAAGCCTTCTGCCTTTCATATCTTTGCGTAAAATTAGCTTTTATGCACGCCGACATTGCCGAATTAGACTCCAAGCACAACATTATCATCAAAGGTGCTCAGATGCACAACCTTAAAGATTTAAGTGTTGGTATTCCGCGAAACAAACTTGTAGTTATCACCGGATTATCTGGAAGCGGAAAATCGAGTTTGGCGTTTGATACGCTTTACGCGGAAGGACAACGGCGCTATGTAGAGAGCTTGTCGTCGTATGCGCGTCAGTTTCTTGGTCGACTCGACAAGCCAAAAGTCGAATACATCAAAGGTATTGCTCCGGCGATTGCCATTGAACAAAAGGTAAATACCACCAACGCCCGATCGACGGTTGGAACCAGCACCGAGATTTACGATTACATAAAACTATTATTTGCTCGAATTGGCAAAACGTATTCGCCTATTTCGGGTGAAGAAGTGACTAAAGATACTGTAACTTCGGTGATTGAACGCGTAAAAACGTTCGAGAATGGGAGTCGATGGTTGTTGTTATCGCCGCTTTTTATCGAGAAAGGTCGCACGGTCGAGCAGAAACTTTCGGTATTGCTGCAACAAGGATTTGCCCGTATGCTTGCTGATGGGAAATTGCTCCGTATTGACGAGGTTTTAGAAACGAAAACCAAATTTGAAGTAGGCTTTTTGGTTGTTGACCGAATTGTAATCAACAAAGAAAACGAGGATGATGAAGATTTCTTAAATCGTTTAGCCGACGCCATTCAAACGGCTTTCTATGAAGGAAAAGGAAAATGTACATTGGCATCGGCAGATGGCGACGAACGCTATGTGTTTAGCAACAGTTTCGATCGCGACGGCATGACGTTTTTAGAACCTAATGTGCATTTATTTAGCTTTAATAATCCGTTTGGTGCTTGTCCGAAATGCGAAGGTTTTGGCAGTGTTATTGGCATCGACGAAGATTTGGTGATTCCGAATGCATCGCTTTCCATTTACGAAAATGCTGTGTACGCTTGGCGTGGCGAAAGCATGAGTTGGTACCGCGATCAATTGGTAAATAATGCCTACAAGTTCAATTTTCCGATTCACCGTCCGTATGCGCAACTCAGCGACAGCGAAAAAGAACTGCTTTGGAAAGGCAACAAATACTTTGTAGGTTTAAACGATTTCTTCAAGGAATTGGAAGAAAAGAACTACAAAATTCAGAATCGGGTAATGTTAGCGCGTTACCGCGGAAAAACCAAATGCCCCGATTGTAAGGGAACGCGATTGCGCAAAGAAGCAGCGTATGTGAAGATTAATGGAAAATCAATCTCTGATTTGGTAAACGTTTCGATTAAGGATTTGATTCCCTTTTTTGATGGTTTGCAATTGAGTGCCTTCGATGCGAAAGTTGCCGAACGTTTGTTGATTGAAATTAAGAGTCGACTTAGATTTTTATCGGATGTTGGTTTGAGTTATTTGAATTTGAATCGCAATTCGGCTTCGTTATCGGGTGGCGAATCGCAGCGTATCAATTTGGCGACGTCTTTGGGAAGTTCGTTGGTAGGTTCGATGTACATTCTAGACGAACCAAGTATTGGTTTGCATCCGAAGGATACCGAGCGGTTAATTAAAGTTCTGTTGCATTTACGCGATTTGGGAAATACCGTGATTGTAGTAGAGCACGACGAAGACATCATGAAAATGGCCGATGTGATTATAGATATCGGACCTGAAGCAGGTTCTTTGGGAGGAACGTTGGTTGCTCAGGGAACGTTCGATGAAATTTTGAAATCGAATTCGCTAACGGCTCGTTATCTAAATGGCGATTTAGAAATTGAAGTGCCAAAAAAACGTCGAAAATGGTCGGCGTATATCGATATTTTAGGAGCACGAGAAAACAATATAAAAAATGTTGACTTTCGTTTTCCGCTGGAAGTGCTTACCGTAATTACGGGTGTTTCTGGTAGTGGAAAGAGTACTTTAGTAAAGAAAATTCTGTATCCGGCGATGCAGAAGAAGTTGGAAGGCATTGGCGAAAAAGCGGGTAAGTTTGGCGAATTGCAAGGACATTACCACAAAATTCAGCATATCGAGTACGTGGATCAGAATCCGATTGGAAGAAGTTCACGCTCGAATCCGGTAACGTATATAAAAGCCTACGACGAAATACGCGATTTGTATGCGAAGGAAAAATTGTCGAAGATTCGCGGCTATCAATCCAAGCATTTTTCATTTAACGTCGACGGTGGTCGCTGCGAAACCTGCAAAGGCGAAGGCAGCATCGAAGTAGAAATGGTGTTCATGGCCGATGTTTCGCTGCCCTGCGATGCTTGTAAAGGAAAACGCTTCAAAAACGATATTTTAGAAGTGAAATTTGCCGACAAGAACATCGATGATATCTTAACAATGACTATCGACGAGGCGGTGCAATTCTTCGATGAGAACAAGCAACCTAAAATCGTGCAGCGTTTACAACCGTTACAAGATGTTGGTTTGGGTTATGTGCAGTTGGGACAATCGTCGTCGACATTATCTGGTGGTGAGGCGCAACGTATTAAACTGGCCTCATTTTTAGTAAAAGGAAGCACAAAAGAAAAGGCATTGTTTATATTCGATGAACCAACAACGGGTTTACATTTCCACGACATAAAAAAGCTACTGAAATCGTTCGACGCGCTAATCGAAAAAGGACACTCGATCATTGTAATCGAGCACAATTTAGATTTGATAAAATGTGCCGATTGGGTAATAGATTTAGGTCCGGAAGGCGGCGATAACGGCGGAGAATTATTGGCTGTCGGTACGCCAGAAGAGGTTGTGAAGAACAAGAAATCGATTACAGCGAAGTATCTGAAGGAGAAGTTGTAAATGGATTCCAGCCACTAATTTCTCCGAAAACAGTCGAATGAGAATTGTATTTACGATGAAAATATCGCTGTGGAAACCCAGTTATATTTTCGGCGCTTAGGCAGTAGTTTGTGAATTTCCTGCAAAAAGAGAAAATTGGAATAAAAAATGTTTTAATCTTGAATATGAAAAGTAAAAAACATGATGTCACTTATTAATCTTTTCAAAAAATCAACACCGAAAGATACGGGATTACGAGGAACCACTGAGGGTCGCTTGTATGTAGATAAAAAAGTTTTCTACAACAGAAAAGAAGTTAGGGAAGCCATCAAAAGTTTAAAAGAATCCGTCGTTATTAAGGAGCAGATTGAGGCACATAAATGCCGATAAAGCTCATTCTAAACCACCTCCGGCTTCGCCAAACGCCAATACATTAAAGGTGTAAACAACAATAAAGGAGCTGCGAAATACCAACTTTCCAAATCCTCAATTTTAAATATGCCTAAAACAAAGAGGATGCAATATATAATTAGGCAGTTGGTGCACAAGTAAAACACGAGATGGAACAAAAAATGTGTTGGAAAACGCTTGAATTTGAGCTGTAAAAGTAAAAACAAGAAAGCTAAAACCGCCGCAATTGTACAAGTGTAAATGAATTCAAATAACAGAGTTAATCCTCTAAACATGCCGGCAGGTTCGGTGTAATAATTGAAGAACATATACACACACCAAAAATAAATTAGCAATAGGGAAATAGCTGCATGACGATAGAAAAGAACTGGTTTTATGATTGTGTTTTTTCAAGCGTATACAAGCTTTATGCCAAACCTTATGCCAGCGGATTGAGCTGTGCGCCACTTGTTCCGATTTTGGGAAGTTGATCGACAACCTTATCTGAAATTTCCTTTTGTAAAATGTGCAACAACTTATTCTTTACAAAATGATTGTGCACCACCAAGCCAATGGTTCGATACGGAATCGGATTCGAAAAGCTACTTAAATGCAAACGTTCAGCTTCAGGAAAATCGGTTGTAGCCAAATACGGTAAAAATGTCGCCGCTTTATTAGCCTTCACAAAACGCAACAAACCATCTATCGAACCGGCTTTGTACTCAAAATTTAACTTCGAAGTCAGCAAGCGATCGCGTTGATCACAAATTTGCAAAACCTGCGTTCGCATACAATGCCCCTCCTCCATCACACATAAATTATTCAAATCGATACTCTTAGCAGCTACTTCGGCGCAACCTACTTGCTCGGCATCGTAAAATAAAAATGGCTCGTCGTACAGCGGATATTCGATAATTTCTTTGTCGTTTATCGGAGTAGATAAAATGCCGATGTCCAAGGCACGCGATTTTAACTTACGAATGATTTCCGCTGTCGTCTCTTCACGAACAATAATATTCAGGTTCGGAAACTTCCTCGCAAAGTCCTGTAAAAATAGCGGAAGCAAAAACGGCGCAACGGTAGGAATTACCGACAAACTCAAAGTTCCGGTAATTTCACCCTTTAATTCCTGCGTCAGTTCTTTAAAAGCTGCAATATTCTTTGAAATGACTTGCAGTTGCTTCACAATTTCCAAACCTTCGGTAGTAAGCTGCACCGGTTTCTTTTTGCGATCAAAAATCTTTATGCCAATTTCATCTTCAAATTTGGAAATCATGGTGCTCAATGTCGATTGCGTCACAAAGCACTTCTCTGCGGCTAATTCAAAATGCTGGTACTCGTGAACCGCTAAAACGTACTGAAATTGCTGAATATTCATCTACTGCATCAATAATGTTATTGAAAATATCGTTTTTATAGAACAAACATACTAATTACTTTTGAACTGTTAAAGATCTTAAACCACTGACATATGAAAAAATTCTTCACATTAACAAGCATTCTTATGGCATTCAGCATGCAAGCGCAGGAACGCGCGGAAGGCGGAAAATGTCCGTTTGGTTTCGACAATCCGGGCAAAGCAGCTGCAACTACCGAGGCAGCGCCTACTCCACAAAACGGTTATACAAATAAAGACTGGTGGCCGAGTCAGCTCGACTTAAGTGTCTTGCGCAAAAATTCGGAACTCTCTGATCCGATGGGCGCGAACTACAATTATGCAAAAGCATTTAAATCGCTCGATTATCAAGCTTTGAAAAAAGACATTAATACGTTAATGACTTCTTCGCAGGAATTTTGGCCTGCCGATTTTGGAAGCTACGCCGGTTTATTTATCCGCATGGCGTGGCACAGTGCAGGAACGTATCGTACGGGCGACGGTCGTGGCGGTTCGCGTGCCGGACAACAACGCTTTGCACCACTAAACAGCTGGCCCGATAATGCCAACTTAGACAAAGCACGTCGATTACTTTGGCCGATCAAACAGAAATACGGAAACAAGATTTCGTGGGCCGATTTGATGATACTCGCCGGAAATGTGGCGCTCGAAAACGCCGGATTTAAAACCTTCGGATTTGCAGGTGGTCGTGTAGACGTTTGGGAACCTGAATCGCATGTGTATTGGGGACCAGAGAAAAAATGGTTAGACGACAAGCGGTATAGCGAAGGTCGCAAACTTGAAAATCCGCTTGCAGCCGTTCAAATGGGATTAATTTATGTGAATCCGGAAGGTCCGAACGGAAATCCAGATCCGGTACTTGCGGCAAAAGACATTCGTGAAACCTTCGGACGAATGGGAATGAACGACGAAGAAACCGTTGCACTTATTGCCGGCGGACACACCTTAGGTAAAACGCACGGTGCGGCAGACTCAAAAAATGTAGGTGTAGAACCAGAAGCAGCCGGTATTGAAGCACAAGGCTTGGGCTGGCAGAACAACTACAAATCAGGAAAAGGAGGCGATGCCATTACTTCTGGATTGGAAGTTACTTGGACAAAAACGCCTAACAAATGGAATCAGGATTATTTCCAAATTCTATTCGGTTATGAATGGGAATTAACGAAAAGTCCGGCCGGAGCGCACCAATGGGTAGCCAAAACCGAAGATTTAGTGATTCCGGATGCGTTCGATAAAACGAAAAAGCACAAACCATACATGTTAACCACCGATTTGTCGATGCGTTTCGATCCGGAATACGAGAAAATCTCACGCAAATTCATGGCAAACCCAGACGCATTTAACGATGCATTTGCACGCGCTTGGTTCAAATTAACACACCGCGATATGGGACCGAAAACTACCTACCTCGGACCAGAAGCACCCTCAGAAGATTTAATTTGGCAAGATCCGATTCCGGCGGTAAATCACAAATTAGTTACGGCAAAAGACATTTCCAAACTAAAAACCACCTTGTTAAACAGCGGTTTAAACTTGTCGGAAATGGTGCGTACTGCTTGGGCATCAGCTTCTACATTTAGAATTTCAGACCGTCGTGGTGGTGCCAACGGAGCGCGCATTCGCTTAGAACCACAACGCAACTGGGAAGTGAACAATCCCGCACAGTTGAAAAAAGTACTTGCAGTGTACGAACGCATACAAGCCGATTTCAATGCAAAATCGAAAGATGTCAAAGTATCTTTAGCAGATATCATTGTGTTGGCGGGAAGCGCTGCTGTAGAACAAGCTGCCAAAAATGCTGGCTATACTGTGGAAGTACCGTTTGCTCCCGGACGTATGGATGCTTCGCAAGAACAAACCGCAGTAGCTTCGTTCGATGTTTTAGAACCAATTGCCGACGGATTTAGAAACTACAGCAAAAAACAATACACGGTTCCAACAGAAGCTCTATTGATTGATAAAGCACAACAGTTAACGCTTACTGCGCCCGAAATGACTGTCTTGGTGGGAGGTTTACGCGCTTTGAACGCAAACTACAATGGAAACAAAAACGGCATTTTGGCAAACACCAAAGACCAATTAAACAACGAGTATTTTGTGAAATTGTTAGAAATTGGAACCACTTGGACGGCAACCGACGATACGCAAGAAATCTTTGAAGGCCGTAACAGCAATACAAAAGCGTTAAAATGGACAGCGACTCGCGCCGATTTGATCTTCGCATCCAACTCAGAATTACGCGCTTTAGCCGAAGTGTACGCCAGCGACGATTCCAAAGAAAAATTCGTGAAAGATTTCGTTGCTGCTTGGACGAAAGTGATGAATTTAGATCGTTTTGATTTGCAATTCAACTTCTAACATCTATTCAGCGTAAAGCGGTTTGCGGCTTTGCGAAGAAGCGGATTTCGGAGCTCAAAACTGTCAACATAGCACAAAAGTTGATGCGAGGTAGAATGTTCAATTAACCACTGAACCCGCTTTTTTGCAAAACCGCTGTTAGCACTTCGCCCTTCTTTTCTGTCGTATTTGTTCGTTGTCATTTCTTGTCTGTCTTAGTGCGTTGGCTTGGTGGCTCTTTTGCAAAACTTGGCTTTAGCTTTGCTTTGTGCGGTTTTGCAAATGTGCAACCAAAAGCGTTGGCTTTTACTTCAATATTACTTTCCTAAATGTCATAGAAATCCTTAATCGTCTTTCTGTTTTCACGCCTCTAAAGTTGTCAGTTTTTCGCTGTGCGATTCCATGTGTCCAGTTATATCGTGCCTCTCCACTTAAAACTACAAGACTGCCTGATTCAAGCATTACTTCTACTTTCTGTTTTGTCCGAAGATTGATAAAATCCATAACACAAGAAGAGCCTAAACTAACTGATATAATTGTGTCGCCAAAGCATGGTTCACAGTCAACATGATTTGCGATACCTTGTCCAGGTTCGTATTCGTTAATAATTAGCTGGTCGGGCAATTCACTTATGTGTTTTTCATCAAATAGTCGCTGCGCCATTGTCATAGCCCAGCTTGGCAATTTTCCAATGAACATTGAATAGTCAATTGACCGTGCTTTGTAGTCATATTTATAGCCATAGTGTTGCACTCTGCGTTTTATGTCAGAAAGCCATGGTTCTGAATTAATAGACTCAATAAATCTTTTTACTTCCAACTTATCAATGAAGTTCGGAATATAAGTCAAGCCGTTAATCATTGATATATCATTCATGATATTTGGATTACAAAGTCCTTGTTGCGTTGCTAAACTATCGGGTGCTTGGCTAAATAAATCATACATAATTTTAAAATTTTAATACCTCGAAATAGATGGATTCGTGAACTGGTGGATAGAAGCTATTTCTTTGATTATTGTATTTAATTGTTACTTTTTCTGAAAGCAATAAATCATGCTTTAGTAGTTTCTTTTTGAATAGTTCATACTTAATATTTTTCGTCTCATCCGTTGTGTTTTGGAAAAGTAAAAATCTTGGGAGAGAACTATAAGTATTCAATAAGTTATTTATTTCAGTTGCTAATAAATCTATCTTCAAAGTCGGACTTGCAAAGAGATAACATGTGTTTATTAGAATTGAATTTGCATTGCTGAAATCGTTATTTTTGATTTCAGTAATGCTTTTTATGAAATCGTTATTAGTACATTCCTTATAAACAGAATTAGTCATAAAATCTGCTGCTGCTGCTAACATTGAATTATAATAGTCAACACCGATATAGTCAAACTGTTGTTTTGAACTTTTGGTAGATAGTAAATAATCTGTTAAAGCAATTCCTGATGTTGCAGGTCCACAGCCGACATCAATAAATTTCAAGCAACCTTCTTTTGAAACAAGCTTTTTTATCCATGCACATCTTTCAAAAAGATACAGCGATGAATAATAATGCTTACGCATATTAAAGTAACAATACAGTTTTACAATATCAGCAGGTTGAAGCTTTTTATAAGGCTTATCAAAATTAGCTTGACCGAAATTGATTACTTCTGAACGGATTGTAAAAGTATCTAACCCTAGTAAAATGTTATTCCATACTGTGGAATCATGATATTTAATATAGTCAATAAATTTTTCGTTAAAAAGTTGTTCGGTAAAGCGAGAAGGTGTAAATATTTTATCAACATTTTCGTGTAGCTCAATTCTATAGTCTAAAGCCCCTTTTCGTTTTTTATATTCACTTAAAATTGGAAATTTTTTGAGCAAATCAGGACTGTCAAACAATTCTTGAAAACCAGCTATATGGCTAAATTCAAAAAAGTAAGAATGTAAATCCGAAAGAACATCATCTGTATAATCTTCATTTTCATCAGCAATAGCTTTTGATATTTTCTCTAAATATTGCGGAAATCTTGTTAAATGGGAATTTGTTTGCCGATATTCAAATTTATATTGAAACCATGCTTGAAGCCTGTATTTGAGAACATTGTCTTGCAGATTAGTAATGCATGTTTGCACGAATGCGGTATTATTGGCGGACTTAAAATAAAATGCAAGAATTGTTACAAAAAATTGAATTCCTACAGTATCAATTCCATGTCTTCGTTTGGAATGAATATGTCTAATTAACTCAATACAATCTCTAGTTACTGATGGACTCACAACCAAATTACTGAAGAGCAATTTAATTTCGTCCCTGTTCTCAGAAACAAACTCATTTAACTCAGCTAAGTCAAATTGTAATGACTCTATTTTTAACTCTTCAAGTGTCATTATAATTCTTTATGTTTTTGTGACAAGGCGATTCTTTGTTTTATTTCATCTACGTCAATTTTATTTGCCCTAATAGCAACAATCAACTCTTCTTTTGAATAATACACAAATTTCAAAATAGATTTTGGGTTTCCGATTAATTCTTCTAAACCAATCAAATGTCTTTTCAAACCTAAACGATGACAAACCAGTCCAAACTCTGAAAATATAGTAATCTCATTTGGTAATTTTTTAAGTTGTACCTCTATATCCGATTTTAATATTCTCTGATAAAGTTTGCCAAATATCACAGTTGAATAACAATCATAGCCATCGATAGCAATATTGGTAGAACCTTGTTCTACTAATATGTTTTTATATATTGCTAAATCATTGGTCTTAATACCAAAAACTAAATTGAAAACAGTATCAATAATTCTATAATCGAATTCTGTTGTCAATTCAAATTTGATAGTTGGTTTAATGGGAACCTTGATGAATTTTTTAATTGTATCATCAAATATGGTAAGTCTGTCTTCTGAATTTCTAAGTTGTTTGTATCCAAAAAAGAAATTGAGTGTTGCAAATGCGTATTCACTAAACTTATTTACTT
Source organism: Flavobacterium aurantiibacter (assembly GCF_002251775.1). Taxonomy (GTDB): domain Bacteria; phylum Bacteroidota; class Bacteroidia; order Flavobacteriales; family Flavobacteriaceae; genus Flavobacterium; species Flavobacterium aurantiibacter. Next base: position 40,993 of record NZ_NOXX01000197.1, read on the forward strand.
TAGAATTTATCAATTCTACTCTAGGGAGTTCAGGATTTTGGCTTGTTCCAAAGTTGCGTAAATAAGCAAAAACATAAAGAGCTAAACTGTTTTTAGACTGCAACCCTAAAATGTCTGTCATTACTTTTTTTCGCTCAAGGCTTTTTCTGAGAGCTGAAAAGATATTCTTTACTTGTTTTTCTTCACTAGGAAAAGAATTCGTTTTGTCGCAAAGCGATTCAAATTCATTTGTGTCTGCATCAGTAAAATTTGCGTAGTCATATACTCTATTAAAAAGCCAATTTAATAATGGACGATCGTTAGGGCATGAATTAGTAAACAACCACTTATAGTAATCTGATAAATTACCACTATCAACAATTTCTTTAGCAAAAGTTTCGTCTATTGCTTGAACCGCGAATAAGGAATGGTCTGAAAGAGACTTGTATTTTCCCGTCTGATTATAAGTTAACAAATTGAAGTTTCTTGCCCCGGCAATCAATCCCAATATTTTATCAAATTGTTTCAGTTTTGATTCTAATGTTTTGGGACTGATATTTAATTCATCATAGGTAATCTTTGATAAATTTGATGGATAGCCAACTTCAATTAAGGTTTCTGGAATAATACCTGCATCTCTAATAAGAGAATCGTCAAGTGTTTTTTTCTTGGTTTCAATATCTTGAACAAATAATTTTCTTATTCTGCTTACAGGTATAATTCCACTATAAAGTCCGAATTCATCCTTTACTGATATTAAGGTTGAATCAATTGCCGATGCATCTATATGAATAAGCATATGGTCTTTATTATTGGAAATAAAACCGTTTGAAATGAGTAAGCCATTCTCATTAATTGCTTGGGGGTCTGAAAATGCTTTTTGAGAACTGTATTTAGAGGGGTAAATACAGCCCGAAGAAAAATATTGTAACAGGTTGGATTTATGAACCTCAATGAAAATATCTTCTGATAAAGAAAATTTGCTTTTTGAACTGTTTACAGTTTCAGTTTTGTCATTAAGAGGTTTAGTTCTTACCTCTTCAGTATTGTCTAAATTTGTAATTTCAAGAGGAATTTCTGTTTCTTTTTTTGTTGGATTTAGAAATAGGTTTCCAGTAATTGTATCTTCTTGTGATGACTTCACTTTTGGTTTTTCTCCCTTAGGTTTTATTATTCTCTTTGCCATGATTATTATTTTTTAAAATGGTAAATCATCATCAAATAAATTAACTTGATTTTGATTGTTATTTGTATCGAAATTCAAAAGTTCAGGAATGTCATAGCACATGACATATAGAAGCGTTCTTGCTCTTGTTGCTCCAACGTAATAGTGATTTCTTGTTGCCCACATTTTTATTGAACCATCTGCATTTTTTTCCTCTATCCATGTGTTTTCATTAATTCTCTTTTTTCGTGGTTTTGAAAGTGCTCTTTCAGCATCATTAAAAAATGGCATAATAACAATATCAAATTCTAACCCTTTACATGAATCATAAGTGCAAATAAATGGAGTTTTCATTCTGTCAAACATTACTTGTTCTTCTGCTTGTGGCATTCCATTGTAGTAGTATGAAAATGTTCTGTTGTCGGGTGCATCAGGTTTACAGGAATATCCATTTTCAGGTCTTTCTAAATAGTTTTTAATGTCAACTACTTGATTTCCGTAGTTAACTAAAATGCCGATATTACTTGCAGGGTTTGCCTCAATTATTTCTTTGATTTTTGAAAGTTGTGCATCAGTTGAAAGATTATCCAATATTTCAGGATTTTCTCCATTTGGCAATTCACTTGTGTCAAGCTCTTGAACATTTACATCGTCAGGAACAAAACCTCTTGCAAATTCAAAAATCTCTTTAGTGTTTCTGAAATTTTGTTCCAACGGTTGAAGGTCTGTATGTTTCTGATTATTGAGTTTTTCTAGAATAATTGACAATGCTTCATCGGGTGGAAAATTGCTTTGCAAATCTTGTGCGTTGTCTGCACCACAAGTAACTTTTTCAGCTAGAAGAAAAGCTTTAGCAAAAACCGATGGTGTTAAATCTTGTCCCTCATCAAAAAATATTTCCGCATATTTTCTGCCACCTCTAGAGCTAATTTTACTAGAAAAATTTCTCCCAATAGTTTCTTCATCGTAGCTAGTTTCAAACCAACCATACCACTTATAAAATGAACTTACTTTGTTTTCAATTACTGATTTTATTGTCCGCTCGTCTAAATCACCAAAGAGTTCTTCTGCTTTGTTCCGTAAGATTCCCTTTATAGAAGCTAACAAAGTTCGATTGTATGTAAATAATAAGGCGTCTTGATTGTTTTTAACAGGAGTCAAAAATCTAAAAATGGTTACAGTGGTTTTGCCACTTCCGGGTCCGCCAGTAACTACAAGTGATTCATCATAATCATCTATCGCCAATCTTTGGGCATCAGTTAATCTAAGCGGTAATCTAAAAATAAAGTCAGGCATGGAATATTAAATTGCTTTTGATTTTAATCTTTTTTCTGTTAATTTTAAGGCATTGTAGGCTGATGGTTCTTGCTCTAATGTGTTTAATAATTTATCCGAAAGCCAAATAGTTAACAGCTCATCGTTAGCGACTTTTAAAACGCTCGCCAATCTTTCAACATGAGTTCTTGTTGCTTGCTTTTCGTCTCTCTCCATTTTACTTATGAAAGCAGTGTCAACTTCAAGAGCTGCTGCCAATTGTCTTAATAACAAGCCTCTCGCTTCTCTATAATTTCTAATGGTTTGCCCAAATGTTTTCTGATTGTTCATAACTGACTTGTTCAAATTGGTCAAATTTACGCTTAAAAAATTAATATATCTAAGAATGTTGAAAATTCATTTTTACTGTCGGGTGGTGGGTGGGCTTGGGGTGCGGTTGGGCAAAATTAAATGTGGTGTTTTTGTATCGGCAGATGAGTTGGCAAAACACCTCTTTTAATTTTGCGAAGCGTTGGCATTTTGTCTTTCATTTTCTGCTCGTTTGTTGTCGGTCGTGTCGGTCTTTTAGGGTGAGTGCTAACTCATTGATAGATCAGAAACCAACTGGATTTGAACTTTCAAATTCGGTTGGTTTTTTTTATTGAATAATAAGATATGAAGTTCTTACTTTGATGATAATTAAATGATTATCAATAAATAAACTACTGGCTTTTCATCTAAAGAACAGAGCTATTACTTTTATTCTTTATCGCAAACGAAAATCGATTTAAGAAAAAAATCGCTTTTGAAAATTACAAGCCTACAGGTAAATGATAAAAGTAGCGCCGAACACCTACGCAAATAAAAACCATGGCGGTATACGCTACGAAGAACGGTAAAATCAGCTGTTTGAAATCGAATACCAGCAAGAATGCAATAACGAAAAGCTGGAAACCCAGTCCGAATGTCGACACGAAAGTCATAAGCCAATTCGGAAAAATTTGTCCTTTATTGGCGTTCCGATCGAGTGCATAAATTGCTTTATCAAAAGCAGAATAAAACAATTTGTATAAGAAAAACAGCACATTAACGTGTTTTTGCGACTCGCCGGGTAAAGCAATGGGCGTTTTGTCTTCAATAACGCGACTTGTTGTATCGCCTGCAAATCGGTTTCGCAAAATAACGTAGTAGTAATTATAGAGCGTTCCTTGCAGTTGCAGACCTACAAAAGCAATGAGGCAAATCCAGATAGAAATTTCGGTGACGTACCAAATGGATAAGAAAATAAAAAAGTTCAAGATTATGTCGGCCACCGAATCGGTGTATCGGCCAACATACGACGGCGTTTGTTTTACGCGTGAAAGTTCGCCATCGGCCGCATCTAAAACAGACTTCACAATCAAGAAAAAAGCTGCTAGAAAGTAGTGATTAAAGATGATGCAATAAACAGCTATCAATCCGGCAATTATAAAACCGAATGTGACGTGAAGCGGCGTTAATGCTGTGTCTTTTAAGGAATTGGCAATGATTTTCGCTGCGGGTCGGCCGTAATCTGACAAATCAATAAATTTATGTTCCTGCGGTAATTTACTCATTCTGGTAAAGAGGTTTACGAAATAAAAAAAGCTTGTTTACGTAACAGGCTACTTAATTTTTGGCATACAAAAGCGAGTACTTGAAATCATGCAAAGTCGCTAAAGAAGCAGAAACAGCGGGACGAATTTCTCTAACGCATTTTCGTTGGCGAAATAAGCACTTTTTTACGACTTCCCAAAAATACCATCGACTAAAACCAAAAATTCGACGAAAACAATCGCTAGTGAGTTTATAGTCAATTTGTTGGTAAAAAACAAAGAACTTGAATATCGGCACAGCAACGCGAAGGTTTAAAATGATTCCCTGTTTTTAAGTCGGCCTTTTCCTAAAAAATGCGCCATTTTGTGCATTGAACGTTCGCTTCATTCTCAAACGACTTGTTAACGCTTGGTCAACGATTCGTAAAGAGTGGTAATTCAAATTGCTAAATATCAGTTACTTAAAAACAAAGTTTCGATAGTAGCATAATTTGGCACACGCATGCTGGTCAATTTCGGCATGTGCTTTGGATATTCGTATACAATTCAAATTTTGAATTCGAGAAAACCGAAAATCGAAAGAGTAGGAAGTTTTAAAATTTTAGAAATGATGAAAACTATTACTTTACACCTGTTCGTAGCTTTAACCTTGGGAACCCTGACAACGGCTACTGCTTTTAACGATTTTCCTTGCGCTGTCGAAAACGCGGAACCTTTTGTTTTCACTGAAAGAGGAATCGACTTTTACGTTTTTCCTGACGGGCAATTCGATTTCAATACGAGGCCAGAGACAACCGGCGATTATTACTATCGCAAAGCTGGAACCCGCGCTCAAGCTCGAGGCAGAAACCAGGTCGAGGTAAACTACGGCGTTCGCATTGAGCACGATGCATTCGGACGTGTTCGCAGAGTTGGAAACGTATTTATCAACTACGACGCCTTCGATCGTGTGAACCGCATTGGTACTGTGTATATGCGCTACAACCGTTTCGCGATGAGTCAGATTAGCGGTTTGCGAATTGAGTACGATCGCCGAGGAAACATCGTCAATTTTGTAGGCGACATTCGAAGACGCACCTACTACAACGGTTACGATTACGGCTATAACACCCATGAATACCAAGACGATACGTATTACTACTACCGCGCCGATGGTACTCGTGGAAAAATGAACACTAAAAATTAAAAGATCTTTAAATAGTTATGATTGGTTGATTGAGGAAGAGGCCTTCGGAAACGGAGGTCTTTTTTTTGGGAGATTTTGAGATTGAGAGATTTCGAGATTTAAAGATTGGCCTTCGACAAGCTCAGGCACCGAACAACGATACTTGGTTAGGTTGGGGAAATGAAACGTAAAAGGGTGAATTCATCGAAGTCTTAATACTTAATACTCCAATCTTGATACTAAAAATGCTTTGCGAACTTTGCGTAAATCTTCGTGTTCTTTGCGGTTAAAAATTCAACAAG
>NZ_NOXX01000198.1 GCF_002251775.1 Flavobacterium aurantiibacter
AGGCAGAACAATGCAAAAAAATGTTGCATAGCAGCGCTACGGAAGCTTTTTTTAAAGCAGTTATGGCTTAAAAACATTTTTTTATTGGACTTTTTTATAGGTCTAATTGGTATAACGCCCGGCCTGCCGCAAACCCGATTTCCCACTAAATGAGCGGCAGGATGTGCCCCGAAAAATCTAAGCTAAAACAGTGAGCAAAGAGTTGTTTAACGGTATTTAAATGTGTAATTCGTTTTTTCCTTTCCCGGAAATCAGCAGTTTTTGTCAATCCAATCGTACAATTCTTGTAGTGTTTTTCCCAACGTTGCTAAGTTTGTTTTAGCATGTAAAGCAGGAATTTCTTTGTCTTTTTCGCGATGCGTTATTGTTCTAAAACAGCCTGGACACTTGTAATGATCGTGCGATGATTTTGTTCGTAAGTATTTGCAGCCATGAGCTTCTAAAAAAGCCACCCAATCTTTTGTTTTTACAGGCCTATTGTTTCCCATGACTGTAACTTTCCAAAAAACTTAGACCGTTGCTTCAAGCATAGAAGTTCTTATAGAGCTTTTTTCAAGCCCGTGGAGCACGCCGTTTTCATCGATATAGGCCTTCGAAAAATTTTTAGTGTGGTATTTTTCTTTAAGGAATCCCAGCTTTTTGAGTTCTAAGTCTCTTTGTTCGGAGTCTAAAACCATAAGATCTCGACAAAATGTCTCCAAGTTTGCTTTGAAAGATTCTTCAGCTTCCTCTTCTGTGTTGCCGTAGCCACTAACCAACAGAGCTGGCGAAACGACAACATAATAATCTCCGTCTTTACCCGAAAATGTAAGCACCTTTAATTTGATCTCTTTGTCTTTAATTCGAATAGATTCTTTAATCTCTTTGAAGTTGAAACTCATTTCTTGAATTAATTAAATATTACGCAACATTAACCTGTGTTTGAGAGGTAGCAGAAATTCACTAAACAACAAAGATACGACGCATTTCAACTAAAATTTATTCGTGAGTTCGATAAAAAATAATACCAGATTGCTGTAAAAGATATCTTCAACCCCAGTCTGTAAATTAGGGGAATTTGTTTTTGGATGCTCTCACGCCTTCTATTTGAACCCTATTGGCTACCAAAAAATAGCGTAAAGTGCGGCGAGTATTCCTAGGATTATGAGCGTCCAAACGTTGAAGGCCGTCGAGGTTTTAAACATGCCCGGTTCGATATCCAGACCTTTAGTTTCAACACCTTTGCGGGTTTCGTACAAACTAATGATCCACATGCCGAAAATGCAAATCAGGAATACAAACCCCATACGATCAACAAACGGAATCTCGTACACACCCGACGCATTTGGAACGGCAAAACCATACGGATACAGGAATTCTAACGAAACGACACCCGGTAAAAACTTAAACAATACAGATAAGATAAATCCGCCGATAGTAGCAAACAATGCAGCGTTGGCTGTCGTCTTTTTCCAGAAGAAGCCGAGGAAAAACATCGCAAAAATCCCGGGACTTACAAAACCGGTGTATTCCTGAATGTATTGAAAGCCTCCTTTTTTATCGATGCCCAGCAAAGGCGCAACGATAACGGCAATAATCATGGCTACGACAACCGTGCGTTTTCCGATGGCTACCAATTTGGCTTCGTCGGCGGCTTTGTTCAAGCTTTTTTTGTACACATCGAGCGTAAAAATGGTGGCAATACTGTTGGCTTTTCCGGCAAGCGAGGCTACAATTGCGGCAGTTAGCGCGGCAAAGGACAAACCTTTTAATCCGCTGGGTAGCAAATTCAGCAGCGTTGGATAGGCTTTGTCGGGATTTACGCTACCGTCTTGTAGAAACTCGGCACCAAAGTAGCCGTTTTGGTAGAGCACATAAGCCGCAATTCCGGGTATAACCACGATAAGCGGCATCAGCAACTTTAGGAAGGCAGCAAATAAAATACCGTTGCGAGCTGTTTTCATATCGGCGCCGAGCGCACGTTGCGTGATGTATTGGTTACAACCCCAATAGTTGAGATTTATGATAAGCATACCGCCAATTAAAACTGATAAGCCTGGCAAATCGATGTAGTTTGGGTTGGTTTTCTCGAAAATCATGTGAAAGTGATCGGGAGCAGCTTTTTGCATGAGTTGGAAACCGCTCACAATACCTTCGCCACCTAAATGCGTTGCCACTAAATCGAGTGCGAGGTAAGTAGTGATGAGTCCGCCGAGAATGAGGAAAAATACTTGAATCACGTCGGTGAATCCAATTACTTTCATGCCTCCGAGGGTAATCATTATCGCAAAAAATGCCAGAAAGAACATACACAGATTGAGGTTTAAACCTGAAATTGCATTAATAGCTAATGCGCCCAGATATAAAATCGATGTAAGGTTTACCAAAACGTACAGCAGTAACCAAAAGATAGACATGATCATGGCAACATTTGCGTTGTAGCGTTGGTTCAGATACTGCGGCATGGTGTATATCTTGTTTTTGAGATACACGGGAATAAAGAAAACCGCTACAATAATAAGTGTAAGAGCCGACATCCATTCGTAGGTAGCAATGGCCAGTCCCATTTTGAAACCCGATCCGCTCATTCCGATAAATTGCTCGGCGCTGATGTTACTTGCAATCAGCGAAGCGCCAATGGCCCACCACGTAAGCGATCCTTCGGCAAGAAAGTAATCTTTGCTATCGGCCGTTTTCTGTTTTTTCTTTCTGTAGATGTACAATCCGTAGCCTACTATGATGAAAAAATAGAGGATAAAAACGGCATAATCTTGAAACGAGAGGGTGTTCATGGTTTTTGGTCTTTGTAGTGTTGGTTGGAAAGCGATTTTAGAATCTTTGCACTTTGCTCCGGCGTGATGTCGCGTTGGGCTTCAGCTAGCATCTCGTAGCCTACCATAAATTTTTTTACTTGTGCATTTCGCAACAATGGCGGATAAAAGTGCATGTGAAACAACCATTCTTCGTGCGTTTCGCCGTCGGTTGGAGCTTGGTGAATGCCCGCCGAGTATGGAAACGAAGTTTGAAATAAGTTGTCGTATTTGACTGTAAGTAGTTTTAGTGCTTCCGCGAAAGCCAAGTGGTCGAATTCTGAAAACTCGGCAATCGATTTATGATTTTTCTTGGAAAGCAAAAGCGTTTCGTATGGCCAAGTTGCCCAATACGGAATGACTATTGCGAACGAATTATTTTCAAATAATACGCGTTCGCCGGCTTTCAATTCTTCTTTTAGATAATCCGAAAGTAAGTTCGTTCTGTTTTCAACGAAGTATTCCTTTAGTTGGTGTTGCGTGCGTTTTATTAAGGAAGGAATAGACTGTTGTGCCCAGATTTGTCCGTGTGGATGCGGATTGCTGCAACCCATGACACTTCCTTTGTTTTCGAAAATTTGTACGTAGTTGATGTATGGCAAATTGCCCAGCTCTATATATTGTTGCTGCCAGGTTTTGCTGATTTCGGAAATATCGGTAACCGTCATTTCTGCTAAAGTTAGCGCGTGGTTTGGAGAAAAACAGACTACGCGATTTACACCCCGTTCGGGAACCGATTTAAAAAAGCGTGTCGATTTTGTCGGTTCTACACTTTCGTTAAGTAGCGCGGGGAAGTCGTTTTCAAAGACGTAACAATTTTCGTACATCGGATTTTGTTTTCCATTTGCACGGGTATTTCCGGCACAGAGGTAACAATCGGGCTCATAAGGTTTGCGTTCGCTTTGCGTTTGCGTTTCGGTTTGTCCTTGCCAGGGGCGTCCGGCTCGGTGTGGAGAAACTAGAATCCATTCGTCGAGCAACGGATTGTATCGTCGGTGTGGGTGTTGCAGTTTGTCGAATGCTACCATGTTTTCTTAATTTTCGCAGTTCCTTTAGAAATTTTTACGGGGTAGTATTTGAGCTCAATTCCAAATTCTCGGCTGTAGGCAGTTCTCAGCTGATTGATAAAATCGGGTACAGCCGCTTTCTTTATTAGGTTGATGCTGCAGCCACCGAATCCACCGCCCATCATGCGTGCTCCGAAAACCGCAGTATTTTTTTGCGCTTCGGCAACTAGGAAATCGAGTTCCGGGCAACTTACTTCGTAATCGGTCGATAATCCACGATGCGTTTCCGACATTAAACTTCCAAGCGTTTCGAAGTCTTTTTCGTTTAAAGCTTCAGCAGCCTTGCCCACGCGAGCAATTTCAGCAATCACAAAGGCACATCTTTTCAATCGAACGGCGCCTAATTCTTCCGCAACAACAGCTAAATGTTCTGAAGTACAATCTCTAAAATTTTGAATGTCGGGGAAATGCTGCTTGATAATCGCAAAACTGCTTTCAACTTCTTGTCGGCGGTCGTTATAGCCCGAGGTTAAATGCGTATGTTTCACACAGCTGTCGATCAGCAGCAAGCAGTTTTCGTCGAGTTCGGCGTTGTAGTATTGGTAGGAAAGATCATCGCAATCGAGTTTGATAACTTGATTTTTCTTTCCGAAAACAGAGGCAAACTGATCCATGATTCCGCAATTCACACCTGCAAATTCGTGCTCGGCTTTTTGTCCCATCCGCGCAAGCGTTTCGCGTGTTAAACCCATGTCGAATAATTCGTTTAGGGCAAACGCCATTCCACAAGAAACCGCAGCCGACGACGACAAGCCCGCTCCCATGGGAATACTGCTGCTCAAAACCACATCAAAGCCAGAGAAGTGCAATTCGCGATTTTTTAATTCTTGAATGACACCAATCAGGTAGTTCACCCACGTTTTGTCTATGGGTTGGAGTTTTGTATTACTTTCAAATTCGTAGTAGTCGTTTAAATCGGCAGCAAAAAGCCGTATCGTTGTTCCCGACGATTTTTTTACAGCGAAGCAAACGTATTTGTTAATTGCCGCAGGCAGGACAAATCCGTTATTGTAGTCGATATGTTCGCCGATTATGTTGATGCGTCCGGGCGAAAGGAATACGGCGTCGGGTTCTTGATGAAATTGGATTTTAAATTGTGAAACCGTATTTCGGATGAGTTTTTTCTTCATCGATAAGAGCACTTAGGGTAGTTGTTTTAGGGTGATTTTTGTGGTTTGTAATGTATTTGAGTATGCTTCAACGGTGATATCACCTGCTGTTTTTCCCGCTTGTATGATCAGCTGACATTTACCGTTAAAGGCGCTTCGTTGCCAAGTTCCGGGAGCGCATTGGTCGGGTTCGTGGCTGCTTGGGTCGCCGTTACCCACACCCAATATTTTGGCATTTTCGCTTACGCGGAATTTAATCACGTTATCGGCAACCGGAACTTCCAATCCGTTTTTGTCAACAACCGATACATTGATGATGGCGAGATCCGTTCCGTTGGCGCGCATTTTTTCAACACTAGGCGCGAGTTTTATGGCAAACGGTGTGTCGGTTGTTTTTACTTGCGCACGAATGGTTTTACCCTTTTTGATCGCAACTGCTTCTAATGTTCCGGCTTGGTAGGGCACTTTCCATTTCAAGTGTCGGTTTCGAGGCATTACTTGTTTGCCGAGCGATTTGTTATTTAGAAAAAGTTCAACTTCATCGGCGTTTGAATTCACCCAAACATCAATGTCCTGACCTACTTTATCAGGCCAATTCCAGTGCGGTGAGATATGAAGTACATCTTCATCAGTCCACCAGCTTTTGTAATAGTAGTAAATGTTTTTTGGGAATCCGCAAACATCCATAACGCCAAAATGCGAGTTAACGTTTGGCCATTGGTAGGGTGTTGGTTCGCCTCGGTAATCGAAACCGGTCCAGATAAATCCGCCTAGCCAAAAGTCGTTTTCTGCGGCAAGCACCCACCATTCTTCGGCGCGGCTTGCCCACCAAGGTGCTGTGATGTCTTGATCCGGAACATAAGCACGTTGTTTATCTGCTTCGTAAATTCCACGAGTAGTTACGGTGCTTCCCATTTCAGTTCCGATAAGCGGTTGATTCGGATGATCGCGGTGGTAATCGGCAACGGCGTTTTGGCGGTAGTTGAACCCACGAATCGGAATTACTTCGTTTACTCCGTTGAACTCGTTCGGCATATCGGCAGCGTAGGTAGAAGTTCGCGTCGGATCAAAAATTTTCTGTTGTGTTAATAAGGTTTGGGCGATTTTCTTCCCTGTTTCTGTTTTCTGAATCCAACCTTCTTCATTGCCAATCGACCAAAGAATCACCGACGGATGATTGCGGTCGCGCTTAATCAAACGTTCAAATTGGTCTAAATACTCCGGGCTGCTGTTTAGCAATCGTTGTTCGTCGACAACAAGCATGCCCAAGCTGTCGCAGGCTTCTAAAAGCTCGGGTGTAGGTGCGTTGTGGCTGGCGCGATAGGCATTGCTTCCCATTTCTTTTAGTAAGCGAATGCGGTAGTACTGTAAATCGTCGGGCATTGCAGCACCAACACCTGCATGATCTTGGTGGTTGTTTGTACCTTTAATCTTGAATCGTTTTCCGTTCAGCGAAAAGCCTTTTTTTACGTCGAATTCAAAGCTGCGAATCCCAAATTTCACTTTTTCTTGGTGAATTTTTTGTCCGCTTTTTTCAACGACAACAACTGCACGATAGAGGTACGGATTTTCTAAATCCCAGCGTGTACAATTGTTGAGCGTAAGATTAAAGCTGGCGTCGGTTTTTCGGGGTGCACCAATCTGTAAGTTCTTTTTCGAAGAGCGCGTTAACTCTTTTCCGTTGCGATCGGTAATGTATGTGTACACCGAGCAATTATCGGAAGTTAGATTTTTGTTTTCTACCTCGAGTGCCACAGAGACGTTTGCTTTTCTGCCGGAAGGCGTAGCAGTTACAAATACAGTATGCTGTGGAATGTGCAGTTTATTCGTTTCATGTAGCCACACGCGTCTGTAAATGCCGGCGCCTTCATAGAACCAACCTTCATATTGTGTAGCGTCAACGCGAACTACGAGTACATTGTCTTCTCCGTACTTCAGATAATCGGTAACATCGTACGAAAAGCCGAGGTAGCCACTTTGGTTTGTTCCTAAGTAAAAGCCGTTTAGCCAAACCGACGCATTTCTGAAAACACCGTCGAATTGTATCTCAAACCGATTGTTTTTTGAACTGTTGCTTACTTGGAATCGCTTGCGGTACCAGCCAATACTGGTTTCGAGATACAATCCGCCAACAGGTTTAAAGCCGTGAGAAATCACATCGAAGTTGTCGGAATACACGAAGGGGAGTTTCACAGCCCAATCGTGAGGCAGCTGCACCTTGGTCCATGTTGTATCAACAAACTTCGGATCAATAGCTGTTTTTGCTGCGCCACCCGATTTCGAGAAAATTGTGGCTATGCTGTAATTGAAGTCTTTTTCTGCATTAGCAGCGTGTCCGAAATGAAACCGCCAGTCGTCGTCTAAAGATGTTCGTTTTTGTGAAAATCCGGTCCAAGTAAGTACTGTAAAAAGGAGTACTATTGAGCTAAGTTTCGACATAAGTTTAGTTTTTGAATGCGTTTAATGCCGGTGAGGGTCGGCCGTCGTTTTGCCAAGCGCATAGTTTGTATTTGCTCCAACTTTCGGCACCTTGCGGCTCCCAATAAAGAACACCTAAGCCGTTGTTATTCGGAACGTTTTGTGTGGCTTTAATTGTGGCTTCGAGTAATTTGTAGGTGTTTTCAACTTGAGAAACTTCGCCACCAACTTCAACAACAAAAACCTTTTTATTGTACTTTTTGCTGAGGTTGATCATGTTGGTTTCTAAGTCTGTTATCGTTTCTGTATAATCTTTCTTAATCCAAAACGGATAGTATGAAAGCCCGATGATGTCGTATTGCACTCCGTGTTTGGTAGCCTGATCGAAAAAAGCATTGAACTTATCGATGTTGTTTCCTTCATCGACATGTACAATAACGCCCATGTTGGCGTCTACAGCTTTTGCAGCTTTATAGCCTTCGTTTAAAAGTTGCGCCAATTGTGGCCAGTTGTGCGTACAACCGTCTGGCCAAAGCATGCCTCCGGGAATTTCGTTTCCTATTTGAACCCATTCGGTAGTAACGCCTGCTTTTTTGATAGCGGATAAGACGTCGTAAGTATGATTGTAAACGGCTTTTTTTAGTTTAGGGAACGCTAATTTCTCCCATGCTTTTGGTTTGAATTGCTTTGCAGGATCTGCCCAGGAATCGCTGTAATGAAAGTCAATCATAATTCTAAAACCCAATTTGCTTGCGCGCAAAGCCAATGCGACAGTTTCTTCTTTGCTGCAATGTCCGCTTTGTGGGTTGTCATTTGGGTTTACAAACACGCGAAGTCGAACGGTGTTCATGCCGAGATCTTTTAGGATTTGAAGACAGTCCGCCGGATTTCCATTGGCATCTTTAAAAACAAATCCAGTTGCTTCCATTTGCGGAAGCCAGCTCACGTCTGCTCCTTTTGCAAATTCATTGTTCGTTTGTGCTGAACTAGAAAAGTAGCTCAAAAACAACAGTACCGGCAACCAATATTTCTTTTTCATAGCTATTAATTACGGTCTCTAAATTGTGTCATTACAGGCAGTGCATTGTTGTTAAAATCCCAAAGCGCTTGGTTTTCCCAAGTTGAGCCATTGCTTGCAGTATTTCCGCGGAACGCAACCCATTCAGCACCCCAATAACAAAAGCCAATGCCAAATTCTGCGACTTCTGCGGTGTTATGTATCGATGACAAAAACGCGCGCTGACCTTCAGCGGTAGCAGAGAAACCAGGGTGTAATTGCTCGTCCAAACCCATTATATTGTTTGTATAATCATTGAATCCTAGTGTAAAAGGATACGAGGTTTCAGCAATTAAAACTTTTTTATTGTAAAGACTGCCTAATGCATCCATTGTTTCTTTAAGTCGATTTAAACTTTTTCCGTGCCAAATAGGGTAGTAGGAGAGTCCGATATAGTCGTAATCTAAATCTTTAACTTTATCAAAAAACCAATCGGAACCGTTCATACCAGCGAAGTGCAGCATAATTTTAGTTTGTGTTGATTGCGCACGAACCGCTTCAATACCCGCCGATGCTAGCGCTTTAAAATTTGCTTCATTTGTCGATAAGCGTCCTTCGGGCCACAACATACCGTCGTTGGTTTCGTTTCCAAATTGAATAAGGTCGGGTTTAATTTGCGTCATAATCTCGGTTGTGTAACTTGCAACGGCCGTTTTCAGTGCTTCGAGATTCATGTTTTGCCACGCTTGTGGTTTGGTTTGATGTCCGGGATCTGCCCAAGTGTCGGAATAGTGCACAGTTAACCAAACTTTTAAACCAGCTTGATGTACGCGGTCTGCAAACGTTTTTACTTCTTGAAAACTGCTACTCGAGGTTTCAGGATTATTCCAAATACGAATTCTAATGTAGTTACAGCCTGCGTTTTTTAAGGTAATGATCGGATCTTCAGGTACGTTATTATTCTTAAAAACGGTTCCTTCACTTTCAATGAGTGGTAAAAACGACATGTCGGCTCCGCGAATGAATTCGTCGGTTACAACATCGGGTGGCGTGGTGGTTGAATTGTTGTCGGAAGAGCAAGCCGCAAGTAGTGCAGCAAAACAAAAAATGGCGATCTTTTTCATATTCTATTCAGTTTTATTTGTTTCAAATTGAAATATACTTTCGTGGAAATAGGTTTCGTTTGGTTGAATTATTGAGTTTGGAAAGTGCTTTTGGTTGGGTGCATCTGGATAGTTTTGTGTTTCAAAGCAAATACCCGACGTTTCGCCATACTTAGCAAAGTTTTTCCCAGCAAGGGTATTAAAGCAATTTCCTCCTACATATATATGTACTGCGGGTTGATTGGTAAACACGCTCAGCTTAATTTTTGTAGACGGACTGTGTAGCACTGCTGCTAGAGGTTGAGCGAGCGTAAATGTATTGTCTATCGAACGCGGACAATTTTGAATCTCAGTGAAATTTAAGGCGGTATTTATTGTTGGCACAATCTTTCCTGTAGGAATACCGTCGGGTTTCGTTTCGAGATAGGATTCCGAAAATACTTTTAGTTTTTGAGATAAAACCGACCGTCCATCGCCATCTAAATTGAAATAACTGTGTTGTGTGAGGTTTATGGCTGTTGGTTGGTCTGTTGTTGCAGAAAATCGAACTTTTAGTGCATTATCGTCGGTTAAGACATAAGAAACAGTAACGCTTACCTCGGCGTTGTAATTAGCACTGTTGAGTTTTGTACCTATATTAAAGACTAATTGCTGTTTGTTGCTTTTTTCTGAGTCAAAATTCCAAATTTGGTTGCTCAGATTTTTAAAACCGCCATGAAGCTGGTGCGGTCCGTGATTTTGATCGAGCTGAACGATTTTTCCATCGAGTTCGAATGAGGCCTGATCGATTCTTCCGGCATATAAACCAACGGCAGCTCCTAAATAAGGTGCATTGGGTAGCGAAAATGAATTTTCATAGTTGGCAGCCGAATCAAAACCCAAGACAACATCCATTTTTTCAGATTCTGAAACGGGAACCAATAAATGAGTGATTGCAGCGCCGTAGGTAGAAGCGCTTAATTCATAGCCGTTTGCATTCGTTATCTTGTGTTTGAAAACTTCTCGGCCGTCGGCAAGCAAACCAAATGAGCTGGTAATTATTTCGGAATTAAATTGCGAAATGTAATTTTTCATGGCTGTTTTTTTCAACTATTTTCAAAAATAGACACATTTTGCTAAATTGCAGACCAGTACCTACCGGTTTTACATAAAAACGTTACCGGTTTTTTGAACAATGCGAATCATACAAGTAGATAAGGGGTCGGTAGTGCCGGCGTATAAACAGATAGTTTCTCAGGTAGAAATGGCGATTTTGAGTAAGCGCTTGTTTAAAGATGAGCGTTTGCCGTCGGTAAATAAGGTTTGTTTGGAAAATGGTATTTCGCGAGATACGGTATTTCAAGCGTTCGATGAGCTGAAGCGGCGCGGAATTATTTATGCCATAATGGGTAAAGGCTATTTTGTTAAGACGGTCGATTTCCAGCAAGGACTTCGTTATTTCTTGTTGTTTGACGAATTGAATGCATTTAAAGAGCAGCTTTTTCAAGCTTTTATTTCTGCTTTAGGCGGAAAGGCGCAAATAGATTTTTTCTTTCATCATTTCGATGCAAATATGTTTCGGAAGTTAATTCGCGATGCAAAGGGAAATTACGCCAAGTATATTTTGATGCCGTCGAATTTAACGGATATCGAAGATGTTATAGCTACATTACCGGTGTCCGACGTTTTTATCTTAGATCAGATTCGCGATTCGTTGGAAGGCTATCCGGCAATCTATCAAAATTTTTCAGCTGCCATGTATAATTCTCTATCGGAAGCAAAAGGAGCACTTATGAAATATCAGAAAATAAAATTGATTTTCACTAGTTATAAAGAGCCGATTGGCATGGTGCGGGGATTTAAGCGTTTTTGTGAAGAAAACGACTTTTCTTATGAAATAGTGACAGATATAGCGCAGTTTCGTTTAGAAGTGCGCTGCGTTTACGTGGTGCCTAATGACGAAGATTTGGTGTTTATTATTGAAAGCTGTTTGGAGAAAGGCTTCCAAATAGCAGAGGATGTCGGACTGATTTCTTATAACGACACGGCCTTAAAGCGGGTAGTTGCCAGTGGAGTTACCACTATTTCCACCGATTTTGCTGCCATGGGAAAACGTTTGGCGGAAATGGTATGGGACCAAGAGCGAGTAAAGATTGAGAATCCAAGCCGACTAATAGTGCGGAAGTCGCTATAAGGCTGTGTATTACTTTTTAGGTTTAATAACCAAAGCTTGTTTGTAGCTCTTTTTAAGTGCGAGAAGCTGTCGTTCCGCTTCTATACGAGTTCGAAAATTCCCAACCCAAAGTTTGTATAAAGGTGCGCTAAACGAGACCACGGCATCTAAATCGGGGAATTGCTTCTTAAATTCCGACATTTTTTTCTTCAATTCCTCGCTTGTGCCCGTGTAAATTTGAATGCGATAGGTGTCAGAAAAGTTAATAACGCTCGCTATTTTCTGTCTTTCTTTTAAGATTTTGTTCACACTCTCTTCGGTGGAAGAACTTTGGTTTTGTCCGTAACTAAAACAACATGCGAATGTTAGCGCGATGAGTGTAATCTGAAACGTCTTTACTTGCATCAATATTGAGTTTAAACAAATGTAAAAATTAAATTTAACTTGAAAATAGCTGTTATTTAGAGTCATTATAAATTATAAATTATCATAATTTTAAGGTTTTTCAAATTGGTGTTTCGTCGTATTTTTGCTCAAATTTTTGAGGAAGCGCTGTGTTTTGGTGATTTCTCAATAATTATACGCAAAAGACGATAATCAACTCTGATATGAAACTACCGGGTATTAGTCCTCTGATTTCAAAAACATCATTATTTACTTTATTACTATTGGTCGTGGCGCAATTTGCGACACAGGCTCAGGCTCCTGCGGCAGCTGCTCCTGCTGCTGCGCCGGCCGCTGCTGCTCCCGCTGCAGCTGCTGCTCCTGCTGGTGCTGGTGATCCTGTTGCAGGCAAGGCTTTATTTAATGCCAATTGTGCTGCTTGTCACAAATTAGATGCCAAGATGACCGGACCTGCACTTCGCGGTGTGGCTGAGCGTCTTGACAAAGAATTTCTTTACAAGTGGATCAAAAACAGTTCTGAGGTAATTAAATCTGGCGATGCATACGCTTTAAAAATTTTTAACGAGTACAATAAATCGGTGATGACTGCTTTTCCGCAGTTAACAAATGCCGATATTGATAACATCTTGGCGTATACTTCGCAGCCAATTGAAGCTCCTGCTGCTACCGTTGCTGGTGCGGTTCCCGGGGGTCCAGTAGCTGAAGATGGAAGCACAAACGCAATTATTTTAGGTGCGCTTATTCTAGTTCTAGCGATATTAATTTTCATGCTTGTTAAAGTTAATTCGGTACTGACACAAATCGCTAAGAATAACGGAACACTTCCAGAGCCTAAAGCAGCAGGTACGCCGATATGGAAAGCTTATGCTAAAAACCAATTCTTAGTATTGGTGACGGCTATTTTCTTATTGCTTTCGAGTGCTTACTTCGTGTATGGATATTTAATGCAGATAGGTGTCGATCAAGATTATGCGCCAATTCAACCAATACACTACTCTCACAAAATTCATGCTGGTGATAACGGTATCGATTGTAAATACTGTCACTCATCGGCTCGAGTTTCTAAACACGCTGGTATACCATCACTAAACGTATGTATGAACTGTCACAAAAACATCGCTGAATTCGTTGGTGATAAAGATTCAACATATACAGAATATTCAAAAGAGTTTTACACTGCTGAAATTCAAAAATTATACGATGCGGTGGGTTGGGATAAAACCAATCAGAAATATACAGGGAAAACGAAACCAGTTAAGTGGGTACGTATCCACAATCTTCCCGACTTCGCATACTTCAATCACTCTCAGCACGTAACCGTAGCGGGCATCGAATGTCAAAAGTGTCACGGTCCAGTTGAAACATACGAAATTCAAAAGCAGTTTGCTCCACTAACAATGGGTTGGTGTATTAATTGTCACCGCGAAACAGAAGTGAAAATGGAAGGGAACGCGTATTACGACAAAGTACACAAAGAATTGTCTAAAAAGTACGGTGTAACAAAATTAACTGCTGCACAAATGGGTGGATTAGAGTGCGGTAAGTGTCACTACTAGTCCGATACACAGAGTAAAATAATAAAGTTTCTAGCCTAACATCGAAAAGAATGTCATCAAATAAAAAATACTGGAAAAGTGTTGAAGAACTAAATGAAAATAGTTCTATTGTTGACGCATTGAGAAGCAATGAGTTTGTAGAAGAAATTCCAACAGATTCGTTTTTAGGAAATGCAGATAAACTAAATGCTACCGGAACCTCTAGAAGAGATTTTCTAAAGTTCGTAGGTTTCTCTACTGCAGCGGCGACATTGGCAGCTTGCGAAGGTCCGGTTCACAAATCGATTCCTTATGTTGTGCAACCAGAATCAGTGATTCCAGGTGTAGCAGATTATTATGCTACAACTGTTTTCGATGGTTACGACTTTGCCAACGTTTTGGTGAAAACGAGAGATGGCCGACCAATCAAAATCGAAAACAATAAAACGGCAGGTGCTACTTTTTCGGCAAATGCGCGTGTTCATGCGTCGATTTTAGGTCTTTACGATAATTATAGAATCAAACAACCTACAATTAAAGGTAAAACTGCCGATTTCGATAAGGTTAGTAATGCCATTTCGAAAGCCTTAGCTGATGCCAAGAGCGCTGGAAAACAGGTTGTTTTGTTGACTCCGACAATCGCTAGTCCGACAACTTTTAAACTTATTGCAGAATTTATCGCTGCAAACCCAACAGCAAAACACGTAATGTACGATGCTGTTTCTTCTTCGGCAGCTCTAGACGCCTATCAGCAAGCCTTCGGAACAAGAGGTTTGGTTGATTACGATTTGTCGAAAGCAGATGTAGTTGTGGGAATTGGTGCCGATTTCCTTGGCGATTGGCAAGGTGGAGGTTACGACAAAGGATACGCATCAAAACGTGTTCCGAAAAATGGAAAAATGTCAAAGCATTTCCAGTTTGAAGCGAACATGACTTTGTCAGGTGCATCTGCAGACAAGCGTGTACCAATGTCAAATTACCAGCAAATTCAAGCACTTTTAACTGTTTACGGTGTAGTTACTGGAACAGGAGTGAGTGGTAACGTTGATGCAAAATACAAAGACGCTGTTTCAAAAGCAGCTCAACAATTAAAAGCAGCTGGTTCTAAAGGTGTTTTATTGTGTGGAATCGACGATAAAAATGCACAATTATTAGCATTAGCTATAAATGCTGCGCTTACTTCTGAAGCTTACACTACTGCGGGAACTAGATTAGTTCGCCAAGGTTCAAATGCTGCAATAGCACAAGTATTACAAGAAATGAATGCCGGAAATGTGGGTGTATTGATTACATCACACGTAAATCCAGTTTATTCATTACCAAAATCATACGGCTTTGAAGCTGCGATGAAGAAAGTTCCGACTTCAGTATTCATAGGTTTACGATCTGATGAGACTGCTGTTGCTTCTTCGATTGTTATTGGTTCAAATCACTACCTAGAATCTTGGGGTGATTACTCATTGTTGAAAGGAAGCTATGCTTTAGCACAGCCTACTATTCGTCCACTTTTTTCTGCTAACAAACAGTTTGAAGATGTTTTATTGGCTTTAACAGGTCGCAAAAATCTTTCATATTACGATTATCTTAAAGCTAATTTCCCGGTAGTTTCTGGTGGATTAAGCTGGGGTAAAGTTCTACACGATGGTGTAAGCGGAACGTATGCAATAGGTCAGTCAACAGGTGTTGCTGTTGGAGATGCTGTTACTGCTTTATCTGCTGCGAAAAGCGAAGGTCCTTACGAATTGAATTTATATTCTAAAGTAGGGATGGGCGATGGTCAACATGCCAATAACCCGTGGTTACAAGAGTTCCCAGATCCAATTACTAGAGTGTCTTGGGATAACTACGTAACTGTTTCAAAAGCCGACGCTGATAAATTAGGTTTGGTTAATGTAAATGTTGCAAACGGTGGTTTGAACGGTTCCTATGTTAACTTAACTGTAGGATCTGCTAAATTGGAGAAAGTTCCTGTTATCATTCAGCCAGGTCAAGCTCCAGGTACAATTGGGCTTTCTTTCGGTTATGGTAAGAAAGAAGGATTAAAAGAAGAGATGCAAATAGGTAGCAACGCATTTGTGTTGTACCAAAATTTTAAATCCTCATTACCTGTAAGTATATCAAAAGCCGACGGTGAGCACGAATTTGCTTGCGTTCAGTTGCACAAAACTTTGATGGGTCGTGGCGATATTGTTAAGGAAACTACACTTGAAATCTTCAGAACGGAAGACGCTTCTAAATGGAACGTTGCTCCGATGGTTTCTCTAGATCACAGTCCAGTTAAAGCTGTTGAAGTTGATTTGTGGGATTCTTTCGATCGTTCTACCGGGCATCACTTCAACTTGTCTATCGATTTAAATGCATGTACAGGTTGTGGTGCTTGCGTTATTGCGTGTCATGCTGAGAATAATGTTCCAGTTGTTGGAAAGTCGGAGGTGAGAAGAAGCCGCGATATGCACTGGCTTCGTATTGACAGATACTACTCAAGTGAAACGACTTTCGAAGGTGATAACGAGAAGAAAGAAAATTTCGACGGATTAACTGGTGATAAAGGATCGTTAGGTGGTTTCTTAGAATTAGAATCTGCTTCGGAGAATCCACAGGTAGCTTTCCAACCTGTTATGTGTCAGCACTGTAATCACGCGCCTTGCGAAACGGTTTGTCCGGTTGCCGCAACATCTCATAGCCGTCAGGGACAAAACCACATGGCTTACAACCGTTGTGTTGGAACGCGTTATTGCGCCAATAACTGTCCATATAAAGTAAGAAGATTTAACTGGTTCTTGTATAATAACAACGACGAGTTTGACTTCCACATGAACGATGATTTAGGGAAAATGGTTCTAAATCCAGACGTTAATGTTCGTTCTCGTGGAGTTATGGAGAAATGTTCGATGTGTATCCAAATGACTCAGGCTACTATTTTAGAAGCTAAACGTTCAGGCAGAGAAGTTCGTGCAGACGAATTTGAAACCGCTTGTTCGGCAGCATGTTCTTCAGGTGCTATGAAGTTTGGAGATGTAAATAACAAAGACAGCGAAGTTGCTTCATTTTTGAAGGATGAGCGTATGTATCATTTGTTAGAGCACGTCGGAACAAAACCAAACGTGATGTATCATGTTAAGGTTAGAAACGTTTAATTGACTATTAAGTAATATCATAAAGGAAATATGTCGTCTCACTACGAAGCACCCATCAGAAAACCTTTAGTAATTGGTGATAAATCTTATCACGACGTGACTGTTGATGTTGCTGCGCCTGTTGAAGGTAAAGCTAACAAACAATGGTGGACTGTCTTTCTTATTGCACTCACTGCTTTTCTGTGGGGAGTTGGTTGTATAACTTATACCATTTCTACAGGTATTGGAACCTGGGGATTGAACAAAACAATTGGTTGGGCTTGGGATATCACCAACTTCGTTTGGTGGGTTGGTATTGGTCATGCAGGAACACTTATCTCGGCCGTACTTCTCTTGTTCCGTCAGAAATGGAGAATGGCAATCAACCGATCTGCGGAAGCGATGACCATATTTTCGGTTGTGCAAGCAGGTTTGTTTCCAATCATCCACATGGGTCGTCCATGGTTGGCATATTGGGTACTTCCAATTCCAAACCAATTTGGTTCGTTATGGGTTAACTTTAATTCGCCGCTTCTTTGGGACGTATTCGCGATTTCAACATATCTCTCTGTTTCATTAGTTTTCTGGTGGACAGGTTTACTTCCTGACTTTGCTATGATTCGCGACCGCGCTGTAACGCCATTCAATAAAAGAATCTACTCAATACTGTCATTTGGTTGGTCAGGTAGAGCTAAAGATTGGCAACGTTTTGAAGAGGTATCTTTGGTACTTGCAGGTTTAGCTACTCCACTGGTACTTTCCGTACACACAATCGTATCATTCGACTTTGCTACCTCGGTAATTCCAGGATGGCATACTACGATTTTCCCACCGTATTTCGTGGCTGGTGCAGTATTCTCCGGTTTTGCGATGGTTAATACGCTTCTTATAATCATGAGAAAAGTATCTAACCTCGAGGCATACATTACTATTCAACATATTGAATTGATGAACATCATCATCATGATTACTGGTTCGATTGTAGGTGTTGCTTACATAACTGAGTTATTTATCGCATGGTATTCAGGTGTAGAATTTGAACAATATGCCTTCTTGAACCGTGCAACTGGACCTTACTGGTGGGCATATTGGTCGATGATGACTTGTAATGTGTTTTCACCGCAGTTCATGTGGTTTAAGAAATTAAGAACGAGCATCATGTTCTCATTCGTTATTTCGATTGTAGTAAACATCGGTATGTGGTTCGAGCGTTTCGTAATTATCGTTACTTCGCTACACAGAGATTATTTGCCTTCAGCTTGGACAATGTTCTCTCCGACTTTCGTTGATATTGGAATATTTATAGGTACAATAGGATTTTTCTTCGTGTTGTTTTTATTGTATGCTCGCGCTTTCCCTGTTATCGCTCAGGCAGAAGTTAAGACAATTTTGAAGTCATCTGGAGAATATTACAAAAAGAGAAGAGAAGCTAATAAAGACGTACACCATGACTAATAAAGTTATCCACGCCATTTATAACGACGACGATGTCTTAATGGATGCAGTAAAAGCAACCCGTGCGGCGCATCATCATATAGAAGAAGTTTACACACCTTTCCCTGTTCACGGACTAGACAAAGCGATGGGATTGGCTCCAACTCGACTAGCAATCTGTGCTTTTCTTTACGGAGTTTGTGGGATCAGTTTCGCAACTTGGATGATGAACAACATCATGATTGTTGACTGGCCGCAAGATATAGGTGGTAAACCAAGTTTTAGTTATATCGAGAATATGCCGGCTTTTGTGCCTGTTATGTTTGAGATGACCGTATTTTTCGCTGCACACTTAATGGTAATAACATTTTACATGAGAAGTAAATTGTGGCCTTTTAAGGAAGCTGAAAATCCAGATGTTAGAACAACCGATGATCATTTCCTTATGGAAGTTGAATTAAAAGGTTCAGAAGAAGAAGCCGTGAGTTTCTTTAAATCTACTGGAGCTGTCGAAGTTAAAGTTATAGAAAAGCACTAATTCAGCCATGAAACATATATTAAAGATTAGTTCCATTTTTGCTTTGGTTGTTTTGTTGACCTCTTGTCATGATAAGAAGAGTCCGAACTACCAGTACTTTCCTAACATGTACGAGTCTGTTGGCTACGAAACTTATTCTGAGTCTAGTGCTTTTAAAAATGGTCAAGAAGCGCAGCTTCCACCAAACGGTACCTTGAAAAGAGGGGCAGAAATTTACGATTTGCCAAATACGACTGCAGGCTACGATGCATCAAAATTAGTTGTGACTTCACCTCTAGACTCTACGCAGGTGGATATGAAAAAAGCTGAGGAACTTTACAACGTGTATTGTGCCATTTGTCACGGCGAAAAAGGAAACGGACAAGGAAACCTTGTGAAAAGGGAAAAGCTTTTGGGTATTCCGAGCTATAAAGATAGAGTTATCACTGTGGGTAGTGTGTTCCATGTTCAAACTTTTGGTTTGAATTCAATGGGATCTTACGCGAACCAACTAGATGCCAAAGAGCGTTGGATGGTAGCTGCCTATGTTATGAAATTAAAAAGCGAACTGTAATATCTTAATTTACTGAACTACGGATTATGTACACTATATCACGCAATCTTAGAATAACAGCAATTCTCCTGATTATACTCGGAGGAATAGGTATTGCAGTGGGCTTTATGCAAGCTCCAAAGACTATTGAACAGGCTCAAGAAATTATTGCAAAAAATAGCGAGCATGGTGGTCATGGTGAAGCTCATGGTTCCGCGCATACTGCAGGACATGGGGATGCTCATGCTGCTTCAAAAGTGGAAGCTCACAAAGACGCCGCTCAAACTGAGGAAGCTAAACATGAGGGTGTTGCACACGAAAATGTGGCACACAAAAACGATACTATTAAGAAAGCCGTCGATACTGCAGTAGTTGCTGCAGCGGACGTGAAGTCTTCTGAAAGCGTTGTAGCAAAAGATACCGCGGTAGCTCCTGTGGCTCCAGTAGTCCATGAAGAAGCAGCTAAAAAAGACGTTCATGCCGCACATGACGATCATGCAGCACACCAAGCGCACCTAGAACACCAGTTCCACCAATTGCAAAACAAGCCTTGGGCAGCGTTGTATGTTGCGTGTATCTTTGTGATGTTAATTTCGTTAGGGGTTCTAGTATTCTACGCAATTCAGCAAGTAGCTCAGGCTGGATGGTCTCCGGTTTTGTTTAGAGTAATGCAAGGAATCACTG
Organism: Flavobacterium aurantiibacter; assembly: GCF_002251775.1. Taxonomy (GTDB): domain Bacteria; phylum Bacteroidota; class Bacteroidia; order Flavobacteriales; family Flavobacteriaceae; genus Flavobacterium; species Flavobacterium aurantiibacter. Next base: position 19,880 of record NZ_NOXX01000198.1, read on the forward strand.
CATATTTACCAGTTGGTTCTATTATTTTCTTTGTCATATTGGTGTTATCAGTAATGCATTTTAACCATCTGTTCGTATGGATGGATGAAGAGGTAGTGAAGAATGATAAACTGATCCAAGGAAAGTCTGGATATTTGAATCCAACATTTTGGTTGATTCGTGCGGCTATTTTCTTAATCGGTTGGAATCTTTATCGTTATCTGTCAAGAAAGAACTGTTTAGCACAAGATGCTGCCTCTGACGATAGTTTCTATAAAAAGAATTTCAAACTATCAGCCGGTTTCTTAGTGTTCTTTATCGTAAGTGAGTCGATTATGGCTTGGGATTGGATTATGTCATTCGATCCACACTGGTTCAGTACACTATTTGGTTGGTATGTCTTCGCAAGTTTCTTCGTGAGTGGAATTACTACAATTGCGCTGGTAACACTTTACCTACAATCAGTTGGAGAGTTGAAATTTGTCAATAGCAGCCATGTTCACGATTTAGCCAAGTTCATGTTTGGTATCAGCGTTTTTTGGACATACTTATGGTTCTCGCAATTCATGTTGATTTGGTATGCAAACATTCCAGAAGAAGTTACCTACTTCGTTCAGCGAATTGAAGATTACAACCTTCCATTTTTCGGAATGCTCGTGATGAATTTCCTTTTCCCATTGTTGATTCTTATCAATACTGATTTCAAACGTATTAAGTGGGTTATCGTAATGGCAGGTATTGTAATCTTATTAGGACACTACGTTGACTTCTTTAACATGATCATGCCGTCGGCTGTGGGCGACCAGTGGTTCATCGGAATTCCAGAAATAGGAGCACTAATGTTCTTTGTAGGTTTGTTCCTTTTGGTGGTATTTACAGCGCTTGGAAAGGCAGATTTACTTGTGAAGCGCAATCCATTTATTGAAGAAAGTAAGCATTTTCATTATTAATTTTAAAGATTTAAACAGATGCAAAGTTTGTTGGTAATTATTGTCGTAGCCTTGTTGGGGATTGCTGTTTGGCAACTGACAAAGATATTTCAATTAACACAGGCCAGGAAAGGTGGTTACGACGATTCTCAAATCGCAAATGACAAAGACAACAATATCCAAGGTTACCTCATGTTTGGTTTCTTGGCGTTCATCTATATCTTTACAATTTACGGTTTATTAAAATGGGGTCACTTAGTACTTTCTAACCCAGCTTCAGAGCACGGTAAAGACATCGACCAGTTGATGAACATAACTTGGGTGGTTATCTTTATCGTACAAGCAGTGACTCAAGTGTTACTTCACTATTTTGCTTTCAAGTACAGAGGCAAAAAAGGCAATGTAGCTCTTTATTTTGCAGATAACGATCGCTTAGAATTCATCTGGTCTGTTATTCCTGCGATTGTTTTGGCTGGTCTTATTTTATACGGACTTTACGCTTGGAACAACATCATGTTCGTTGATGAAGAAGACGACGTTATGATTGTTGAAGTATATGCAAAGCAATTCGGTTGGGAAGTTCGTTATGCTGGAAATGATAACGAGCTTGGAAAAGCAAACGTTCGTTACATCGAAGGCGTAAACAGTATGGGTGTTGATATGTCTGATCCAAATGCTCAAGATGACAAAACCGTAACGGGTGAATTCCATATTCCAAAAGGAAAGAAAATTTTGTTCAAGTTTAGAAGTCAGGATGTATTGCATTCAGCATATATGCCACACTTTAGAGCACAGATGAACTGTGTTCCAGGTATGGTGACGCAGTTTGCCTTTACGCCAACGCTAACCACGGACGAAATGCGCAACGATCCAAAAATGATTGAGAAAGTTGCTAACATCAATAAAATCCGAATCCAAAAAAGTAATGAATTAAAGGCTGAGGGTAAAGCGCCTCTTGATCCTTATATCTTTGATTACTTGCTTTTGTGTAACAAGATTTGTGGTGCTTCGCATTATAACATGCAAATTAAACTTGTTGTAGACACGCCGGCCGACTTCAAACAGTGGCTTGATGCTAAGCCTACTTTAGCGCAAGCTGTGAAAGAAGCAAAAGCTGCTGAGGAAGCTCCTGCTGAAGGTGCTGCCCCCGCAACAGAACCAGCTGCGGCTCCAGCCGATGCTCCAAAAACAATGGCTCAAGTTTTAAGAAAATAATTTAAAAGTATAATATTATGTCAGCAGCGCACGCACACGACCACGCATTGGATCACGCTCACGACCATGAGCACCACCACAAGGATACTTTTATTACAAAATACATTTTTAGTATTGACCACAAAATGATCGCCAAACAGTACCTGATTACTGGTATCATTATGGGTGTAATAGGTATTGGAATGTCTTTATTGTTCAGAATGCAGTTAGCATGGCCTGAGCAATCTTTTAAAGTTTTTAGTTTCTTTTTAGGTGATGATTTCGCACCAAACGGTGTTATGCGAAATGACATCTATCTGGCTTTAGTTACCATTCACGGTACTATTATGGTATTCTTTGTTCTTACCGCTGGTTTAAGTGGTACGTTTAGTAACTTACTTATTCCACTGCAATGTGGAGCACGAGATATGGCGTCCGGTTTTATGAATATGATTTCATACTGGTTATTCTTCTTATCGAGTGTAATCATGGTATCGAGCTTATTTGTTGAATCAGGGCCAGCTTCTGCCGGTTGGACAATTTACCCACCGCTTTCTGCAGTACCACAAGCAATTCCTGGTTCAGGAACTGGTATGACATTATGGTTAGTTTCGATGGCAATTTTCATCGCTTCTTCCTTGATGGGTTCATTGAACTACGTCGTAACAGTAATCAACCTTAGAACTAAAGGTATGTCGATGACACGCTTGCCGCTTACCATATGGGCATTCTTTATCACAGCTGTGATCGGTATTATTTCGTTCCCTGTTCTTTTATCTGCTGCTTTATTGTTGATTATGGACAGAAGTTTCGGAACATCATTCTTCCTATCTGATATTTACATCGCTGGAGAAGTACTTCACTACCAAGGCGGTTCACCAGTATTGTTCGAGCACCTTTTCTGGTTCCTCGGACACCCAGAGGTATATATTGTATTGTTGCCAGCTTTAGGTATCACTTCTGAAATTATTGCAACAAATTCACGTAAACCAATTTTTGGTTACCGTGCTATGATTGCTTCGATTTTAGCAATCGCATTCCTATCAACAATCGTTTGGGGTCACCACATGTTTATTTCAGGTATGAATCCATTCTTGGGATCTGTATTTACGTTTACGACTCTTTTGATTGCTATTCCTTCTGCAGTAAAAGCATTTAACTACATAACCACATTATGGAAAGGTAACTTACAGTTTAATCCAGCAATGTTATTCTCTATTGGTCTTGTATCTACATTCATTACGGGTGGTCTTACAGGTATCATTCTTGGAGATAGTACGCTCGATATAAACGTTCACGATACGTATTTCGTTGTTGCGCACTTCCACTTGGTAATGGGTATTTCTGCACTTTACGGTCTCTTTGCGGGTGTGTATCACTGGTTCCCAAAGATGTACGGTCGTATGATGAACAAAAATTTAGGTTACATTCACTTCTGGGTAACTGCAGTGTGTGCTTACGGTGTTTTCTTCCCGATGCACTTTATAGGAATGGCTGGTTTACCACGTCGTTACTACACAAACACAAACTTCCCATTATTCGACGACCTACAAAACGTAAACGTACTTATTACAGTCTTCGCTCTAGTTGGTGGAGCCTTCCAATTGGTGTTCTTGTACAACTTCTTCCACTCCATGTTTTATGGTAAGAAAGCCGAGCAAAATCCATGGAGATCAAACACGCTTGAGTGGACTGCACCTGTCGAGCACATGCACGGAAACTGGCCAGGTGAAATTCCTGAAGTACACAGATGGCCTTACGATTATAGTAAGCCTGGACACGACGACGATTTCGTACCGCAAAACGTTCCTATGAAACCAGGTGAACAAGTTCTGAATCACTAATACAAAGGCCTTTCATTTGAAAGGCCTTTTTTCTGTATATTTATTTCATTTTAGCTATGGAACAAAAGAAATATACCAACGGCGAAGTCACCATATTATGGCAACCGAAATTGTGCATACATGCGGCGTTTTGCGCTAAAGAACTACCAGCTGTATTCAAGCCTAAGGATAAACCTTGGATCCAACCCGAAAACGCAAGCACAGCCGATATTGTTAACCAAGTAAAACGGTGTCCTTCAGGAGCACTTTCTTATTACATGAATACCGACGAGTATGCAAGTACTACAGAATAAGGGAGCTTCGCGTTTCGAAACTTCGATCGATGGCGTAACGGCTTTCATCGAATATGTCGAAAAGCCGGGCGCAGTATTGCTACTTACACATACCTGCGTTCCACGGCAAATTTCTGGTCGAGGTGTTGGTACAGAACTAGTCGTAGAAACTTTGAAACTCATTCGCCAGCTCGAATACAAAATCGTTCCACTATGTCCATTTATAGTCGCGTATCTTAAGAAAACAGACGAGTTTCAAGATATCATAGCGCCAAAACTTCATTAATAGTTCGATTATAGTTTATGAATCACAACTTAGACCCAACCGACAATCATTTCTCGCCCGAAGAACTCGACCTCGAGAAGAAACTGCGTCCGCTTAGTTTCGATGATTTCGCGGGTCAAGATCAAGTGCTCGAAAACCTGAAAGTATTCGTTAAAGCCGCGAATTTGCGCGGCGAAGCGCTCGATCATGCCCTCTTTCACGGTCCGCCCGGATTAGGGAAAACGACTTTGGCTAATATCCTAGCCAACGAACTTGGTGTGGGTATAAAAATCACTTCAGGTCCTGTACTTGATAAACCCGGCGATCTAGCAGGTTTACTAACAAATCTCGAAGAACGCGACGTGCTTTTTATCGACGAAATCCATCGCTTAAGTCCAGTGGTTGAAGAATATTTGTATTCAGCCATGGAAGATTTCAAGATTGATATCATGATCGAATCGGGTCCTAATGCACGCTCCGTTCAAATCAATCTTAATCCGTTTACGCTTGTGGGTGCCACCACACGTTCGGGTTTACTTACCGCGCCTATGCGTGCCCGTTTCGGGATTCAAAGTCGATTGCAGTATTATAATAAAGAGTTGCTGAGTACGATCATCGAACGTAGCGCCGGTATTATAAAAACGCCTATTACCACGGATGCCGCTATCGAAATCGCCGGCCGAAGTCGCGGAACTCCACGTATCGCAAACGCACTTCTACGTCGTGTTCGCGATTTTGCTCAAATCAAAGGAAACGGCACCATCGATATCGAAATCGCACGCTACGCACTAAAAGCTTTGCATGTCGATGCGTTCGGTCTCGACGAAATGGACAATAAAATTCTATCGACCATCATCGACAAGTACAAAGGTGGTCCGGTCGGACTTTCAACGCTCGCTACAGCAGTTAGTGAAAGCGCCGAAACCATCGAAGAAGTATATGAGCCGTTTCTCATTCAAGAAGGTTTTATCATGCGTACACCACGCGGTCGCGAAGTCACCGATAAAGCATTCCAGCATTTGGGAAAATCGCGTCCAAACGCGCAAGGCAGCCTTTTTTAATTTGTTTTAAAGTCGGTTTGCATGGATTATAGCGCACTTATTAAAACAAAAGCCGCAGAGCTTGGATTTTTGTCCTGTGGTTTTTCACGTGCCGAATTCCTGGAAGCCGAAGCACCCCGCCTCGAATCGTGGCTCAAAAACAATTACCAAGGCGAAATGTCGTATATGAATAATCATTTCGACCTGCGCCTCGATCCGCGTTTGCTCGTTGCTGGCGCGAAAACGGTGATTTCACTATTACTCAATTATTTTCCCGAGAAAACACAGGTTTCAGATTCGTTTAAGGTCTCTAAATACGCTTACGGAACCGATTATCATTTTGTGATAAAAGACAAGCTTAAAGAGCTGTTGCGTTTTATGCGCGCGGAAATCGGTGATGTAAACGGACGCGCATTCGTCGATTCGGCGCCCGTGCTCGACAAAGCCTGGGCGGCAAAGTCGGGTTTGGGATGGATCGGCAAAAACAGTAATCTGATTACCAAAAGCGTTGGTTCCTTCTATTTTATCGCGGAACTGATTGTAGATCTCGAGCTTCCACCCGATACGCCTGTAACCGATCATTGCGGAAGCTGTACCGCCTGTTTAGATGCGTGTCCGACCCAAGCAATCGTTGCGCCTTATGTGGTCGACGGCAGCAAATGTATTTCTTATTTTACTATCGAATTAAAGGCGCACTTGCCCATTTCGGAGGAAGTTAACCTAGATCAGTGGGCTTTTGGTTGCGATGTTTGTCAAGACGTTTGTCCGTGGAACAAGTTCAGTAAACCTCACAACGAACCACTTTTTACGCCTAACGCCAAGCTACTCGAAATGTCGAAGAAGGAATGGCTCGAACTAACCGAAGAAACCTTTAATGAGATTTTCCGTAAATCGCCACTCGAACGCCCCGGTTATGCAGGTTTGAAACGAAATCTAGAAAAGTTAATCTGATTTTTTTTATTTGGGTGTGCCGGCGCCTAACGTAGCAAACCAACTAACTACACATACGAGCTGCTCCAACTAATGTAACGTCGCTGCTCTAATCAAACCAATTTAGCCTTTCCTTGGCGCCGTCGCGCGCTACACTGTATCTTTTGGCAAAGCACTAGTGGAAATTCCGTAGCGCCCAAAGGATGCCGTTCCGCTCGCTCACACGGAAATACGTGTTTGTACGTATAAAGACAATTGTATCGAGTATTAAGTATTAAGACGGATGTATTAAGTATTAAGACGGATGTATTGAGTATTAAGACTGCGGGATTTGGATGTTTTCGATCGCTTTAAAAAGTTGTCTGGTATTAGAACAATAGTTATTGGTTGTTTATTCGAATTCTGACTCTAGTTTTCTGTCGAAGAGATGGTTTACAAAGCAAAAATAAAGTTGATACGCCTTTGCTAAAAATTGAACGTAATATTGCAATATTACCACGGGTCAAAATACTGTAGAGCAAATCATTAAGTAATTTTTAAAATCCGAAAATTTCAATCGTTTAAAAACCAAAAAATACAACGTTCGTTTTTTGATAACGATTTACGCGGTAAGGACAGCAGCGGTATCCTTTTGCCGAAGGAACGCAGGCAAAAGATATAGCGTATGGCCTGACGGCGGCTAGGTATTTCCACCGAACGTTTGCCGCCGGACCGCCCACATGTCAAGCAGTGTCGTTAAAATTTAGGATGGAAATCTTTTGTGGCTTCGCGGTATTGTGTCGTATAGTTTCCGCGACTTTCCTCGACGGTTAACTCCGATTCGGTTACGGCTACCGCTTCAAATCCGAACTGCAAGACCGTTCGTTTAGCTGCTTTTCCGGGCATCGGGTAAATAATTTTGCGGTGTTGCAGTTGCAATTCTGCCTTTTTTGCGGCGTTCACCCAAACCTGATAATCGGCTTCGGGAACAATAATTTGTACGGTTCCAGTTTCGGTTAGCAAGTTGGCTGCGCAAGCAAAAAAGAACTCGGGTTGTAACTTGTCGGCAAAACGAGCCGTCGTCCTACTTTCAGTTTCTGCGAAGTGCTGGTTGAGATAAAAAGGCGGATTCGAAATAATTAAATCGTATCCATAGTCCGAATCTTCGACGAGCTCGGCAAAGTCGCCGTGATAGCAAAAGAGGCGGTCGCCCCACGGACTGTTTTCAAAATTTTCGACGCATTCCAAATAGGCCGCCTCGTCAATTTCAATGGCATCAATAATTTCGGCTCCAGAGCGTTGTGCGAGCATGAGCGCGATAATTCCGGTACCGGCGCCAACATCCAGAATAGTTTGCGGTTGGTTAGAGATGTCTGAAAAAGCTCCGAGAACTACAGCATCGGTGCCAACTTTCATAGCGGCATGTTCTTGCCGAATGTCAAATTGTTTGAATGAAAAAACAGACATGTATTAGCGGTACATATCAACTAAGCCTTCCGGCAAATTCATGATGATTTCTTTTTTGGCGCGATCCACTTTCACTAAAAACTGATCGATCATCGGAATAAGCATTTCCGTTTCGCCATCGAGAACTTCAAATAAGGGTTGTGCGGTGGTGTCGTTCACCGATTGAATTATGCCCACGCGGCCCTCAGTTTGATCGACAATGGTGAATCCGATTACTTCGTGGAAGTAAAATTTGTTTCCGCTGAGTTTTGGGAGGAAAGAGAGTGGGAGGTAAAGCGCATTTCCGATGAGTTCGTCGGCTTCGGCTTCAGAGTTTACGTCTTCAAATTTCACGCGCAGGAAGTCGTTTTTATGTAAAGACGCATTTTCCATAAAAAAAGGAATCAGTTCGTTGTTGCATTCAACAAAAACTGATTCCAAATTTTGGTAAAGGTGAGGTTCGTCGGTATCGAGATACAATAAGAGCTCGCCTTTAAAACTGAATTTTTTCGCGATTTTGCCTAAGTAAAAACAATCAGCTTTTCGCATTTGCAGAAAAAATTAAGCCTGAGTTTCTTCAGTAGCTTCGTCAGCAGCAGGCTCTTCAGCAGCAGCTTCAGTGGCAACTTCTTCAGCAGCAGCGTTTTCAGCAGCTTCCGCCTCAGCTTTTGCAGCAGCTTCCGCTTCCGCAGCAGCATTTGCACGTTTTTCGTTTACAGCTTTTTCAGCAGCAAGTGCTTTTGCTTTCGCATCTGCTTTTGCTTTTGATAGGTTGTCTTTCTTAGCGTCAACTTTTCCAGCTTTTTCTTCCAACCAAGCAGCGAATTTCGCATCAGCCTGCTCTTGAGTTAAAGCACCTTTTCTAACGCCGCCATCTAAGTGATGCTTTAAAAGCACTCCTTTGTAAGATAGAATAGCACGCGCAGTGTCGGTTGGTTGTGCACCATTGTGTAACCACTGCACAGCATTATCGATGTTTAGGTCGATTGTTGCAGGGTTTGTGTTCGGATTGTAAGTTCCCAATTTCTCTAGGTAACGACCGTCACGCTTAGAGCGTGCATCGGCAGCAACTACCCAATAAAATGGTTTACCTTTCTTTCCGTGTCTCTGTAGTCTGATTTTTACAGCCATAATCTTATTGATTAAATTGCGAGGTACTCGACCTCTGTTAATTAAGGTTGCAAAAGTACTATAAATTTCCGAAATACCGTAAGCGGGTCTTTTAAATTTGTTCTTTGTTATAAAAATTCTATTTCTGGCGTAATTTTTTGATTTTATGAGCGGATATGATTGCTATTTCGTTTTAAAAACTATTTTTGTAACCGACTTCTCAAAGTCATATTAACCGATTAACTCAAATGAAGAAAATTTTTTCAATATTGGTTTTCGCTTTAGTGGCAATTGCTTGCGAGAACGAAGTAGTTTTTAACGATCCAGGTTTCCAAGCCCGCAAAGACAATCGTGTTTGGAGAGGCGATTTGACTTCAGGTGATTACAATCCAACCGATCCAGCTGTGCCTAATACGGGTTCAGTGACGATTACTTCTTTCAAAGGATTCGAAACCACTACGATTACTTTTCCAATAGTGCTTACAATTCCAATTACGAGTCTTAATGCACAAACATATACATACGGTTACAATCCAACAGAACCTTCTTTGGATGACGAAATTAGTGCAAGTTATACGTTCACCGATGGAGGAACTGCTTTGGAGTATGTTACTGGCTTGGGATTCAACACCGAGCGCGAAGATCCAGGTAATTTGGAAATTGTAATTAATAAATGGGATCCCGAAAAGAGAGTTATTTCAGGAACTTTTAAATTTAATGCTAAGTATCAAGGAGAAAGTACTTTAGCTCCTGACAACGTTAATTTCCAAGAAGGGAATTTTTACAACATCCCTGTTTTTTAATCATTAACGGATATAAACTACGAAGCGCTTTTTACAAGCGCTTTTTTTATTTGCAAATAAATAACAGTTGTTTGATGTTTTCCGAGAATATATAGACTACATTTACCTCGAATTAATATTTTTTTCTTATGAACATTTTTGTTGGTAGTCTTCCGTGGAGTATAGAGGAAGCAGATTTAAGAGCATCCTTTGAAGCTTACGGGGCAGTAGATTCGGTAAAAATCATTTCCGATAAAATGACCGGTAGAAGTAAAGGATTTGGTTTTGTCGAAATGCCTAATGACGACGAAGCACAAAATGCCATTAACGAATTAAACGGTGCAAATGTATCGGGACGCACTATTGTTGTGAACAAATCAGAACCACGTCCGGAAGGAGAACGTCGCTCTTTTGATCGTAACAGAACTGGTGGAGGTCGCTCAGGTGGCGGTTACGGAAACGATCGTGGCGGGTTTAACCGTGGCGGAGGTAACAGAAACGATAGAGGTTACTAAAACTTACTTCAGAAGTTATCTAAAACCGTTTGAGCAATCAAACGGTTTTTTTGTTTACAACTTTTTACTCAGGTAAATCTTCTTTAACAATCTCAACGCAAACTCTTGCGTATTTTTGATGTTCGATATTTTTTGTCACCTCACAGCCTTATTTGCTAAATTTCAATGAAGTACCTCATTTTTGATACCGAGACCACCGGACTTCCTAAGAATTTTGACGCCCCAATTACCGACGTTGAAAACTGGCCACGCTGCGTTCAACTCGCTTGGCAACTCCATGAAAGTAATGGAAGTCTAATCTCGCGAGGCGACTTCCTGATCACTCCCGACGGATTCAATATTCCATACGATGTCGAACGCGTTCACGGTATATCAACAGCGCTTGCACAACGCGACGGTAAGCCTCTTGACAACGTACTCGATGCCTTCGAAGACGCTGTGGCACAAGCTAACTTTCTCGTTGGACACAACCTGAAGTTCGACCTCAATATCATGGGTGCCGAATTTGTGCGCGCCAATCGAACCAATGTACTCGAATCCAAACCCGTTCTAGATACCTGTACCGAAAAAACAGCCGAATTGCTGAAACTTCCCGGAGGTCGATCCAAATACAAATTCCCGACACTATCCGAACTCTATAACTACCTTTTCGCAGATAGTTTTGCCGAAGCACATAACGCAACTGCCGACGTTGAAGCCACTGCGCGTTGCTTCTTCCAACTCGTTTTTATAGATCTTTTTACACCCGATGCGTTGCAAATTTCTGAAACCGAACTTCAGGACTTTAAAGCGCTTAACGCAGAAGGTATAAAACTACTGGGGTTAAAACACGTAAACTTCAAAACCGAATCCAAAAAGCTAAAAGGTTCCGACAAACAAGTTGTAGATCATACTACCACCGAAGTCTCCGAAGAATTTATAGCAGCCGAATTCGCCCATCTTCACAATCACAGTCAGTTTAGTATTCTGCAATCAACTTCCAGTGTTTCGGCGCTGGTTAAAGCTGCAATTCAGCTCAAAATGCCCGCAATTGCGCTAACCGATTATTCGAATCTTATGGGGTCGTTTCGCCTCATTCAAGAAGTAGAAAATCACAACAAAGGAGTGAAAGCTCGCAACCAACAAGCCGAAGAGTTGGGAGCTGTAGCCACTGAGCGTCCTTTAAAAGCAATCGTTGGCTGCGAATTCTATGTGTGCGACAACCACCTCAATAAATCGGTGAAAGACAACGGTTACCAAATGGTATTCCTCGCAAAAAACAAACGCGGGTACCATAATTTGGCTAAGCTTTCTTCAATCGCACACGCCGACGGTTACTACTACGTGCCTCGAATCGATCGCGAATTACTCAACCGATACGGTCAGGATTTAATAGTGCTTTCCGGCGGAATGACCGGCGAAATTGCTGCAAAATTGCGTTCTGTGGGCCAACGCCAAGCCGAAGAAGCAGTGCTCGCTTGGAAACAGCTTTATGCCGACGACTTTTACCTCGAAATTTGTCGACACGGCCATCCGGCAGAAGACGAAGTAAACGAACAAATCATTCAATTCGCAAAACAGCACGAGATAAAAATCGTAGCCACCAACAATACATTTTACGTCAGTAAAGAAGATGCCGCCGCACAAGACATTTTACTTTGTGTTCGCGACGGCGAAAAGAAAAGTACGCCCATCGGCAACGAACGTGGCTCGCGCTACGGACTCGAAAATCAGGAATACTACTTGAAATCGGCCGACGAAATGAAAACGCTGTTTCGCGACGTTCCCGAAGCCATCCTAAATATTCAAGACGTCTTAGATAAAGTCGAATCCTACCAATTAGCGCGCGAAGTTTTACTTCCAAAATTCGATATCCCCGAATCGTTTCAAGTTGCCGAAGATGTAGCCGACGGCGGAAAGCGCGGAGAAAACGCCTATTTGAGGCATCTTACCTACGAAGGCGCCAATGAACGGTATACCGAAATTACCGATGAAGTCCGCGAACGTATCGATTTTGAATTGCAAACAATCGCCAACAGCGGTTACCCGGGATACTTTCTCATCGTTCAAGATTTCATTGCCGAAGCCCGAAAAATGGGCGTAGCAGTTGGTCCCGGTCGTGGTTCCGCAGCTGGGTCGGTTGTTGCGTATTGCCTTAAAATTACCAATATCGATCCGCTGAAATACAACCTCCTTTTTGAGCGTTTCCTCAATCCGGAGCGTGTGTCGATGCCCGATATTGATATCGACTTCGACGATGAAGGTCGAGGCAAAGTAATTGAATACGTAATCAACAAATACGGAAAGAAACAGGTTGCACAAATAGTAACTTACGGTACTATGGCAGCGAAATCGGCGATTCGTGATACCGCTCGCGTACTCGATTTACCACTTTTTGAAGCCGACCGTCTGGCGAAAATGATTCCTTCAAACCTCAATCTGGAGAAAATCTTCAACGGCGATGAAGGAAAGCTTAAAGCCGATTTACGTGCCGAAGATTTCGAAAAAGTAAAAGCTTTACGCCAGATATCGGGAAATAACGATCCGGTCGCCGGAACCTTAAACCAAGCGCGTAAACTCGAAGGAACACTCCGAAATACCGGAATTCACGCCTGTGGAGTAATTATCACGCCCGACGATATCACCAACTTCGTTCCGATAATTACAGCAAAGGAAGAAGATATGTACGTCACGCAATTCGATAACTCGGTTGTGGAAAGTGCAGGTTTGCTGAAAATGGACTTCTTGGGTTTGAAGACCCTAACCCTGATTAAAGACACGGTAAAATTAGTGAAGTATCGCACCGGAATTGATCTCGATCCTGATGCCTTTCCGATAGACGATGTGAAAACTTACGAGCTTTTTCAACGCGGTGAAACTGTAGGTATTTTCCAGTACGAATCGCCCGGTATGCAAAAGCACATGAAAAATCTCAAGCCTACGGTCTTTGAAGATTTGATTGCCATGAACGCCTTGTATCGCCCCGGACCGTTGGCGTATATTCCGTCTTTCATCAATCGAAAAAACGGAAAAGAACCCATCGTGTACGATATCGATGCCTGCGAAGAATTGCTAAAAGACACCTACGGAATTACCGTTTATCAAGAGCAGGTAATGCTTCTTTCCCAAAAATTGGCCAACTTCACCAAAGGTCAAGCCGACGTTCTGCGTAAAGCCATGGGTAAAAAGCAAATTGATACGCTGGCGAAAATGAAAACCGATTTCATCGACGGCGCCGTAAAAAACGGCTATCCACAAGAAGCACTCGAAAAAATCTGGAAAGATTGGGAGGCTTTTGCGCAATACGCTTTTAACAAGTCGCACTCTACCTGCTACGCCTGGATTGCCTACCAAACCGCGTACCTTAAAGCCAATTATCCAGCCGAATACATGGCTGCCGTACTTTCTAACAATATGAACGATATCAAACAAGTGTCGTTTTTTATGGAAGAATGCCGCCGCATGGGATTGCGTGTTTTGGGTCCGGATGTCAACGAATCGTTCTACAAATTTACCGTAAACGCCAATCAAGCGATTCGTTTTGGTATGGGCGCAATCAAAGGTTTGGGTCGAAATGCCGTGGATACAATAGTCGCCGAAAGAAAAGACGGACGATACAAGTCGGTGTTCGATCTCGCCAAACGAATCGATTTGCGATCAGCTAACAAAAAAGCCTTCGAAAGCTTGGCGCTCGCCGGCGGATTTGATTCGTTCGAAGGAACGCACCGTGCTCAGTATTTCACGATTGATAAAAACGAAAATTCCACCGTTATCGAGAAAGCCTTACGCTACGGTTCGCGCCACCAAGACAACGAAAACGCAGCTCAAGTGAGTTTGTTTGGCGATGCCGCCGAAATTCAACTTCCCGAACCCACCTTGCCCTTTTGCGAAGAATGGAATACGCTGGAAAAGCTCTCCAAAGAAAAAGAAGTCGTGGGAATTTACATCTCCGGTCATCCACTCGACGATTACAAGCAAGTCATAAAGTCGTTTTGCAAAACCGAAGCCGGCATACTCGACGAACTCACGCCACATATCGGTAAAACGCTGAGTTTCGGCGGAATTATCGCCTCCGCAGAACACCGTACCGACGGCAAAGGACGCGGTTTTGGGATGTTTAATTTAGAATGCTACGAAACATCTTACAATTTTAGGATTTTTGGCGAAGAGTATCTGAAATTCAGACACTTTCTCACTCCGGGGCAATTCGTTTTCTTTAAGGTCAAAATCGTCGAAGGTTACCTGCGTAAAGAAACAAACACGCGCGGCGAACCTCGAGTTACCTTCCTTAATTTTTCGCTTTTGGCAAATGTCATCAGCGAAATTTGCAGCAGCATCACGTTTAAACTAAACGTAAATCAACTCACCGACGAGCTAATCGATTTTATCGTCCAGTTAGTACGCGACAATCGCGGCGATAAAACTATACATTTTGAAATTGCCGAAATTATGGAACAAGAACCTGTCGCTGTTGCCGCTGCAACCGAGGTTTTTGTAGACGACACCATCGAATCCGACGGCTTGGAAGAAGCACCCGAAACGCCCGTTTATGTGAAACCCGAAGTTTCCGAAATTGTCGAAAACACCAAGGTTAATTTAGGTTGCCGCCGTCACAAAATCGCACTAACCAACGAGTTACTCGATGTTTTAGAACGTTCGCAAATCAACTTTAAATTGTCGTAAATTTTACATGTTTATTGTTTGCACGAAAATTCTACGCTTTTCAAAGTCGATAATGGATAACACCTTGAATGCACAGATTTTGAGGGTTATTGAACCAGTAAATTGCAACCGCGGATGTCGGCGTTATCGAACCGACCTAATACTTCGAACGAACCGTTTTCGAATTTTTTTCCCAGATCTTGTGTGGCAATGAACGAGCATGAGTACACATTAGCCAAATCGATGACGTTAATGCCGCCACTGCGCCCTGAGGGCACTAACTGCAACGGATCTTGTACTTCGCGTATGTGCACATCCATCCAGGGCGGACACTCGAAAATGCCTTTTCCGAGAGAATAGGCTTGCGACAGTAATTCGGTCATGCCGTACTCCGAATGGATGTTCGAAACGCCAAATCCGGCACAGAGTAATTCGTGTAGTTCAGATTTCACAAGCTCTTTACGCCGACCTTTCATGCCGCCGGTTTCCATGATGATGGTATTTTGTAATCTGAACGTTTGCGTTTCGATGAGGTCGAGCAGGGCATAGGTAACGCCAATGAGTAGAACATTTTTCCCGGAACGGTCGTACGCCAATAGGTTTTCGATAAGCTCCTGATTTCGATTTAGGTAGTAGCCCGATTCGGGTTGTTGCGAACGTGCGATAAGCTCGTCGACCATAAAAATGAGCGATGAATCTTGGCGTTCTTGGTAGGAGGGAAGCAAGGCGAGGATGATGTAATCTTCCGGATTTCCGTATTGCAGCTGAAAGGCTTGTAGAAAGCTCTCGCGGTAGATCTCGACTTTTGCAACCGGATGTTTGCTTTGGCCGGTTTGCGTGGTTCCGCTGCTGCCAAAAACGATTTCCGGCTGGCAATCGGTTGTAATAATGTGGTGCGATTTAAAGAATGAAATGGGCAAAAACGGAATTTGCTCGACGTTTTTTACCACATCGGGTGTTCGTTTCAGTAGCGTACAAAATTGCTGGTAGGTGGGCTGGTTTTCGAACTGATACCGAAATACTTTGAGCGCGAGTTTATCGAACTCTTTTTTGCTGCGAAGGGTAAACGGATTGCCTTGGAATTCTTTCACCTGGTAAAATTATAAAAGTTTAAGTGGGTACATAAAAAAACTCCGATACTTTCGTACCGGAGTTTTAAATATTATGAGGGAAGGAATTACTTCACTACGAACTTCACAGTAGCTGTTTTACCTTCTTCGGTAATTTTTGCTACGTAAACGCCGCTTCTAAGCGCCGATACGTTGATGTTGTTTGTAGCTGTAGTAAGGTTTACTACTTGTTTTCCTACGATATCGAAAATTTGTACGTTACGCTCAGCGTTAGCAGCAGTTTCGATGTTTAAGATACCGTTTGTAACTGGGTTTGGATATACTTTTAAGCCAGAGATAGCCGTTTGCTCATTTCTTGTAAGAACATCGCCAGGAGCTAAACCAATACGAAGTGCATCGATAGTCATGGTTGGGGTTGAAGAAGCACCATCTTGTCTTAAGATAAATCCGTTCAAAGTTGTTATTGCACTAGAGGGAGTGATTTCAAAAGTTGCTGGCGTATTCGCATTGAAACCAGCTACAGTTGGGTTAAACCAGTACTTGATAACGTTATTAGCAAAGTCGTAACCTACAACAACTAAAACAGGATTGTTTAAATCGTAGTTGTTGGCATCCCATTGTCCATCAGCGATATTTCCTGAATTTGAACCTCCTAAGTTGAACTGAGTTCCGGCCTTGCGGATGAAAACGCGAGCAACGTAGTTTGTTCCTGATGGGCTTAAAGCTGCAAAATAAGTTGGATTTCCAGAAGTTGCAGTATCAGGTACGTTAGAATAGTCGGTTACATTTAACAAGAATGACGCATATAGGAAATCAGTCGTAACTGGTTGAAAACGCAAATCCGCTTCAGTTCCGGTACCAGCGAATGTTACTGAATTACCAACTTGTGCAACACCTGTGTACGCTAAGCTTCCAGCTTGAATGGTTGGATTGTCTCCTGTATTAAATGTAGACCATGCACCTACTGTATTTAAGTCAACATTGGCAGGGTAATCAAAAGGTTCATTTACTGGTAGGTTTAAGATTGGTTTACACTGTGGGCTAGCAATTGTTGCACTTAAATTACAATCGCCTCCAGTAATTGTTACTACAAGAGCAGTACCTTCGTTCACTCCAGAAACGGTAATAGTTCCTGTAGCAGCAGTTGAAGGATTATCTCCACTTACCGTTCCAGCGTTTGTGCTGATTGTTACTGCTGTACTTCCTCCACCTGTAAAGGCTAGAGTCGCTGTATAGGTATCAACTCCAGAAGTGTTATCATCGCAGTTGACAGCAGTTGCTCCTAAGGCTAACGTACAAGTTGAACCACCGTTACTAAGTTTTACGTCGTCAATTCGGATTTGAGCTGTTGATGTAGCTCTCCATCGTAGTGAAAGAGTAGCAGAAGGAATGATTTGATTTGCATCAGCTACAACAAGTTGCCAAGCACTTCCAGTTGCCAATGTGTAGGTTATAGGAGTCCAGTCTGTTGCATTAGTCGATTGCTCTAAGATCAATGCGCTAGTTCCTGTGTAGCCAAACGATAAAGTTATGTTTGCTTGACTGTAAGCAGCTGTGTTTAGCCCATCGATTTGAAAGAATTCAGCATCGCCATTAAAAAATATGTTTCCTGAACCCGATGCTCCAGAATATCCTGTCGAGACTACTGTAGCACGAGCATCTGCTGTACCGGAAAAGACAATTGGTGCAGCATTTTGAAAGGTATGTGCTGCAATGGCTGTAGTTGAAGTTGGTGTTCCCATGTTTTCAGAAAAGAAAACTTGTGCAAACGATGTCAAACCCGCAAACAACACTAAAGATAAAGTGTAAAGTTTTTTCATTTTAAACTTATTAATATTTTATGCTGCAAAGATAACGACGATTTTCGCAATACTGCAAAAAAGCCGTGTAAAAGAATCGTTATTTATGATTTTGGAGGGGTTGGCTAACTACTTGACGATCAGTTTTCTTGTGGCAGTAGCCTCAGCTTCTCTGATTTTGATGATGTACACGCCAGGTGCTAACGACGAAACGTTAAGTTCTTTAGTGGTAAGTGTAGTGTTAAGCACTTTCTTTCCTAGCACGTCGAAAATAGTTACCTCTTTCTCTAAGCTTTGTTTGGCAGTAGTAATGTAAATTTTGCCATTGCTTACAGGGTTCGGATAAAAATTCAAACCTTCGATATTGGTCAATGCCGATTTACCATCTTGCGCCTGCACATTGCCCGCAGCAAGAAGTAAAAAGAAAACGAATATGAAGTAAAATTTTTTCATCACGTAAAAGATAATGTAAAACTACAATTTTTATTTCAAAATCCGTTCCAAAAATAATTTTTTAGAATAATTGATTGTTTTTTTGGACACATGCCGCTCTGTTGCGTCGAGTTACTGCGCTTTTTACTGCCTTAGATAGTTGTCGGGGTAGCGCTCGGCAGCTACTGCTCGTGGTAAGATTTCCACTGCAATCGTTTGTGCGCGCAATCGTGTTAAGGTGTATGCAAAAAAAATGGCCGCCCGAGAGCAGCCATTCTTATATTATTATTTTATGTGTCTTAGTTAAGACCGTTGGTCCATCCTTGAGCCCAAGTTGGAATTCCAGCGCCATTTCCAGCACCCGTTGCCGCTCCCTCTGTAAAAGCATTTGTAACAGATACAGTAGCACCAGCAGTGTCTTTTCCTTTAGATTTAGTTGTGATGTTTGTAAATAAAACTGTAGTTAACGAAAGTGAACCTGGAATGTTAGCTAAAGTTTCGTTGTGTTCGATGTCGATTCCTGTAGCCCAATCTGCTAAAACTACATTTGTAAAGCTAGCACGAGTTCCACGACGTAGTTTCATTGCTTGGTTCTCAGCATAACTTTGTGAGCTTGCGTTTGGCCCAGCACCAACTAAAGTAATGTTGTTGATAGTAGGATTCGAAACAGGAGTATTAGCAAAGCCAAATTCGTAGTTGTCTGCTTCGATACCACGGTTTCCTTGACCAAAAGAAATTTTTCCGTACCAGTTGTTGTTCGTTCCACTCCAACCTTCTGTCCAGTCGAATTGATCGTCTTGGTTTCCAAAAGAAACTAGATTAGATGTATTTACTGTTCCTCCGAAGAATTCGAAACCATCGTCGGCACCATTTAAAGCTTGTACGTATTCAAATGTAGTTCCTGAACCTACACCGAATAAGGATGCACCGTTAAATTCTTTTGTAGAAGAGAATGCTGCACCAGCGTATTCGATTACTAAGTAACGAACCGAACCTGAATTGTCGTTAGCAATAGATCCACCGTATGTTAAACCAGCTACTTCCGACTGTGCCGTTGAAGCGCCTCCTGAAACCGTGTTAATTGGTGCTTTTCCACAAATTACTAAACCTCCCCAGTTACCTGCCGCAGGCGTAGCTAAGCCCGAAGTCATTACAACAGGGTTTGACGCTGTTCCGTTAACAAAGATTTTACCGCCTTGCGCTACAGCAATATAAGCAGCGGTACCACCAGTTGCTTCGATTACAGTACCCGCGGGGATTGTAAGTGTAGCACCGTCGTTTACTACTAGAGGTCCCGTTAGTGTATACACGGTGTTAGCGTTCAAAACTACTTCACCATCATTGATATTTCCTCTGAAATCTTCCGGTGTAACCACAAATGTTGAAGTTGGCCCGTTGTTGTCGTCGCTCGAGCAGCTTGTAAAAAGTCCAGCGAAAACTGCAAGAGCTAATGCCGACTTTAAAAATACATTTTTCATGTTGATTTTATTAATAGTTATTTTGTTGCTGCAAATTTGACTCTATATCTTCAAAACCAAGTTAACAGAAGGTCATTGGTTCTTTATCAAATTGCTATGAACATATTAAGGCAATGTTTCCAATGTTAAGAAAAAAAGAAAAGCTGTCGAGAAACCGACAGCTTTCTAAGTAACTAATCCTCAAATTACTAAAACTGATAGCTCATGCCTAAGCTAAAGTTCATTCCTTTTCTGTAGCTAAGTACAGTTACATCGCCACTTTTGTTTTCTTGTACGCGTTCGATTTTAGGATCAAGTAAATTGCGTGCAATAAAATTGATTCCGAAGTTCTTTGTGAGTTTGGTTCGAGTTACCCAATCTAAAACGCCAAATGATTTATCTACCTGATTTCCGCGCTGTACCGTTCCTAGAGAGTATACGCGATCTGAAAAATACGTGTAGGCCAACGTAGTCATAAAGCTACCTTGTTTGTCGTTCCAATCTGTAGAAAAGGTAATGTCGGCATTCATTAATAGGTCAGATGCGCCAGTAAGTCTGCTAGAATCGTCGGTAAAATCAGCTTGCAAGTTTACGGTTCTGTTTTCTCGACGTACTTTATCTTCGTCTAAGTCTTGGTGAGAATACAAATACGAAGCATTAAAACCTGCCGATAATTTACGAGCATTAGTTTCTCCAATACTAAATATGTTTTTTCGCAACTCAAGTTCAGCTCCAGCTACATACGCCTGATCGCCAGTATTGGCATACGAAACGTCGTTTGTCGAAGACAGTACACTAATTTCGTTGATCGGATTTTGAATGAGTTTTCCAAAACCTGTGATCGAAATTAATTCATCCGCTTTTGGAAAAAGTTCCCACTTCAAATCGAAATTGTATTCATCAGACTCGTATAAGTCTGGATTACCAAATTTTGCTTCGATAGCATCTTCATAAACAAAGAAGGCGCGCTCTTTGAATTGAGGCAATGTATACGTTTTGCTGAAGCCGAAACGCAGATTTTGTTTTTCGTTCAGTTCGTACTTCAATGTTAAGGAAGGTAAAAATGCAAATTTATCCAATGTATTGTCGCCACCTGCCGGATCTACTGAAGTATTCCATTCTACAAATTGCTCAAGTGTTTCAACGCGTAAACCAAAAACTCCGGTAAGTTTTCCGAATTGGTATTCTGCATTAACATAACCTGCAAGGATGTTCAAATCGCCGTTATAGAACTGCGGATCTAAAGCACTCGGAACTTGAGCGTTTCCTCGGAAAGTAGAAAGTGAAAATACACCTGCATTCAAATTTGATTGATTGAAAAACGTGTCAAGATTATTTGGGTCAACAATAGTTTCAACAAAATCATTATTGATGTCTAAATTGTATTGAACCGCTTCGAATTCACGTTTTTTCTGACGTGCATTTGCCCCAACAGTTATCTTACCTTTGTATTCACCATCCTCAATTTTTCCAATTTTATAATCTACAGCAGCATTAAAGGCAATTTCATCCTCAGTTAATTCTTGAAAATAACGGTGATTGTCGGCAGAGGAAACATTAGACAACAAGAATCCGTTTGCTTCTTGACGGAAAATGTTCTGTACTCGATCGGGCTGGTTTCCTGAAATGGTGCTGAATGATCCACCCCAATTTAATTTAATACGCTCAGTAAATTTGTGCTCGCCCAAAAGCTGATTTACAAAGAGTTGGTTCTGGTCGTATTTGTATCGTTTTAAAAGTCCATTGCCATTATCCGCAATATCGATAATTAAGCCGCTGTATTCTTGTGTAGACAACGACGATGCGTTGATAAACAACGAATTAAAGTTGATTTTGTTTTTTGAGTTAATTTTGTAACCTATGTTACCCATGGCAGTTGTATTTGTGCTATAGGTAACTTCTGAAAATCTTGGAAAATTTCTAAAAACAACGCCTGCTCCATTAACGCCACCACGAGCAACACCATCGGCTTTCGCTGCAAAATCATTGTCGTACGAAACGGTTCCAAAGAGACTTAATTTTCCAACTTCGCCAATATTAAATGATTTTCCGCCAGTTAGTCCAAAACTATTGGCAACTGCTGTGGGTTGTTCGCTGCTTAAAGTGGAGAAATTGTAGTTGTTTAATGTTCCTCCGGGACGCGATTTATCGTTAAAACCGCTCTTGTTATAACCGTTTTGCACCCTAAAATCCTCGTTACTCAATGCATTCGAGTTTACATCACCACCGATATCAAATTTTAAAAATCCAGCACCTTTGTGTTCTTTAGAAACAATATCAACGTTTCCTCCCGCAAAATCGCCGTAAATTTTTGAGTTATAGACTTTATCTATCGAAATGAATTCCACAATATCGGTTCCAAAAATCTCAAGACTGATGTTTTTGCGCTCTGGATCACTCGAAGGTAAAGGCAAACCATTAAGTGTAGTAGCGTTATAACGATCTCCCAAACCGCGAACAAAAATGGTTCCGCTTCCTTCCTGTTTAGTAATCCCTGTTGTTTTAGTAACCGCAGTAGCCACATCGCTGACTCCTTTTCGCGCCAATTCCTGCGCTCCAATACTCTGTTTTATTTCTACTGCGTTTTTTTGATCCAACAATAAAGCATTTTCTTTCTGCTTATTAACCTGCTGAACGAGTACCACATCCTCTAACTTAACGCTGCCTGTACTCATTGCGCGATTTATCGTTACCGTTTGGTTGGCAACCACAGTTACCGGAACTAATATTGTTTCGTAACCCACAAAACTAATCTCTACAGTATAGTTTCCCGGGTCAACAGCTAATTCAAAATTTCCGTCGATATCCGTGGCCGTTCCAATTGTTGTTCCTTTAAGTATAATATTGGCAAATGACATCGGTTCGTTGTTAACATCTTTGTCGGTTATTTTTCCTGCAATAGTTCCTTTCTGCGCAAAAGCCACAGTTCCAACTAACAGAAAAAATACGCTTAAAAAATTCCTCATGGAAGTGTTGTTTAAATTTGGTGCAAAGGAATGCTTATCGTTTTAGCTCCACGTTAAGACAGCGTTACCAATACATTTGTTAAATATTAACAGAATGTTAAGTCTTTAAATTACAGTAAAGCCTTCTGCTGAGCTCTTTTTTATCTTTACATTTACAATCGCTAAAACCAAAGTTCACGTATGAAAAAGAAAGATATTCGAATCTTACTCGTTGATGATGAGGCAGATATACTTGAAATTGTAGGCTACAATTTATCGCAAGAAGGATATCAAATTAGTACGGCTGCCAACGGAAAAGAAGCTGTTGCAAAAGCCAAGAAAGAGTTGCCACATTTAATTATCATGGATGTGATGATGCCCGAAATGGACGGTATGGAAGCCACCGAAATCATTCGCAAAACTCCCGAACTCGCCAATGTAATTATTACCTTTCTTACCGCGCGTTCCGAAGATTACTCGCAAGTAGCTGGTTTCGATGCAGGTGCCGACGATTACATCACAAAACCCATAAAACCGAAATTGCTCGTTTCGAAAGTAAAAGCCTTGTTACGCCGATTGAAGGAAAGCGATACCAATTCGGAAAAACTCAACGTAGGCGGAATCGAAATTAATCGCGAGGAATACAAAATTGTGAAAGACGGCGAAGAAATTGTACTTCCACGAAAAGAGTTCGAACTCTTCTACCTTCTCGCATCCAAGCCAGGTAAAGTTTTTAAAAGAGAAGAAATTCTCGATAAAGTTTGGGGTAACGAAGTGATTGTTGGTGGCAGAACCATTGATGTGCACATCCGAAAACTGCGTGAAAAAATCGGCGAAGATTTCTTTAAAACCATAAAAGGAGTAGGGTACAAGTTCGAGGTTTAATAAAACTTCGCACCTTTGCAGCAACTCTTTTAATACAGCATGAATCTTACTTTCAAGAAAACGTATCGCTTTGCAGGTAAGTCGTCCTTGTACATCACCTTATTTGCAACCGGTTTTGTAGGTTTTCTCAGTTGGTTTTTTTTCCTTCCAAAAGCGCTGCCGTTTCTGTGGTTTTTGCTATTGTTTGCACTCGCCGTTTATACGTTTTCGTTTTTTGTTATTCAATACCGCGTTGAAGTCTTTATCTATAGAAGAGTAAAAAAAATCTACGACGACGTGTCGTTTCTCGAGTCGAGTTCTTTTCGAAACCAACCCATCACTACCGATATGGCTACGCTTACGCGCGAAGTGAAGAAATTTGCCATGGACAAAAAGATGGAAATCGAAACTTTGAAAGTCCGCGAAGAATACCGACGCGAATTTCTCGGAAACGTTTCCCACGAACTAAAAACGCCGCTGTTCACTGTACAAGGGTATTTACTCACGCTACTCGACGGCGCTATGAACGATAAAAACATCCGCAAAAAATACCTCGAACGCGCCGAAAAAGGGGTCGAACGACTCATTTTTATCGTGCAAGATTTAGATATGATTTCGAAGTTGGAGTCGGGCGATTTAAACCTCAATCTCAGTAAGTTCAATATTGTCGAGTTAGTGCAAAACGTGTTTGATCTGTTGGAAATGAAAGCTGAAGAAAAGAATATTCTTTTGTCTTTCGACAGAAAATATCTGCGTCCGATTCGTGTTTTTGGCGATCAAGAGAAAATTCAACAAGTTCTCGTAAACCTAATTGTGAATTCCATCAAATACGGAAAAGTCAACGGTTCGACCGAAGTAGGCATTGAAAGCCTAACCGACAATAAAATTATTGTTCGCATCAAGGATGATGGTGAGGGCATTGAACCGCAGTACATTCCGCGTTTATTCGAACGATTTTTCCGCGTAGATAAAAGCGGGGCACGTGCCGAAGGCGGTTCGGGTCTGGGCTTGTCGATTGTAAAACACATCATCGAAGCACACGACGAGAAAATTTACATTGAAAGCGAATTCGGAAAAGGTTCCGAGTTCTCATTTACTATCGAAAAGGCGGAATAATTTTTTCCAATTTACGTCGCCATCAACCTTCGGAAACCCAGCGTATAACTTTATTTCGTTGAGCTGTTTAAGCTCGAAGCGTTCCTGTTTTTCCATCGGCGCCATTCCCAAACGTTTGCATCTCTTTGCCAAATACTCCTGCTCAAATTGCCCAGGCGTTGGAATTAAAAATGCCGAAAGTTCAAGCTTCGCCAAATCCATCAGCGAAGTATAACCCGAACGGCAAATCAATAATTTACATTGCTGATACGCAAATTCGAGCTGTTCCGAAGTCATAAAATTATAGGTTGTCACATTTCCGGCAATCTGTGTTTTTTGCTCGGCTTCAATAATGCCACGTACGAGTAAAACCGAACCGTTGAAATCCGGAAGCTGCTTTTCCAAATGTTCTTGAAGTAAGCTGCGCTGCGGTTCCGGACCCGAAAGCACTATGCCTAAATCGTAGATTTTTTCAGTATCCACTTTTTCAAATCGACTCAAAACGCCAATATGTTTTACGCGCAGCGAACGGTCGTTGCTTTTGCCGAGTTTCCCCGAAAGGTTTTGCCCGTGTTGAAAATCGGGAACCCAGCATTCCGTAAATTTTCTAATCGCATTTTTATGTAAGGCCGTGCTCAACCACGAGGTGTTACCGCTTAAAACATTCAGTTGATGCGTGATGAAAACCGACGGAATTTTTTTACTGTATACTCCTAATCGATTGTCGGAAATAATCCCCGAAACCTCATTTTCTTTCAGAAAAGCTTTAATGATTTTCTTCTCCGTTAAAATAGCGTCGATCATCGCGGGTAAATTCGCTAGCATTTTCCATTTGAAATTTCTTCCTTCTTTGGCGTATTCAATGTTGTAGGAAGGGAGTTCCAGCTTTTGCAAGTCGGGAAATTCTTTGGTCAGTAGTTCCAAAGCCATGCCGTCGGAGGCAATGATTGGTTCGTAATCGAGCGCTTGCAAAGCTTTAATTATCGGGATGCAGCGCGTGGCATGTCCTAATCCCCAGTTTAACGGTGCAACAATTACGGTATTTGGCATCTTTATTTTTGTGCAAAGGTAGGTTTGCTTTGATAACTTTGCATTTCTTTAATCTTATCAAAACTTTAAGCAAAAGCGTGGGAAGCAAAAATAAACAGAAGCGATTTCAAGAGAACGAAACATTTAATAATGTACTACAGCCAAAAAGAGAAGAAGTAGTTGCAGGAAATTTTCCTTTGAAAGGAAAATGGAGTAGAGATTTCTTCGGAAACGACAATCCGATTGTAGTGGAATTAGGTTGCGGAAAAGGTGAATACACGATTGGTTTGGCCAAACGAAATCCGGAAGTGAATTACATTGGAATAGATGTGAAAGGAGCACGGTTTTGGCGTGGTGCTAAAACGGCAATCGAAAACAACCTTCCGAATGTAGCTTTCGTTCGAACACACATCGAATTAATTGATCAGATTTTTGCTGAAGCCGAAATCGCCGAAATATGGATTACTTTTCCAGATCCTCAAATAAAATACAAGCGAACCAAACACCGCATGACTAACAGCGATTTCCTCGAAAAATACCGCAAAGTGCTCGTGAAAGACGGTTTTGTAAACCTAAAAACCGACTCTGAGTTTATGCACGGATATACCTTGGGTTTGCTCCATGGTCTCGGCTTACCAGTACACTACGCCAACCACAATATCTATAAAAACGAAGGTGCTCCGGCAGAGGTTACTGAAATTCAGACGTTTTACGAGCAACAATATTTGGAAATTAACAAAGCAATTACGTATCTTCGGTTTAGCTTGTAACCCATTAATAACCAATAATTTTGTACGCCGCACTCCCTCTCTTATTGCCGGCATTTGTAGCACAACAAATAGTCTTACCCATTACTTTCGGTTTTGCAGCGGCAGTTATTGGTATCATTCCACCCGGACTCATAAACATGACCGCAGCGCGTATTGCCCTCGATGAAGGAAGAGTACGTGCAGTTATGTTTGCGCTTGGAGCTACACTCACAGTGATTTTCCAAACGGTAATTGCATTGATTTTTGCACGCTTTATCGATGCACATCCCGAAGTTGTCATCCTGTTGCGCGAAATCGGGTTGGCTATTTTTATTCTGCTAACCATCTATTTTTTTAGTCGTGGAACGCACAAACCAAAATCGGCTAAAGAGGTGAAAGTGCGTTCAAAAAAAGGCCGATTCTTTTTTGGTATGTTGCTTTCGGCCATCAATTTCTTTCCGATACCGTTCTACGTAATTGTTAGCGTTAGCTTGTCGTCTTTTGGGTATTTTGACTTTGAAAACTCCGAGATTGGAAATTTTGTTACCGGAGCAGCGGTTGGTTCTTTTATGGCTTTCTATTGCTACATCAGTTTGTTTTCGAAGTTGGAAAGCAAAACAGCAGTAATTCTTAAAAACATGAATTACATCATTGGCTCGGTAACAGGTTTGGTTTCCATCTTTACCATCATAAATATATTGGAATATTATTTCGGATGAGTCAAGACGATCCTTTTTTCGAACGTGTGTATGCAGTTGTACGTCAAATTCCCGAAGGTCGGGTAAGTACGTACGGCGCTATCGCCAAATGTTTAGGATCGGCCAAGTCGGCTCGTGTTGTCGGTTACGCCATGAACGCCGCGCACAATCTGCCCAACGTTCCTGCCCATCGCGTCGTAAATCGCATTGGTTTACTCACCGGGAAACATCATTTTCCAGGATCCAATCTCATGCAACAATTGCTTGAAAACGAAGGAATTCGCGTCGTAGATAATCAAGTACAAAATTTCGAAAGTGTCTTTTGGCAACCACCCATGCCCTCAGAATTTTAAAAAGGGCACATGTTTTCGCCTACGCAGATCTGATTTAGCTCGTAGGTTTTAAAATTCAGCGATCTATTCTTCAAATCAATCTTCAGATATTCAAAAAATAGCTTAGGCTGCTGCAGTAGCCTACTTTGCGCAAAATTCGCTATCGAGGAAATTTCCTAAAAAAATCTCAAAATAGCTGTAACATTTTCTAAAGCGCAGCGTCTATTCCACATCATCAATCAAATCAATCCTCATGAAATCACTCGTACTAGGGCTATTTTTGCTCGTTTCGGCCAGTGTGTTTTCACAGAAAACGCCGGTTAAAATTACGGTTAACGCACCGCTTTCTAACCGCTCTTGTGAAAAAGACGAAGAACTTCGAACCGTAACGCTCGCGCGAGCCGACGGTTCTTCGCCCATTATTTTTAATGTGCTCGGCTGTAAAATCGAACGCGAACTAAATCTCGAACCAGGCAACTACGTAATCGACGTTACTGCACTCGACAGTCCCATTCAGTCGCAAAAATTTGCTGTCAAAGCCGGCGAAACTACCATCGCTTTGCCCGACTTGAAACTCGAAACAAAAACACAGCAACTCGCCGAAGTTACCATCACCGCTAAACAAAAGAAGTTCATTAAAATCGATCCCGATAAAACAACCGTCAACGTAAAAGACAACGGCATGCTCAATTCTGGTAATGCCATGGACGCGGTTCGACGTATTCCCGGTGTGGTGAAATCGCCCGGCGGCGGACTCACACTTAACGGACGCGGCGTGCAAATTTACATCGACGGAGCGCCAAGCACCTTAACGGGCCAGGATTTAGAAAACTACCTTAACAGTTTGCCAGCGGGCGCTATCGAAAAAATCGAACTTATTTACAACCCGGGCGCTGCATTCGACGCAAATGCAAGCGGATCTATCATCAATATCGTTACCGCTTCACGCAAAATGAAAGGCGTTAACGCAAGCTTTAACATCAATTACAACTTCAACGAGTATCAAAAACCCAGCCCGCAAATCCTACTTAATGGAAAAGTTAAAGAAGTAAGCTGGCAAACCATGTTCGGTGTAAACTACATCGAAAGCGAAAACCAAAATAACAGCACGCAAACCTTCACCACTTTAACGCCACCGGTTACGCTCGATCAGAAAAACTTTACGCAAACCATTAACCGAAATCTGTATTGGAGAACCGGTCTGAATTACCGCATAAACGATAAATCAAACTTGCTGTTCAATTACAACATGTCGGCCTCTAAAGACGACAACAACACAACCAATACAGCTACAGGCAACGGAATCGACTTCCTAAACAACGGCTTTACTAAGGAAAAAACCAATTTCCACGAAGCCAGTACGCAGTACAAACTCAAACTCGACACCATCGGAAGTACCGTCGATGTTATCGCCTACGGAAATTATTTCGGAAGAACACCCATGAACAAGTCGGTTTCTCAAGAAGACGGCGCGCGTACCTTTAACAACAGCGATCTTAACTTCGATCTATACAACTATTATCTTAAGTACGATTTCAACCTTCCTATTACCAAACTAAAACTCAATTTCGCAACCGGAGGTAAATTCAATCACCTAAAGGTTACAAACTTCGGACGCTACAATTTTGAAAGCACCAACGAAGACATTTTTGATAACGGAACTTTCACCGATGCGATCGATTTCGACTACCTCGAAACCAACCTCGCTTTCTACGCCCAAGTCACCAAAAGCATCAAGAAATTCTCATTTACAGCAGGTATTCGTTTCGAAGATTTTAACGTAACCCGAAACGCTTCAACCGTTGCCAACGAAATTAAGTTTACCAACACCAACTTGTTTCCGAGTATTTCCCTGAACTACCGCTTTACCGATCAGCTAAACCTCAACTCGTCGTACAACCGAAAAGTGAACCAGCCCGGATATACCAACATCGATCCAAACAACAACTCGCTCTTTAACCGTTACAACGCCAGCGAAGGAAACTTGCTGCTCGCACCTGTGTTTTTCGACAACTACAGCGCTACATTCTCGGCTTTCAACTACATTCAATTAGGTGTAAACTACAGCGTTTCGAAAGACGCCAATCAGTTTGTAATTGCTGCCGAACCCGGCGAACTCGTTGCCAACAGAACGTTCGTGCAAATCGATCGCTTTAAAACCTTCTCTTCCTATCTAAATTTCCCCATCCCACTTGATTATATCTTTAAAGGTAAAAACGAGTTCAATACCCGAATGGCAAATCCGGATAAAATGAACTACATCTACGCCAATATCGCGTATCAGAAAACTACAACCGACGGATTTTCAACAGGTTTTAAAAACGACGGAGTATTTACGTACGGCGGTCAAGCGCAAATTCAATTGCCGTATGATATCGTTTCAACGCTTAATTATTTCTATGTTCCAACAGGAATTTGGGAAATTTATAAAGTTACAGAACCAATTCAACAGTTCGATATTTCACTCAACCGCGATTTTATGAACAAAAGGTTTAGTACACGACAAAAAACATAATTGATTAAAAATCAA
>NZ_NOXX01000199.1 GCF_002251775.1 Flavobacterium aurantiibacter
CAACGCTTCACACGATTATCAGCCTAAAAAATGTCCATTAAGCCACAATTTAATAACGTGTAGTTAGTCTAGGTTTGTCTTATTTACTTTAAAAATGGCCAAAGACAAAAACAATTTCTTTTCAGAAAATCTTGGGTTTCGGAAAGTTTTGTTTTCGTTAAAAAGGATAATTAATACCAATGTTCACCACCATATTGGCAAGGTTATAGTCGCGGAACCAACGTTTATTGTACGTTTCTGCTGGATTGTAGGTTTTAAAACCGAAGTCGCTTCGCAAAACAAAAAAGCTAAAGTCGTAGCGTAAGCCAAAGCCAGAGCCAACAGCAATGTCTTTTAACGATTGAATGCCTTCGAATTTGCTTTCAGCTAAAGTAGCGTCGTCTAAAACGTTCCAAATGTTTCCTGCATCCACAAAAACGGCTCCTTTAAACTTATTCACGATTTTAAACCGAAGTTCGGCATTGGCCAGTAGTTTCATGTTCGCTTCGTTAAAGTCATTTCGTGCGCCGCTGCTGCCCGGTCCTAAGCGGTACGGCTGCCAAGCACGGATGTCGTTCGAACCTCCAGCAAAGTAGCTTCGCGAAAACGGAATATTAGTCGAATTTCCATACGGCACTGCCATTCCAAAGAAGGTACGGATGGCAAGCACCTTTTCGCGTCGTAAATCCCAATGTTTTATAAATTCGAATTCGCCTTTCGCGTACTGGGAAAATTCTACACCAAAAATCTGCTTGCCAGTTGATTGTGCATTCAAACTGTTGGCAGTTCCAGCAAATAGCGAAAGCACATTTCCAGCAGATTCAGCCTTGAAACGTATCGTGAAAAAGTTGTTGTCAACCAAGTTAGCTTTAGTAGTACGACTATAGCTGTAGCTCGAAGCTAGAATCAGGTTGTTCTCGGTAAGTCGGCGCCGACGTTCCTCAATGCTTCGCACTTCACGGTAATTGGGATCTGTGGGTACTAGCGATGTAAGGTTGTTGAGGACATCGCTGGTGAATCCACTGGCTCCTTCAGGAACAAGTAAATTACCATTTGTAGGCGAGAAATAACTGTCGTTTGTACTAACATTTTGTGCAATTTCATTCAGAGCGGCATAGCTCGACCGATACACATTGAAATAATTACTTACGTTTACGTTGTTCACATATTGGATATTAAACAAGTCAAAGCGTGCTGTTTTGTTTCGATCAGGCATCCAATTATAAGTCATGGCTCCCGTAAAATTTTCCTTATCTAATCCAATATTGCGCTGTGTTGCGAAACCTAAATTTATGCTCGTTGAAGGCAGCATACTTTTTGGAATGATTTTGTCGGTTTTAAACGGAAATAAAATTCTCGGAAAAGAGAGTCGGCTGTCGATACCGTATTCCGAGATATTAAAAAATGTATTGTCTGGATTGGCCAAATCGGTTGAAGAGCCAATGTTGCCACGCATAGCAACTAGTAAAGTTTCCGCGCCATTAAATACATTTCGGATTGTTACCGAAGCCGATGCAGCTATTCCAAAATCTTGCACGTTAGAGTGAGTAACGTCGAGTGATGTCAAGAAATAGTATTTTTCTTTGGGCGAAAGGTAAATATTGGCAATTAACTTATTTTCGTTGGAAGGGTCTGGCTTAAATTGAAGCGTCGGCTGATTGAAAATTTTAAGGTTATTGAGCGATCGGGTAGTCAGGTTGGCTCTAAAATCGGCATACTCATTGCCTGGATTAAGGAAAATAGCGTCGGTAATTGCTTTGGGACGGTATTTTAATTTTTGAAAACTAAAGACATCAAAGCCTTTGTAATTTATGCTGTCTTTTACTTGAGCAGATTTTTTATCCTTGGGCTGGTCAGTATAGATATTGACCTTGCTGATGGTATAAAGTTTGAACGGACGCGTAGCTGTGGAATCACCTTCTCGAACCGATTGGTCGTTGATGATTAGTTTTACATACGTTTTTCCTCCGGTTTTAATGGTATCAATGTCGTATACGATACTACTTTGCTGAAATTCGAGTGCGCCATGATTGCGGAAATAACTTGTAATACGGTTTCGCTCGGCTTCAAAAATCTCGGCTTCGAAGGGTTCTCCAATTTTCAGCAGCGCCTTATTAGATATTTGACGATACAGCGAATCGAGAGCCGGTGTAGCTATTTTATGTGTCAAACTGTCGATGGTAGCACGTTTGCCGCGAGTAATCGTATAAGTAACAGTACCTTTCTTCTTTCCAGCAGTATCAATTCTTGCAGTAACCTGATTTCTAAAATATCCTTTATTACTCAGGTAAACTTGCAATCTTTGTTTTGATTTTTCGACGCGCTCTTTCTTTATAACTACAGGAGCTTCACCGGTTTTCTTTAGAAATTTATCCAGACCGCTGTACAAAAATGATTTGCCGCGGCGCCTAACTTGTTTGGCAGAAAAAATCATTGACTGTCGTTTGAATTTCGTAGGATTTTTCAGATACCTTGCCTTGTAGGACGAATCTGGATTTTTTTTTGCAATATTAAATAATTGTAATCGCAGCTTGTAACCCAAAAATTTGCTATTGGGTTTCTGGTATAGCAAATCTTCGAGTAGCTCGTCATTTGATTTCTTACCATCGACTAGAATAGTATTTTTAGTCAGTAGAAGTTCGCCTTCTTTTACGCGTTTCGTGCTTTTGCAACCGCTAAAGATTGCAAGCGCTAAGAGAAATACCGTTATTTTTGCGATGCCTGCTTTCAAAAGTGCCAATTAACTAACCAAAAGTACATTATTTCAATGTTAAGCAAAACAATAACCAAGCGAATCACGTCTTTACATCTGAAAAAATTTAGACAGCAGGAGCAATTATTTATTGCTGAGGGAGTTAAGGTGGTTTCTGAATTGATTGCCGCCGGTTATTTTGCGGAATACTTGTTTACCACAGCCGGTACCAAGCAGCAGTTTTCGGCAGCAACGCTTATCGACGAAGCGGAAATGAAGCGTATTAGTGCCTTGGCAGATGCATCGCCTGTTTTAGCGGTTTTTCGGATTCCAAAAGCAACTAGTTTCAAATTAGATGAAATTACGGTTGTTGCCGACGGCATTCGGGATCCGGGAAATTTTGGTGCTTTGATTCGTTTGTGCGATTGGTTTGGCGTTTCTCAATTACTTTGTGCGCCCGACACCGTCGACTTATACAATCCGAAAGTTGTTCAAGCATCAATGGGCTCTATGGCGCGTGTTCGTGTCACCTATCAAGATATTTCAAACACAATTCGCACACAACCCGCTCCGGTTTACGGCGCGTTTATGGAAGGCGAGTCTGTTTACAACCAAGTTTTGGAAACGCCCTGCTACCTCATTTTAGGGAATGAAGCAAACGGCATTCGTTCGGAAACGGAAGAAAGTATCACAAAAAAAATATCGATTCCGCGCTACGGCAAATTGCAACAAACCGAGAGTTTAAATGTTACTACAGCAGCAGCGATTATTTTAGCTGAAATGCGAAGAACTTCTAGTGGAAGGTGAAGTTGATAAAAATGGCTCGTGTAGACATCGATTGGATATTTGATGTCCACGGACTATTCGGGTCGTTATCGCGAATTAATTCATCGTTAAAGCTAAAGACGCCTCGAATCGAAGGAGAGAATTTAAAATATTGAAGGTATAAATCGATTCCAAAACCCAATTCATAAAAATTGGTGTTTTTTATCATTCGAAAACGATTGTTGGCATTGTCGTCTTTTGCATCTGCGTTCGAAGCTAAATTCAGTGCAGTTCCCACGCCGGCCACAACGTATGGTTTGATGTTTCCGGTTCGAACCGACGATAACTTCACCAACAATGGAAAGTGAAGATAAGTCGATTTTACTTCGCGTAAAGCATCGACAGGATTGGCAATCCCTGGGAAAGTCAGATTTCGTTGGTTGAAGTATAAACCGGGTTCAAAACGCAAATCTATATGTTTGTGCAGGCGCAAATTTCCGACCAGACCAACGTTAAATCCGATTGTTGAATTTACCAAGACATCCGGACCTACATTCTTGTATTCGAATTTAAAATCGTATGAATTAAATCCAAGAAAATAGCCCCAATGCACACGTTGATTGTCAAAGTTCTCCAAATTGATAATTGGATCTTTACTAAACATGTGGAATTGCGCTTTCGCGAGAAGCGGCATAAATAAGACGATAATGAGAAGGCTTTTTCGCATGTTAAGATTTCCCTGCTGTATAAATAGTGGCTACTCCAAACGTCTGCGGATGTGCAACCACATTAGTAAACCCAACTTTTCGCAAAATATTGTTTAGAGCTTCTCCGTAAGGAAAAACCGCAGCCGAATCGGATAAATATTGATACGCTACTTTGTCTTTTGAAAAGATACGTCCGATGGTAGGGAGGAGGGTTTGTGTGTAAATCTTGTAGCCTTGTTTGTATGGAAACTTTGTCGGAACTGATGTTTCTAAGATGACGAAAATGCCGCCCGGTCTTAATACCCGGCGAATCTCGCTAAGTCCGAGTTCCAAATCTTCGAAGTTTCGAATTCCGAAAGAAACGGTTATCGCGTCAAAAGTGTTGTCTTCAAACGGAAGTTGCTCCGAGTCCCCCACAACCATATCAATCAAACTAGTAAGTCCTTCCGAAATAACTTTTTTTCGACCAATTTCTAGCATGCCTGGCGAAAGATCGAGACCAACGATTTTCTCTGCGCCCGAATTTTTGAACATCAGCGCCAGATCGCCTGTTCCGGTTGCCACATCGAGAATGGATTTCGGATTTGTTCTACTGACCCATTCAATTACTTTTTTTCTCCACGCGTTGTCGATACCGAAAGAAATCACTCGATTCAATTGATCGTAATCGCAAGAGATGTTGTCAAACATTCTTCTGATTTGGTCTTTCTTAGACTGTTCAGAATTCTTGTAAGGCTTAATTGATGCTGCCATTTATAAAATTTGCGTCAAAGTTACAAAACCAAAGGCTTTTTGTAGGTTGGTTTAACGGGAAGTTCTGATATATGTTTCGTAAGTGAAGGAATAGGCATGCTTATCATCTTTGGGATGAAACTCACTTTTTACGAGTTCGAACTCATTTTTTGGAATTTCGGGAAAGAACACCTCTGCATCAAAACTACCGTGAACGCGCGTCAGCTCTAGTTTATCGGCTATAGCAAGACTTAAATTATAAATCTGCCCGCCGCCAATTACAAAAGTCGGATTGGTTTTCGAGTAGTTTACCGCTTCTTCCAAACTGCCGCAATAAATCAATTGATCTGTATCAGATGTTAATTTTTTAGTGCTAATCACAATATGCTTCCGATTGGGAAGTAATTTAGGTAAACTTCGAAATGTTTTGTAACCCATAATCATGTCGTGTTCTTGCGTTAAAGCTTTAAAACGCTTGAAATCGTCGGGTAAGTGCCAAAGCAAATCATTATTTTTTCCGAGTTCTCTGTTTTCGCCAATTGCTGCAATGAGTGTGATTTGCTTCATTATTGTTTATCTAAATCGATTTTGTTTTTTAATTGTTCAATTCGCTGTTCTTGTTTTTTTACGAGTCGCTCAATTTGTTGGCGTTCCCAGTTTTTGTTGAGAAATCGCTTCGTGATATATACATCCACAAAATGGAGAACAAACAGAAACACCCAAGCGGCTAAAACCCAGGTCCACCACTTTGTAGGTGCACCTACTTCGAAAAACGAATTGGCAACAAAGGAAAAAAGATTTCCGATACAGAAAAAAACAAAATGATAGTAAAGTAACCGCTTTTGGCGAAGTCGCTTGCGTGCATTTTCATACAATTCTTGTTGTTCAGTGTTCATTTTCAGCAGATTTTCAGTCAGAAATATAGAATTTTTTAAAATATCCAACAAATACAATTTGCCAAAACGATAATTTGAAAACGTTTTCTACAGAAAGTCGGAATAGGAAAACGTTTGAGAAATACGACATTCGTTTTTTTATAACAGTTTTTATAGCAGAGTCTCAAAAATGCAAGTTCGTGTTTTTTTGTGCTTGGTATTTATTTTCTTTGCCGTATAATATTAACTATTAATAAGTTATGGCAATCAAGAAACAATTTATAAAGAGTAAACCAGTTTGTAAAGTAACTTTTACTGTAGATGCAAAAGAGGCGCAAACTGTTGCAGTAGTAGGCGATTTCAATAGCTGGAATCCTGAAGCAGGCGCTCTTGCAAAACAAAAAAACGGTACCTTTAAAGCTACATTTGAAGTAGCAAAAGACGCTAACTACGAATTCAAATACTTCGTAGACGGTACGTATCAAAACGAACCAGAAGCAGATGCTTTTCAATGGAATGCGTTTGCTAACGCCGAAAACAGCGTTTTAGCAGTATAAAAAAAGCCTCCAATTGGAGGCTTTTTTACTTTATCTATATCTTAATTCCAGAAAGTGCCTGCTAGTCCGGCGACCATTCCTACCCAAAGCAGACTAAAAAATGTAACTAGTCCGGCTAATTTTCCTACAATACTCCACGCTAAAGTTTTGTACGGATAGGCTAACAAAATATATAAAATTGCGCCGGCTACAAAACCAGAAGTTCCACAAGTTATTACAGGCTTCAAAGCCCAATAGGATCCCCAGTGCGGATTAGGCTGACGAACGGTGTATAAAAACGCCGCAATGATGCTAAGACCAATTGCCGCACCAATAACGCCAAACGTACAAACAGCAGTTCCTCGTAATTTGTTCTCCGTTTCCATCCGCATCTTTTTTATCTCAACGCAAAGGAGCAGAAAAAAGTACTTCGTTTTACGAATTTGAGTAAAATTTTAACAAAAAAAGTATCGTATCAATAATTTTGTAGAATAAAAACTACAAAATGTAGTTAAAATTTTACTTTGTAAGATTTTCCTCCACAAATCAGGACATAAATTCCCGTTGCAACCGATTTGCGATGTAAACCATTCTCTAATGTAAATGTCGCCACTTTTCGGCCCGCCAAATCATACAAAACCGCTTCTTGCGGCGAAGGCAAGTTACTAACTAGTAAGGCGCCATCAGCAGAATATTGAATCCGTACTTGCTTAGTATCTAAATCGGTAATACCTAAATTTTCATTGGCAAACAACCAAGTGTATAAAGCACCAAATTCGCCACGCCAATAGCTTTCCGTATGTGTTCCATAACTATCGAATTTAAGCAGCGTGTTGCTTTGCGCCGTTCCCGATTCCACAATCTTATTTCGAACCGTTGTCACGTGTGTGACCATATTGCCATATTCGTTATTTCCCGCCACGAAATACAATTTTAAATCGTTTGTAGCAGTTGCTAAATCATCGATATACGAAGTAAAATTGCTGTACGAAAACCAATACGCCGGACTCAAAGCACCTACTTTTCCGAACGATTCCGGATGCGCCAATGCACCGTACGTCGAAATTAGCGCACCCATCGAACTGCCAATAATCGCGGTGGTTTCTGGACTCTCAAGCGTACGGTAATTCGCATCGATATACGGTTTCAGTGTTTCTGCAATAAAATCGATATACAAAGCACCCTGACCTCCGCCGTACTGCGGATTGTTCCACGGCGAATATTCGTTCAATCGTTCCGAAC
Source organism: Flavobacterium aurantiibacter (assembly GCF_002251775.1). Taxonomy (GTDB): domain Bacteria; phylum Bacteroidota; class Bacteroidia; order Flavobacteriales; family Flavobacteriaceae; genus Flavobacterium; species Flavobacterium aurantiibacter. The sequence continues at coordinate 7,529 of NZ_NOXX01000199.1, forward strand.
CGCCGTTGTCAATTCCCACAACTATAGCTCCGTAATCTCCGCCGGCAAAAAGCGAATTCAAGGTTTCATCTATTTGCCATTCGCCAGAAAACGACGTTGCCGCGTCAAACAAATTTTGCCCGTCTTGCATGTACAATACCGGATATTCTTTCGTTGAAGTTTGGTAATCGGGCGGCAAATACAACCAAATGCGTCGGTTGCGATTGAGTTGCGGCATGAAAAAGTTCGTACTCAAAATACTCACATTCGCAGCTGCCGTACTGTTGTTGCCGCCAGCACCTAAATCTTCCCAAGACAGTATCGTTAAATTAAGTGTACTGCCCACCATAGCCCAAGAAAAGGTGCGGTCGGGTAAAAAATTGCCCGTTGCATTGCCTTCAACCGTTGCCCACGAACCGCGCGTAAACTTAAAAGCCGCAGTTCCGGTTCCTTGCGGAATCGTTATTTGTAGATTCCCCAAATTATCGGGTGTTAGTATGTAATTCGGATCCGCCGGATTCCAACCGTTAAAATTTCCTGCCACATAAATTGTTGCTCCCGCAGGTGTGTTTGCGGGCGTTGCCGTTACTTTAATCGTGACTTGTGCCCAGAATGGAAGTGCAACGAAAAGCAAAAAAAGGGTCGTGTAATTTTTTATCATAGATAATCCTAAAGGTTAGCTTTTACCAGCAATGCGCTTTATCATGCCGTCAAAAATAAAGAAATGAAAGGGCAACATAGCGTACCAGTACAATCTTCCCCACAATCCGCGCGGGCGAAATGTGGCTATTTGATGCAAAACCCGATTTTCGTCGATCGAAAACTCCAGCCAAGCCTCGCCCGGAAGCTTCATTTCAGCGAAAAGCAACAAGCGTTTTTGCTCTTTATCCGCTAAGAGTACGCGCCAAAAATCCAGCGCATCGCCGTTGTCTAAATGCGTCGGATGTGTTCGCCCGCGTCGCAAACCAACGCCGCCAACCAACTTATCGATGTGTCCGCGCGTTTTCCACAACCAATTGCCGTAGTACCAACCGCGCATGCCGCCAATCGACCAAATATTTTTCAAAACTGCTTCCTCATCGGAAATTTCTATTTTCTGGTGATCTTTCAAACAGCCGTACCGCGGAACCTGGACAAATTCCTTTAAACTTCCTTGTAATCGGCCACTCACGCGACTGTCTTTCCAGCTCGAAATCACCAAATTTTGTTCAATTTTCACAAAGGCCAGTTTTATGGCATCGGTGTACGAAATGGGTTTTATTCCCAGTAAACGCTGCAATTTGGTGTCTTTTGCTACCACCTCCACGGTCATGCTATCCACTAAATTTGCCGCCAATTTATATGTGGTTGAGGTTACAAAATGCAGCCAATAACTCGACAGTTTCGGCGTCATTACCGGAACGGTGAAAATCCACACTCTAAAACCACGCGTCTTGGCGTATAGCTGCAACATTTGTTTGTACGTGAGGATGTTAGGGCCGCCAATGTCGAACGATTGTCCCATGCAATCTTCGCGCAGCAATACTCCGAGTAGGTACTTTATCACGTCGCGAATGGCAATGGGCTGCGTTTTGGTTAAAACCCATTTGGGTGTAATCATTACGGGCAATTTCTCGCACAAGTCGCGAATAATCTCAAACGACGAGCTGCCCGATCCCACTATAATTCCTGCGCGAAGAACGGTAACAGCTGCTGCTCCGCGATACAGCTCGTCTTCCACACTTTTACGCGATTGCAGGTGTTTCGATAAAACGCTGTCGTTAACAATGCCGCTCAAATACACCACTTGTTTAATCCCGCTAAAACGCATATATCGGTTGAAATTTTGCGCCGATTTCAATTCCAACGCATCAAAATCGTTGGTAGAATTCGACATGGAATGTATCAGATAATACGCCACATCGGCCTGGGGAACTTGTGGGCTGTCGGTAACGTTTTCCAGAAAATCGACTTCCCAAATACTCACTTTATCGAGCGTTTCGAGGTCTAAGCCAATCCGACTTCGGTCGCGCACGCAGCAAATAACTTCGTGTCCGGCTGCCAGCAATTCCGGAAGCAACCGCCGACCCACATACCCATTTGCACCTGTTAATAGAATTCTCACGGTTCACTTTTTTATCGCACACAAACGCCTTGATTTAAGGAGTTTTCGCAGAAATTCTTCTAAAGGTAACAGATTCTCGAAAAACGATTGTTAATGCCGGACTAATTTTTTGGGCAAACCGCTGCGGCAGTAGTGGAAATTCCGTGATCCGCAGCGTCGCGCTTTTCGCTACAACTCCTCGCCACCGGTGGAAACCACTCGGCAGCTGTGGGGTTTTCGCTGCAATCGCTTTTGCGGGCATCGTGCACAACGTGTCACTTAATTATGCAAACACTTGTCAGATGTTTCGTGGCCACGCACTTCGGAATAAATCTGCTAATTGTAAAAAAGTATAAATTCGCAGACCTATTTTTAAGCGTATTTTAAGTTGTACAGAGTAAATTTAATTTTCGAAATAATTGAATACTTGTAGCTTAAAGGTAGTTTCTACTCTAAATTGTGGCGTGATAAGTGAGCAATTATTTTACAACTGTATTGATTCATTCTTAAGATGAAAAAACTGCTTTTACTTTTTTTCTTTCTTCAAACAAGTGTTTTAAGCGCGCAATCCAAAACAGATTATTCTGTGGTAAAATGGGTTAATGAAGACGACGGACTCTCGCAGCTGTACACCACTGCTTGTCAGGTTGATAATAATGGTTTTGTTTGGATAGCCACGCAACTCGGCTTGTTTCGTTACGATTGGAAGCGTGTAGTTAAAGTTCAAATTCCGGAATATCCGGATATTGAAAAGAAGCGGATACAGTTTTTACTCAGCGATTTACAAACCGAGCAGATTTATTTTTACACTGTTCCGGATGATGTAGGATATTGCATAAATAACGGTAAAATACGGCGTTTAAAAAAGAGCGAGGGTGAATTTATAGACAACTTTTTCTATCTGCCAGCGACACATCCTATGTATAGAGCCGTTATAAATTACCGGAAGAAACATGATTTTGGTGACCACTTTTACATCAATAAGCGAGTAGTTCTCACAGACGATTATTTTTACATGATTTTTCGAGACGCTGTTGTAATTTTAGATAAGCAGGGCAAAACGAAATCACTTCCAATAAAAGCAGGAGATAATTCGACGTTTATTCAATATGGGAAGTTAATTTTCTTTGTGGATGAAGAGAAAATTGGGCTTATAACTGGTGGTGAAATTGAGTTTGGTAAAGTTGAAGCTGATCAGACAATCACTAACTTTTTTAAGGTAAAAAGGTTCTTTTGTAAGTTCAACGAGGTACTTAAAATTGAGGATGACTACTACATTACCTACAAAAAGAAAATTTATAAAATTGTTTACCGCGATGGGAGGTTAACAGCGGAGTTTAAAGTTGACTCCCCATTGCCAGATTATGAAGATAATAATTTTTCGTATTCTTCAAAGCACGATCTTTTTCTTTTTCCCTCTTACACTCGAGGTATGGCCATAATAAAACCAAAAGTGTTTAATACGGTATTTGTTAAGCCTAACAGTTTTGTAAGTGATTACTCTGTGGTAAGTAAAGATAATTATTGGTATGGGCAGCGCGGCTGGATTTACGATGCAAAGTCTAACCGAATAAAGAGAGAAGAGTTTGATTCGTGGAACTATAACTTCAGATTTTTACTGAAACATCAAGACAATTACTTTTTAGAATTGCGTTCAAGTTTAGTTTCATTACTCGACTTTAAGACCCGATTTCCGATAAAACTTAGCGATGAATTTAACCGATTTACGGCTTTTTCTTATCTCGACGGAAAATTATGGCTTTCTAACGAACATAAAATTGCGCGTGTTGAGAAAAATAAACCGGTATTTGATTCGATTTTTAACAAGCGGCTGCTGCCAAAACAAATCATTAATTCTATTGCATCGTTTAACCATCGTTTAATTATTGCAACTTCTCTTGGAGTTTTTGTACACGAGCCGTTTTCTAAAAACACGTATGCTATTAAAGGCTTAGAAAAAAAGAATGTTCGTTACATCAAACCAATTGATAAAAAGCGGTTTTGGGCCGGCAGTTATGGCGACGGACTTTTTTTAGTAGATCATGGTGTTGCCTATCATGTAGTTGATAAAAACATCGAAATCAATGCCGCGCATGCCGTTGAGGAAGATGCATCTGGTAACTTATGGATATCGACAAATAACGGACTTATTGTAGCTAATAAGAAGGAAGTAATTTCAAAGACTTTAAAGAAACAGTTGATTGAAGGCTATATTTTCTTGACTTATAACGGATTGCCAACCAACGAGTTTAATGGCGGAAGTACTTTTCCTTCTTTGAGAGAAAATGATATTATTGGTTTTCCCTCTATGAAAGGATTTGTTTGGTTTGACAGCAGAAAAGTAAAAAAAATTCCCTTTTCAGGCAGCATTCTTATCGATGAGGTGCAAGCAAATCGAAACAAAATTAAACCGGCTACCGATTTTTCCTATTCCATTCCAAAAGATGCAGAAATCATTCGAATTAAGTACAGCTACGGCTATCCGGGAAATAGTGAGAATTTAACGATTTCGTACAAATTCGAAGATCAGTCTACTTGGATGACGGTGAAAGAAAACACCATAGTGCTTCCCCGCTATAAAAAAGGAACACATAAGTTGTTGATTAAAATTAGAACCCACGGTTTTCCAGAAAAAAGCGACGTGGTAAAGTCGCTTACGCTACATTTTGAAGAGCGTTTCACCGAGTCTGTTTGGATGGTTATTCTCGTGGTCTGTGCATTATTTATTTCGATTGCTACCACGTATCTCGTCGTAAAGAAAATTCAGCGCAAGCGAGAAGAAGAACTTAACAATAAGATTAATCTCAAAACCAAACAATTACAAGACACGATACTCGAATTGTCGGAGTCTAAAGAAATGATTCGCGAGTCGCTTTTGGAAAAGGAATTGTTGTTGAAGGAAGTGCATCATCGTGTAAAAAATAATTTACAGTTGATTATGAGTATTTTTAATATTCAAGCTCGTCGAAAAAATTACAGCAACATCTTTGATTTCTTAAAAACTGGAGGCGCTAGAATCGAAGCTATGTCGTTGATTCATCAGCGGTTATATCAAGACGATGGCGCGATCCATAAAATTAACCTCGAAGTGTATTTTAAAGATTTAGTAGATTCGATCAACAACTCATTCAATACCGATTTAGATAAAATTCAAATTAAAATTGAACCTAATACGGTCGTTATTAATTTATCGACAGCCATTCCTTTGGGTTTAATTCTCAATGAACTTATCACAAATGCCTTAAAATATGCGTTTCCAGATGGCCGGTCGGGAGTTATTCAGATACGTGTTGGCAGCATAGGCAACAGCCGCTACGAGTTAATTGTAGAAGATAACGGAGTAGGTTTTGATACAAGCAGAACGCACAGCAAATCGTTCGGTATCGAACTGATCACCGTTTTGGCGGGTCAATTAAACGGGAGCATGCAGTATTCTTCCAACTCAAAAACGCAATTCGCTGTTATTTTTGAAGAAGTGCATTAATCGTTTTTTTACAGATGAACTAGAGATTACCTGTAGGTTAGGTAGCATATTTTTTTTGTAGAAGAAGGAAAAGTCGTTTTTAGGCATATCGCAGTATAATCTAGCACATGACCTTGAAAAAATGACACTAAACTTGCAAGAATAATTAGTTAGTAGCTTTGTAACGGCACACCGCAAACATTTAGTTAATCAATAAATCAAGAAACTCTTCTCTAGGTTTAAGATTTTAAATTTTTTTTATCCTTTGATTCGTTTGCGGTAGCCTTTACCTTTCAGTTTCGAAAGTTGATTTAAATCATCAGTCGTTTAATTTCCTTGCAAAACAAGTATCTTCAGAAGTTGTGCCGTCTTTCCGCGACTAGAACAGCTGGAGCCATTCATCATTTCAATAAATATCCACTTAAACGAATAGCGTTCGGCAGTACTTTTCTTTACTTGCAGCAGATTTTTGGATTAAAACTAAGGAAAGATCAAATCAAAAATCAAAAAGACTCACCTAAAGCGGCATTAGAAATGGTGTTTTTTTAAATAGGTGAAATGAACTAGAATTTAATATTTTAGCAACGAATTGCAACTTTAGTCGTTCATGAACTGACGCTCGGATTTTAAAGGGAAAGCAGCAATAAACTGATTTTCTCTTTTGAGATGTACCGATAGTTGGACGCGAATAGCAACTGAAGAATAGTTTTATAAATTGAGTTTTTATGACGAAGCCGTTAGTTTTGATTGTCGAAGACGAACTAATAATTGCTTTAGATTTAAAAGAAATCTTAAACGAAGAAGGCTATGAAGCGATGATCAACATTGTTAGTGTTGAAGCTGCAATTACCGCCATAGAGGAGCACAAGCCGTCGCTGGTTTTAATAGATATCAATTTAAAAAACGAAAAGAACGGAATCGATTTAGGGACATATTTACTTAAAAACGACAGAATTCCGTTTATTTATATAACTTCTTATTCCGACAAAAGCACTTTAGATAAAGCAGGCGAAACGCGACCGTACGGTTATATCGTCAAACCGTTTAAACCTGCTGATATAAAAGCCGCAGTTTCCATGGCTCTAAATAATTACAAGCACCGGAATATCGATGTGGCGCGCCATCAGGATGCGGTTGAAACCGATATCCCATTCATCTTAAAACAAGTGATTAGTTACATAAACAACAATATCACTGAAAAAATCAAGGTTTCCGATCTCGCAAAACAAACGCTGTGGGAATCGCAGCACTTCAATCGAATGTTCTCAAAATATGTTGGAGTTACACCCTATAAATACATTCTCGATCGAAAAATCGAAAAAGCCAAAGCTTTACTAACCGAAACCAGTATTCCTATTACCGAGGTTTCGTATGAACTGGGAATAAAAAGTCACAGTAATTTTTGTAACGTCTTTAAAAAAGCAACTGGGAAAACACCCGAAGCGTACAGAAAATCTGCTTTGGTGAACAATAAGTACTTAGGTAGTTCGAATTAAAAAGCGAAACTTCGATCGGTTTCATGCAGCCAGCGCTTCGGAGATAATTCTTTAGTTACCTAGTTGGCGCAAGTTCAAGCACAAAAAATATCTAAATTAAGAATACGTCGACATAAATAAGCATATCGAGTGCTTTTGCTTGCTATAATTTCGTGCGCTGGAGTTGCTCGTTTCTCTAACTTTCTGGTAGGAAACTATCTGACAACTAAGAAATGGAAGTATGGTTTTGACGACTGTCACACAGCTCTTAAATAAAACAAGAAAAATAAGTATCTCATAATCAAATAATTATTGATTTACAGTGGCGTTTCAGTGCCTCGTTACTTTCTGGAAATCGATTTTGTTTGATGCGTATCTCCAACGTGGAGTTCAATTCAGACGTCCTTAAAATTTATGAAACAAGTATTTTTATTGGCAGTTGCTTTTTTACTGACTAACATCCTTTACGGTCAAGTCGGAATCAATACCACTAGTCCGAATGCACAATTAGACATACGTTCGTCGAATCAGTCGGCTCCTTCAAATACCGACGGCTTACTCATACCTAAAATTGATGCCTTTCCTGCTACAAACCCCACGGCGGCGCAAGATGGCATGATGGTATACCTAACTACCGCCTCGGGAGGTAACCAGCCCGGATTTTATTTTTGGCGAAACGCAACGGCAACCTGGACAAGTGTGTCGACAGCAACGGTCAACAGCTGGAATTTAACAGGAAATGCAGGGACCGATGCTGCTACCAATTTTATTGGAACTACTGATAATCAAAATGTAGCATTTAGAAGATTCAATCAAATGGCAGGAGTCATTGGCACTTCAAATACATCATTTGGAGTGAGAACCTTTTTCAGTAGTACTGGTGTTGGTAACTCTGCGTTTGGGAGCGAATCTTTAAGAGAATTAAGCACTGGGAATCTAAACACGGTAGTTGGATATAATGCTTTGCTAAATACAACCACAGGATCTAGCAATACGGTAGTCGGTGCAAATGCAATGCAAATTAATTCGGTGGGAAATGAAAATACGAGTCTTGGATTTAGATCAGGCTCAGGTGGAGCAAGCTTGAATAATACAACTGCCATCGGATCTAGAGCAATTGCAACTGCGGATAACGCTCTCGTGCTCGGTAGCATCAATGGCATTAACGGCGCAACAGCAAACGTAAACGTGGGTATTGGAACCACAGCTCCCCAAGACCGCTTCCATGTCGTTGGCAATATCCGCATGGTCGACGGTAATCAGGCGGCTGGCAAAGTGCTTACCAGCGATGCCAATGGTACCGCTACTTGGCAAGCTCCCGCAGCAAGCAACAGCTGGAATTTAACAGGAAATGCCGGAACCGATGCTGCTACCAATTTCATCGGTACAACAGACAATCAAGATGTTGTTTTTAGACGACAAAATACATTTGCTGGCCGACTTGCACCGCTCAATACAGCATTCGGTACACTCGCATTTCAAGGAAATACTACAGGAAACAACAATACAGCAGTTGGCGCTGAAGCACTTCAAAATAACACCACAGGTAACGCAAACACAGCGGTAGGAAATGCAGCTATGCAAACAAGCAACGGCAATAGCAATACTGCCGTCGGACAAGTGGCGCTACAGTTTAACTCAGGCAACTTAAATACAGGCGTAGGTGTCGCAGCACTTCAATTTAACCAAGGTGTAGCAAATACTGCAATAGGTAACGAGGCACTCAGAGATAATACCACAGGAAACGAAAACACGGCTCAAGGTTTCGTCTCGTTACAGGCCAATACTACCGGTAGCTTAAACGTAGCCCAAGGAGCCTTTGCATTACTTAATAACACTACAGGTTCTGGAAACACTGCGCAAGGTGCAGTAGCGCTTCGCAACAACAACGGCAACCAGAATACGGCAACAGGCTTTTATGCCATGGAAAACAATACAACTGGCGAGCAAAACACGGCAATGGGTACCGCAGCGCTGCGAAATACCACAGCTTCTAACAATACTGCCGCCGGAGCCTACGCCTTGCAAAATACTACTACCGGTTCAGGTAATACTACTGTAGGGCATAATTCACTCTCAAGCAACACTACAGGAAGCAACAACAGTGCCTTGGGAATTCAGGCAAATGTAGGGGCCAATAACCTTACAAACGCAACTGCAATTGGAGCCAATGCACAGGTAGACACCAGCAACAGTATCGTTCTTGGAAGCGTTTCGGGCGTCAATGGTGCAAGTACCAATGTCAATGTAGGTATTGGAACTACTTCACCCCTAGATCGCCTGCACGTGGTTGGTAACATCCGTATGGTCGATGGCAACCAAGCCGCAGGTCGCGTACTTACCAGTGATGCCAATGGAACCGCCACTTGGCAAATACCTGCCGGCAGCGGCTGGGGGTTAACAGGCAACGCGGGGACCGATCCTTCGGTAAATTTTATCGGAACATCCGACAATCAAGATGTGCTTTTTAAGCGAAATGGCATTGTTTCGGGCAGAATTGCAGAAAATAACACGTCGATTGGCGTCAATACATTGTCATCTAATACGATTGGTTCTAGGAATGCAGCATTTGGCAATAGTGCTCTCTTATATAATACTGATGGAAATCAAAATTCGGCTTTTGGAACTGAAGCATTGCTATTTAACTCCTCTGGCACTAATAATACAGCGCTTGGGTGTTGGGCTTTACAACAAAACACAATTGGTCAGAGTAATGTGGCAATTGGTACAGAAGCTTCCAGATCTAATAATTCAGGCAGCCGCAATGTAAGTATCGGATCGAGTAGCTTACTTTCTAATGTATCTGCGACCGATAATATAGCTGTCGGGTCTGGCGCACTTTTTTCAAATACAGGGAATTCAAACACGGGGATAGGTACTTTTTCCTTATTGTCAAATGAGACGGGAACAGAAAATTCGGCTATTGGTTTTCTAACTAATGTGAATTCCACTAATTTAACGAATGCTACAGCCATTGGAGCGCGAGCCCAAGTCGGAGCTAGCAACGCTATGGTTCTCGGTAGCATCAACGGAATTAACGGCGCAACAGCAAGCGTAAATGTAGGTATAGGTACTATAGCACCTCTTGATCGCCTGCACGTGGTGGGTAACATCCGAATGGTCGATGGCAACCAAGCTGCAGGTCGCGTACTAACCAGTAATGCTAACGGGACAGCCTCTTGGCAAAATGTTACTGCCAGCGCTTGGGGGCTACTGGGAAATAGTGGAACGAATCCCGCAACGAATTTTATCGGTACTTCAGATAATCAGGATGTGGTTTTCAGAAGAAATTCGCTCATATCAGGCCGATTAGGTTTTTCTAATCTCTCATTAGGTCGCGAATCGCTTTTGAATAATACAACCGGTGCAGGAGTAACGGCGGTAGGAGCTCAGTCGTTGCGCAACAATACCACTGGGTTTAACAATTCGGCTTTCGGAACCAGCACCTTATTAAACAACACCACTGGCTATGAAAATACAGCCGTTGGCACAAATTCGCTCTTAACGAATACCACGGGTTACAGAAACGTTGCTGTGGGAATTGCTGCTTTGGAAAGAAATACAGTGGGGAGTTTTAATTTTGCTGGAGGAGTTTTCGCATTATACAACAACACAACTGGAAGTGACAATACAGCTGTTGGCAATGGAGCTCTGCTAAATAGTACGGCGGCAACCGCTAATACTGCCGTTGGGAGCCAATCGTTGGTATCAAACACTACTGGTTCGGAAAATCTTGCTGTAGGCGTAGCATCTTTATACTCAAATACAACAGGTTATTATAACGCGGCCGCTGGTGTAAACTCCATGTATAAAAATTCAACAGGTTTTGAAAATACCGCGTGCGGATTCAACAGTTTGTATGAAACAACTACCGGCACGTTTAATGTAGCTGTAGGGGCTAGGACGTTGAATAATAACGTCACGGGTTCAGGAAATGTAGCATTAGGTTATGCCCTAATGTTGCTGCTAGTAATTTATCAAACGCTACGGCAATTGGAACGCGCGCTCTTGCAGGCGCCAATAACACCATCGTGCTCGGCAGCATCAACGGAGTAAACGGTGCAACAGCAAACGTAAATGTAGGTATCGGAACCACAACACCTAACGGCCGATTTGAACTCGGCGTAGATGAAGGTAGAAAACCAGGTACCAGTACTTGGACCGTTACTTCCGACCAACGATTAAAAAACGTTACAGGAACTTATAGCAAAGGCTTAAGCGATATCGTAAAGCTTAATCCAGTGACTTATCGCTACAAAAATAACGGCAAACGTACGTTCGATCCCGAAGTCCTTCAAACCGAATACGCCGGATTTTTAGCACAAGAAGTTCAAACCATTTTCCCAGAAACGGTCGGAACCGATCGCGATGGGTTCCTTAATTTTAACATTCACAGCATTCTAATCGCATCCGTTAATGCTCTTAAGGAGTTAAATAACAGTAAGATAGATCTTGAAAACAAAGCTAAAGCGCTCGAATCTGAAAACGCCAACCTCAAAGCAAAACTCGATCAGCAACAAAAACAAATCGATACCATCCTGCAACGTTTGAGCAATTTAGAAAACAAATAGTACCTGAACTAAGCTGCGTGCTGGCGTGTTTCTGTGAATTCTGATTTTGTGAAGACGTGTATTTACTGCCCAGCACACTGTTTTCTCTTTTCTGATGCAGCTATTCCCGCTTTCCGCAATAGTGCCGCCTCAAAACGCAACAAAACCTAAAAGTTTCGTCGGCTTCTTGGGTCGCCAACCAAACTTTTGGTTTTGTATGCTTTTTTTCTGCGGCAGCTATTTTGCTGCAATCGGGGCTGAAAAAAATCGTTCCAAAAATTACTTCTCTCGAATGTAAATATCAATCGGAACGCCTTCAAAATCCCATTGCTCGCGGATTTTATTTTCCAGAAAACGCTTGTACGGATCTTTTACATATTGCGGCAAATTCGCAAAAAATACAAACTGAGGCGTTGGCGTTGGCAATTGCATGCAATATTTAATCTTTACGTACTTGCCTTTTAAAGCCGGTGGTGGAAATGCTTCGATCAACTTCAACATATGGTCGTTGAATTTCGAAGTGGGTATGCGCTGCGTTTTGTTCTCGTACACTTTTACAGCCGTTTCAAGCGCCTTGAGTAAGCGTTGTTTGTTTAAAGCCGACACAAACAAAATAGGTACATCGGTAAACGGACTAATTTCTTCGCGAATTCGATCGGCGTATTGTTTAGACGACATGGTGTCTTTTTCCACCAAATCCCATTTGTTTACCAAAATCACAACGCCTTTTCGGTTTTTCTCTGCCAACCAAAAAATGCTTTGATCTTGACCTTCGAATCCGCGTGTTGCATCGATAACTAATATACAAATATCCGAATGTTCAATGGCACGCACCGAGCGCATCACCGAGTAAAATTCGAGATCTTCCTTGACTTTTGCTTTACGGCGAATTCCAGCCGTATCGACCAAATTGAACTTGAAACCAAATTTTTCAAAACGCGTATCAATCGAATCGCGCGTGGTTCCAGCAATGTCGGTTACAATGTAGCGATCTTCGCCGATAAGCGCATTGATAAAGCTCGATTTTCCAGCGTTTGGTCGGCCCACTACGGCAAAGCGCGGTAGTTCGTCTTCGGTTGCAGTTTCTACTTCGGGTTCAGGAAGTGCTTGCATTAAGGCGTCGAGTAAATCGCCCGTTCCGCTACCCGACGTACTCGACAAGGTGTAGTATTCGCCCAAACCGAGATTGTAAAATTCAATCGCGTCTTTTTCGCGCATCGAATTATCTACTTTATTCACAGCCAATAAAACCGGCTTCTGAACTTTTCGCAATAAACTCGCTACTGTTTCGTCCATTGGTGTAATGCCTTCTTCCACATCGGTAACAAAGATGATGGCGTCGGCTTCGTCGATGGCTAGTTCTACTTGCTTGCGAATTTCGCCTTCAAAAATATCGTCGGAACCTTTAATGTAACCGCCGGTATCGATCACCGAAAAAGTTCGGCCGTTCCATTCACTCTTGCCGTAATTGCGGTCGCGCGTTACGCCGGCAACCGAATCTACAATCGCTTCTCTGCGCTGTATCAGTCGGTTAAATAAGGTTGATTTGCCAACGTTTGGTCTTCCTACTATTGCAACAATCTGGTTCATGGCCTAAAATTTGGCGCAAAGGTAAGCAATCAAAAACGAATGGAAAACCGGCGTAAATTGTGCCGTTATTTTGATTTACTGATAGCCAAAACGCTTCAGCTGTCGGATGTTTCGGCGCCAGTCTTTGTTGACTTTCACAAATAATTCAATATGAATTTGCTTGCCGAAGAATTGTTCCATCGTGGCACGCGCTTCTATACCCACTTTTTTCAACGCTGCGCCTTTATGGCCAATGATAATTCCTTTTTGGGTGTCACGCTCTACCATAATTACCGCTCGAATTCGGATAATGTTGTCGTCTTCCAGAAATTCCTCGGTTTCAACCTCTACGGCGTACGGAATTTCCTTGTCGTAATTCAGGAGAATTTTCTCGCGGATAATCTCGTTTACAAAAAAACGTTCGGGCTTGTCGGTTAAAGCATCTTTTGGATAATAGGGCGGACATTCGGGCAGTAACTCTAAAATCCGATTAAAAACTTCGGTTACTTGAAAGTTGTTGAGTGCTGAAATGGGATAAATCTCGGCGTTTGGAACTTGCGTTTTCCACAATTGTACTTGTGCTTCAAGCTCTTCTTGCGACGACTTATCGATTTTATTTAAAAGCAATAAAACCGGAATTTTAGAATGAATAATCCGATTGAAAAATGCCTCGTCTTTGAGTTCTTTTTCACCAATTTCGACCATGTAAATAAGCACGTCGGCGTCTTCAAAAGCCGATTTCACGAATTGCATCATCGACTCCTGCATTTCGTATGCCGGTTTAATGATTCCAGGCGTGTCGGATAAAACTACCTGAAAATCGTCGCCGTTTACAATACCCAAAATGCGGTGTCTGGTAGTTTGCGCTTTCGATGTGATGATGGAAAGGCGTTCGCCAACAAACGCATTCATGAGCGTGGATTTGCCAACGTTTGGATTTCCGATAATGTTTACAAATCCGGCTTTATGTGTCATTCGTGAAAAATTTCTGCAAAGATAAGCCGATTTTTCTCGAAGCAAGAATTGCCTTACAATTGCTTACGAAAACGATATAAATGGGAAATTTATTATGCACGCATAGTTTTTTAAAGGTAATTTTTCTTAACTTCGCACACAATAAATCTTAATCATAGAGAAATGAAAATATTGGTTTGTATCAGTCATGTTCCGGATACGACGTCGAAGATTAATTTTACAGATGGCGACACGAAGTTCGACACGAATGGTGTTCAGTTTGTGATTAACCCGAATGATGAGTTTGGATTAACGCGTGCGATTTGGTTTCAGGAACAACAAGGTGCAAGTGTAACGGTGGTAAATGTGGGTGGAGCAGACAGTGAGCCAACCTTGCGTAAGGCTTTGGCGATTGGTGCAAACGACGCCATTCGCGTAAATGCTGAGCCAACCGATGGTTTTTTTGTAGCGAAACAATTGGCTGAGGTTGCCAAAGCGGGCAATTACGATTTAATTATCGCTGGAAAAGAATCGTTGGATTACAACGGCGGAATGGTTCCGGGTATGTTGGCGGCTTTGCTGAACATCAATTTTGTGAATTCGTGTATTGGCTTAACTGTGGAAGGCACAACAGCCAAAGCGGTTCGCGAAATGGACGGTGGAAAAGAAACGATGTCGGCACAATTGCCTTTAGTAATTGGCGGACAAAAAGGTTTAGTTGAAGAGAAAGATTTACGTATTCCGAACATGCGCGGTATCATGACAGCTCGTACCAAAACGCTTACTGTTTTAGAACCGGTAGCTGCAGATCAGGCATCGAAATCGGTGAAATTTGAGAAGCCGGCCGCGAAGCAAGCAGTAAAGTTGGTTAGTGCCGACAATTTGGATGAGTTAATCAATTTGTTGCACAACGAAGCGAAGGTAATTTAATACGGTAACGATTTTCTGCGTGAGGGATTGCAGCGGCACCCCGCAGGCCCGTTGAAAAGCGGGGCGAGGAGTACAGCGGAAAGCCCGACGGCGCTGCACTTCCATCTGGGGGCAAAGAACGTTGCGCCGGCACGCCCAAATAATAAATAAAAAGAAAAAAATATGGCAGTTTTAATTTATGCCGAGTCATCGGACGGAAAGTTTAAGAAAGTGGCTTTTGAATTGGCGTCGTACGCTTCGGAAGTAGCTGCAGCAACAGGTACATCGGTTACGGCTGTTACTGTTAATGCTGGCGATGTTTCTGAATTATACAACTACGGCGTGCACAAAGTGTTGCAAGTGAGCGATGCGCGTTTGAACGATTTTAACGCAAAAGCGTATGCAGATGTGGTTGTACAAGCGGCAAAACAAGAATCGGCTTCGGTAGTTGTCTTGTCGTCGACCACAGATAGTTTGTATTTAGCGCCGTTGGTTACGGTTCATCTACAAGGCGGATTTGCTTCGAATGTAGTGGCATTGCCCGCGAGTTACGCACCCTTTCAGGTAAAGCGTACGGCATTTTCGAACAAAGCATTTTCGATTACTGAAATTTCTCAGGACGTGAAAGTATTGTCGATTGCTAAAAATTCGTTTGGATTGAAAGCCAATAGCGTTAGCGGCAATGCTGAAGCGTTTGCACCAACTTTACACGACGGCGATTTTTCAGTGAAAATTGAGTCGATCGAAGCAGGAAATGGAAAAGTTTCTATTGCCGATGCTGATATTGTTGTTTCGGGTGGTCGTGGGTTAAAAGGACCAGAAAACTGGGGTATGTTGGAAGATTTGGCAACAACTTTGGGAGCAGCTACCGCTTGTTCGAAGCCGGTTTCGGATTTGGGCTGGCGTCCGCATAGCGAGCACGTGGGTCAGACAGGAAAGCCTGTTGCCACGAATTTGTATATCGCGGTAGGCATTTCGGGAGCTATTCAGCACATTGCGGGAATTAACTCCTCGAAAGTAAAAGTGGTTATCAACAGCGATCCGGAAGCGCCGTTTTTTAAAGTGGCCGATTACGGAGTTGTTGGCGATGCTTTTGAAATCTTACCAAAATTGAATGAAAAATTAAAAGCGTTTAAGGCCAATAATTAATTCATAAAATAGATAAATCGGACTCGGAGTAACGACTTTTGGGTCCGATTTCTTTTTTGTACCTATTGCATTTTAATATTTCGCTTAAGTTTCTACTTTTGCAGCTATGAGTCTTGTAAAGTTAACCATCAAAGGAATTTCGTACAGTCAGACCCAAAACGGCGCTTATGCGTTGATTTTGAATGAGGTTGACGGCGACCGAAAGCTTCCGATAGTTATTGGAGCGTTTGAGGCGCAGTCGATTGCGATTGCTTTAGAGAAGGAAATCAAGCCACCACGCCCGTTAACACACGATTTGTTTAAGAATTTTGCCGATCGTTTTGATATCGTGGTTAAGCAAGTGATTATTCACAAATTGGTTGACGGCGTATTTTACAGTTCGATAATTTGTGAGCGCGATAAGATTGAGGAGATCATCGATGCGCGCACTTCAGACGCGATAGCACTGGCGCTGCGATTTAGTGCGCCGATATTTACCTACAAAAACATACTCGACAAGGCGGGAATTTATCTGAAAGGGAATCCGCTCGATCCAGAACCTGCCGAACCTGAGCAGCCACTAGCTACAACCGATTCGTTTGGTTTGAGTTCGAATCCTAAGTCGGGCGATGCTACCTACACACAAAAAAGTTTGAGCGAATTGCACGAAATGCTCGAAAACGCCGTTCAAAATGAAGATTACGAACGTGCTGCAAAAATTCGAGATGAGATTTCGCGCCGCGAGTCGTAGCTATAACCAAAACCATATATTATGAAATTAGGTCGTTTAATTTTGCCCTTTGTGGCAGCATTTTCTGTTATGAGTTGTTCTGAATCGGATGATAACTCAAGCGGCTCCAACTCGCAGTTAGTAAATGAAGTGAAAACCTTAATGGCGTCGGGAAATTGGCGGGTTAGTAACTATTTCGATGATGTGAACGAGACATCAAATTATCAGAATTTTGTTTTTAGATTCAATCCTGCAGTTAATTCAGTAAGTGTAACAGGCGGTAATATTACTGCATCGGGAACTTTTTCAGTAGTTGACTCGGCTAGCAACGATGATTCTATTTCACTAGATGCTGATTTTAATTTGAATTTTTCTCTACCTGCTCCTGCATCCTTAATAGAATTGTCTGATGATTGGGACATCTTATCTTACAATAATAACGAAGTAAATTTGATCGATGTGAGCGGTGGAAACGGCGGTACTGATTTACTAACTTTTACGAGAATTCCGTAAGATGCGTTCTTTTCAACGAAGACTTCTGCTGTTCTTAACTGTACTTTCATGTTTATCTTGCTCCATCGATGATTATGAAACGAAGTCGAACGAAGAATATTTGCAACAATACACGGAGCAGATAGGTCAGTCTTCCTTTCGAATCGTCGATTTTACCGAAAATGAATTAGATCTAACCGATTCGTATACTAATTTCGTATTTAGTTTCGATTCTGTAGATGATAAGGTGACAGTTACCGCTTTGTCTTTTTCCAATGAAGCTCCGTGGTTATTTTATTTGGATGCTGATTCGGCCTTTACGTTTCAAATGAATTTTGGTAACGATGCGCTTTTGGAGCGCTTGAATGGAGATTGGAGTATCGATATTTTTTTAGAGGAACAATTCACCCTTTATCGTAAAGATGTTTCTTCGGGAGTTGTTCGCTACCTTACTTTTCAAAAAATCTAAAACGGGCTTTAACCAAAAAAATTAGCCGTTTCTCGGGGAATTGAGAAACGGCTTTTCCATTTGTTTTTGAGGGATTAGGCTTGAGAAGAGTTTGTCTAATCTTTTCCGAATGAGACTTTTTTTACTCATTTCAGTTTAAATGAATCATGCAATCAACATGGTCTACAAAGATATAATTTTACCTGTTGTTTTAAAAATTTCAAGATGTAAAGCACATTTCATTAAACAAAATGAAAACAGTAAGTTACCACTGAGTAATTCTAACAATTTACGACTTATTCTCTTTGTTGCGCTCAGCCTACTTAAATTATAGTAAATTTTCTAATGCAAAATAATGTCGTGAGGTAAAGTAATAATTTTGTGCCGTTAACTCTAGGTGTTTTTAAATACGATGTAGTTGTGAGGAATGTAAGCTACTTTTTGAGTCTGTTCTTAGGTAGTTATTTTCAAATTTATTACATTTTTTTTCAACTGCGTATAACAGTATAGTTTGTACGAAATCACCTGTAATTTTTATTTGCGTTGCAATACTGTAGAGCGCTACATGAATATACGCTTAAATGTAAACGGAACCGATGTAAACGAGCCAGTTAAGGCCATGGCGCCCGAAGATGGCGGCAGCAGCAACAACTCCTTTTCTGTAAACTTTACGCAGTATATTATTCTAAATGCAAGCGACGTTTTGCGAATTAATTGCGTTCGCGATGGTTCAAATGCAACGATAACTTTCGATGCCAATCAAACATCGAGTATCGTTATTAAACGACTTCGATAAAGCAACTAGCAACTTATCAAAAGTCATTAACAACTGCTTTTTCGTTTTCACTATTTCTTTACTTTTAGCCATAGAATTTAGGACAAAACATGAAGCAATATCACGATTTACTAAACCACATTTTGGAACACGGCGTAGAAAAGGGCGACCGCACCGGAACCGGAACCACCAGCGTTTTTGGCTATCAAATGCGTTTCGATTTAAACGAAGGATTTCCGTTAGTGACCACCAAAAAAGTGCATCTCAAATCGATCATCTATGAATTGCTTTGGTTTTTGAAAGGCGAAACAAATATTGGTTATCTCAAAGAGAATGGCGTAAAAATATGGGATGAATGGGCCGATGAAAACGGCGATCTGGGTCCGGTGTACGGTTTTCAATGGCGAAACTGGAACAACGAACAAATCGACCAAATCTCGGAAGTTATTGAACTCATAAAAAAATCACCCGACAGCCGCCGACTCCTAGTCTCTGCCTGGAATCCTTCAGTGTTACCCGATACTTCTGTCTCTTTCTCCGAAAATGTCGCCAACGGAAAAGTAGCACTTCCGCCTTGTCACGCCTTTTTTCAATTTTACGTGGCCAACGGTAAACTCTCTTGCCAACTCTATCAACGCAGCGCCGATGTATTTCTTGGCGTGCCGTTCAATATTGCCAGTTATGCCTTACTAACCATGATGATTGCACAAGTTTGTGGTTTAGGTTACGGCGACTTCGTTCATACCTTCGGTGATGCACACATTTATCACAACCACCGCGAACAAATTGCATTACAACTCAGTCGCGAGCCACGGCCGTTGCCAGTCATGAAACTCAATCCCGAAGTAAAAAACATCTTCGAGTTTACCTACGATGATTTTGTCTTGGAAGGTTACGACCCACATCCGGCAATTAAAGGTGCCGTTGCAGTGTGATGAAATCTTCTAAAATGAGGGTTATCAATGAGATAAATTCAAAAAAGTAGAAAGAAAATTCAGCTAAAAAATTGGGAAGAATTTAATATAGGCTTTTTTTACAAAGCGCCTAGTTGTTATTAGTTTTGCATGCCCTTCATTAAAATGCAAATTCTTTGGTATATGTTTGGGAGCAACAAATATGTATTTTACGGTTTAGTTTTTAGTGTAATTTCAACAAGTACTTTTAGTCAGGTTTCATTTAAAGACAAAGTTAACGGCGAAGTTTTGGCCAATCGCCTAATTCTGGTAAACGATACTATTAAGCGATATACCAGCAATGAGGGCGAATTAGCCGTAAAGGAGTTACCAAGCGGTCCGCTTTCATTCAAGACAGAAGGTTTTCAAGAGTTTGAATATCTAAACACGTCTTCAGCAAGTACCATTTATCTTGTCCCTGAACCTGTAAAACTCCGAGAAGTCTTTATAGATCCAGTTGCAGCCGCAGCCGAGATTGAAATCGGCTACATCTCATTAAAAAGCAGAAGAAGGCTAGCGACAATGCAGGTAGCTGAAACGGCCCGAGCAGGAGTCATATTAGATATTCCAACAGGCAGTAAGTTTCTATTTAAAAAAATGTTTTTCGGAACTCCCAAACAAGCTAATTACTTAAAATTCAAAGCCAGTATTTGGACGATTGACGAGTTCTCTCAAAAAATGGATTCTCAAGTTGCTGAAATCGAAGCAGTAGGAGTATGGAATCAAAAGAAGAAAGCTTATGTGATTGACGTTTCCGAAAATCGAATAATTGTCGAAAAAAATCAAGTACTTGTTCTTCTTGAAGAAGTCAATAACCAAAAAAACTACAGCTTAACTGTCACTGTTAAATCTCGAGAAAATCAGCCAAATAGAACAATAGTCACTCCAAGAAAGTCAGTTTTTATTCACTCATTCACAAACGGATTTTTCACCGATTCAAAAGGAAATCACCACAACCTCAGAATAGGTGCTACGATTATCCCTTTCTGACGCTAAGCCGTTGAAGCGTTACGATTGTTTAATCAAATGTAAGATTTCAACTTTTTGAGATGGAAAAACCAAACCTCTCCCAGAAATTATTTTAATTAAAGCCAACACGAAGTCTCTCGTTTCTCTCCCGATAGCCATCGAGACTCGCTTCTATTTTCTAACTTCTAAAAAAATCCGCCTTCGACAGGCTCAGGCACCGACGATACTTGGTTTGGTCGGGGAAAACGATACGTTGAGTGGTGAACGTCGCGACCCCGACAGCTATCGGGACTAGCTTCCCCTAAAACGACACGCAAAATGGTGAACGTCAAGAAGTCTTAATACTTAATACTCCCATCTCAATACTACAAAAAATCTCTTTGCGCACTCTGCGTAAATCTTTGCCTTCTTTGCGGTTGCCTTCGACAAGCTCAGGCACCAACAAATTGTAGGTCAGGTTGGGGATATGAAACGTAAAATGGTGAATTAATCGAAGTCTAGCCTCTAGCTTCTAACCCAATAGCTATCGGGTCTAGCTTCCCCTAAAACGATACGTTACATAGTGAACGTCGCGACCTCGATAGCTATCAGAACCAACCTTCCACTACCAGCTTCCGCCGCTGCCGCCGCCAGAGAAACCACCGCCGCCAAAGCCACCAAAGCCGCCTCCGCCACCACCAAAGCTGCCTCCACCGCCGAAACTACCGCCTCCGCCGCTTCTGCCTAGACTGCTTAAAATGATGATATCTGCTAAATCGAAACCGCCACCGCGATGATTACCACTTCCTTTGCCACCACCGCCTTTGCCAAATTTGCTAACCAACACCAGCACCACAACTACGATAACAAACAATAGTGGCAATGGAAAACCGCCCGACTTTTCCTTGGGTTCCGCATCGTATTTACCAGCAAACAGCTTAATCATGGCATCAACGCCCGAATTCAAACCGCCTACATAATCTCCTTTTTTGAAGTAAGGAACAATGTCGTTTCGGGTTATTGTACCACCAATACCTGCGGTAAGTACGTCTTCCAATCCGTAGCCTGCCGAGATCCGAATTTTACGCTCCTTAACCGCCATCAGCATTAGAACACCGTTGTCTTTGTCTTTTGTTCCGCCAATTCCCCATTCTTGTCCCCAGCGGGGCGTAAGTAAACCGATATCCTCGCCTTGAAGCGATTCGATAATTACTACCGCTATTTGTGTCGAGGTACTGTCGGCATAGTTAACTAACTTTTGTTCCAACAACGCTTTGTCGTTAGCCGAAAGCAAGTTGGCATAATCGTTCACCAAACGCGGTGGGTTCGGAATTTCCGGAATTTTTAGTTGCCCAAAAGCCGTTCCGGCAAGTAAAAGCCACAAGAAAAGTAGGATACGTTGCCGCATTAGCCTTTCGATATTTCGTTAGATAATTCGTTTTGATCGTCTTTCGCGTACGGAAAATATTTTTTCAGTTGCTCGCCAGCAAGCTCAATTCCAGCAATCAAACCGGCTGCAAATTCAGCTCGCTTAAAATGCGATGCCAGCAAATCTTTGGTCGAGTTCCAAAAATCAGCGGGAACCACGGCATCAATACCACGGTCCCCGCAAATAGCAAATTTATGATCGTCGACCGCCAAGTAAAACAGCACGCCGTTCTTCTGCTCGGTTTTATGCATTTCAAGCAATTCAAAAACCTGTTTCGCACGTTCCAAAGGGTCGCCCGAACACAAACGTTCAATATGTAAACGTATCTCGCCCGACGTCGCGCGCTCTGCCGAAGCGATAGCAGCTACTATCGCCGATTCTTCAGCGGGAGTTAAAAAACTTTCTACGGCCGACATCCGATTAAAATTTAACTTCTACAGGCTTGTCAGCACCTTCAACCGATTTGAAATACGGTTTTTCCGGGTAACCGCTCAAAAACCATTTCTGTGGAATTTTCAAGACATAACCGTTGTAAATCTGTGCCTGCTCGTTAAAACGCGTGCGCGCCGTTAAAATCTGGTTCTCGGTACTAGCCAATTCATCTTGTAATTTCAAGAAATTTTCGTTGGCTTTCAAAGTCGGATACTGCTCCACACTCACCAATAATCGCGATAAACTGCTGCTAACACCGCTTTGTGCCGCGTTAAAAGCTTGCAACTGCTCCGGTGTTACGTTGCTCGGGTCGATCGTTACCGAAGTAGCTTTCGCACGCGCCTCAATAACCGCTGTTAAAGTCGATTTCTCAAAGTCGGCGGCACCTTTAACGGTATTTACCAAATTGCCAATCAAGTCGTTTCTGCGCTGATACGCCGTTTCCACATTTCCCCATTCTTTCTTAACGGCCTGGTCGTAGCCTAAGGCAGTGTTTTGCATGCCTACAACCCAAAAAATTCCTATTAAAATAATCCCTACAATAACCGCAATCGGTATGAACTTTCTCATGATGTTTGTTTATAATTGTTGTTTAATTTGTATCAATTGTTGTTTAATTGTTTCAAGCTTTGCAATAATTTCAAAGGTGTCGAGCGATTTTTTCTTCCCTTCCTTCAAATGCGTTTTCGCTCCTTCCAACGTAAAACCGCGCTCTTTCACCAAATGATAAATCAATTGTAAATTTTTAACGTCGTCTGGCGTAAACATCCGATTGCCTTTCGCATTCTTCTTAGGTTTCAGAATTTCAAATTCTTTATCCCAAAAACGTATCAATGAAGCGTTTACGTCAAATGCCTTCGCCACTTCGCCAATCGAGTAATACAATTTCCCCGGAACTAAATCAATTTGCATACCAAAAATGAATTTCATCTGCCAAGGTAGCAAAATTCGACTTTCTGTCATGCTGCGAAAACGTATTTTTAAATCTCATTAAGTCTTTAAAAATTTTACTTTTGCAGTCAATTTTTTAAAACTTTGTTTTGGCTGCCATTTCCGGCTGTTACTGCAAGCTAAACCTGCATCGGCGGTTTGTGTAGTGCAGCGTGCGGGCTTCCTTCGGTCGCCGCTCGCCGCCCACACGCACACGCCACTGCACGTTCAGGCTTTCCGTGCCATCCGGGGCAGGGCTGTCAGACCCAAAATACGATACTAACCTTTGTCGATTATGAAATCCGAACTCATCCGTAAAAAGTTTCTCAACTTCTTCCAATCCAAACAACACCTGATTGTTCCCTCAGCACCAATCGTTCTTAAAGACGATCCAACGCTGATGTTCAACAACTCGGGGATGGCACAGTTCAAAGAATTCTTCCTCGGCAACGGAACGCCTCCTTCAAAACGAATCGCCGATACCCAAAAATGCCTCCGCGTTTCTGGAAAACACAACGATCTCGAAGAAGTAGGTATCGATACTTACCACCACACCATGTTCGAAATGCTCGGAAACTGGTCGTTTGGCGATTACTTTAAAAAAGATGCCATCGATTGGGCATGGGAATTCTTAACCGAAGAATTGAAACTCGATAAATCACTTTTATACGTATCGGTATTCGAAGGCAATGCAGCCGAAAACGTACCTTTCGATCAAGAAGCCTTCGATCTATGGAAACGCTACGTAGCCGAAGACCGAATTATCCTCGGAAACAAAAAAGACAATTTCTGGGAAATGGGCGATCAAGGTCCGTGTGGTCCGTGCTCCGAAATTCACGTCGATTTGCGTTCTGCCGAAGAGCGTGCACAAACACCCGGACGCGAACTCGTTAACGCCGATCATCCGCACGTTGTCGAAATTTGGAACCTCGTTTTCATGGAATTTAACCGAAAAGCCGACGGTTCTTTGGAAAAACTTCCCGAAAAGCACGTCGATACCGGTATGGGCTTCGAACGTTTGTCTATGGCCATGCAAGGTGTAAAATCCAACTACGACACCGACGTTTTTACACCATTGATTCAAAAAGTTGAAACAATTACGGGCGCTTCGTACACAAAAAACAATCCGAATGTCGAGCAAGAAAAAATCAATATCGCCATTCGTGTAATAGCCGATCACGTTCGTGCCGTTGCTTTTGCCATCGCCGACGGTCAGTTGCCGTCAAATACAGGAGCAGGTTACGTGATCCGTCGTATTTTGCGTCGCGCCGTTCGCTACGGATTTACTTTTCTCGATGCGAAAAAACCTTTTGTGTGCGAGTTAGTGGCTACGCTTGCTGCGCAAATGGGCGAATCGTTTCCCGAAATCGTTGCGCAACAACAATTGGTTACCAACGTAATTCGCGAAGAAGAACAAGCGTTTTTGCGCACACTCGACCAAGGTTTACAATTGCTCGACCAAGTTATTGCTCAAACCAAAGGCGATACAGTAAGCGGACAAAAAGCCTTTGAACTGTACGATACATTCGGTTTTCCAATCGATTTAACAGCACTAATTCTTCGTGAACGCAACCTCAAACTCGACGAAGCCGGTTTCGAAGCCGCCATGCTGGAACAAAAAACACGTTCGCGTGCCGCAGGCGAAGTTACCACCGCCGATTGGGTGCAAGTAAACGATCGCGAGCTCGATAATCCGTTTGTAGGCTACGATTCGCTTACCAACGAAACTACTTTGGTTCGCTACCGTAAAATCGATTCCAAAAAGGACGGAATTCGTTATCAATTGGTCTTAGAAAGTACGCCATTCTACCCAGAAGGAGGAGGCCAATTAGGCGATCGCGGAACGCTTACCTTCGGAAATGAAGTAATCGAAGTTCTCGACACAAAGAAAGAGAACAACTTAATCATGCACATCGTTGCCAAACTTCCCGAGCAACTTACTTCCCGCGTTCAAGCAACAGTAGATGCCGTTTGGCGCAAACATATTTCGGCAAACCACTCGGCTACGCACTTATTGCATCAAGCATTACGCCATATTTTAGGTACGCATGTCGAGCAAAAAGGTTCGTTAGTAGCGCCGGGTTATTTGCGTTTCGACTTTTCGCATTTTTCAAAAGTAACCGCCGAAGAATTACAACAAGTTGAATCGTTTGTAAACGCGCGTATCAACGAAAATTTACCTTTGGTAGAACGCCGTGCCATTGCCTTTGCCGACGCAGTAGCCGAAGGTGCTATGGCTTTATTCGGTGAAAAATACGGCGATAAAGTTCGCGCCATTAAATTTGGCGATAGCGTTGAATTGTGTGGCGGTATTCACGTACCATCCACTGCCGCTATTTGGCATTTCAAAATCAGCAGCGAATCGGCTGTAGCAGCCGGAATTCGCCGAATCGAAGCCATTACCGGCGAAGCCGTTGCAAATTATTTTGCAGAGCAAGAAACCGAATTGAAGGAAATCAAAGCAATTTTGAAAAATCCGCAAGACATTCAAAAATCAATCAAGCAGTTGCAAGACGATTTACAAAAAGCGCAAGACCAGCTTGAAAAACTCAATAAAGCTAAGTTCGAGGCACTAGCAACGCAACTGCGCACACAAGGTTCGCTTCAAAACGGTATCGAAGTATTTGCGTTCGAAATCGACGCCGATGCAAATCAAGCTAAAGACGTTGCTTTTGCTATCGGTGCCAACCACAATCATGCAGCGATTTTACTGGCTACTAATACCGATGGGAAGCCGGGCTTGTCGATCTACATCTCCAAAGAGCTCGTAGCCGAAAAGCAATTAAATGCTTCGACCATGGTGCGCGAATTAGGAAAATTCATTCAAGGCGGCGGCGGTGGGCAACCGTTTTTTGCGACAGCCGGAGGGAAAAATCCGCAGGGAATTCAACAAGCCATAGACGCGTTTAAAGCGCAATTCTAGGATGAAATGGGTCACCGAAGTTAACGTACCCAAATACACGTTCGACGTCAATCACCGTCAGAAGCAGGTGTTTTTGGGTTCGTGCTTCGCGACACATATTTCGAGTAAGTTTTCCTATTTCGGTTTCAACCAAGTGTACAATCCGTTTGGTGTACTTTTTTCACCAATTGCCTGTGCGAATCTTATTTCTAGCGCGCTGTCGGAAAAACCGCTGTCAGAAAAGCACTTTGTAAAACGAGACGACCACTTTTTTAGTCTCGACGCACATTCTGAAATATTCGGATCGACCACAGCAGCCTTGCAAAAACGTTTAGACGACGCAAGCCAAAAGCTTAGAACAGCTTTACTCGAAGCGGATGTTTTGTTTTTAACCTTAGGAACGGCTTTTGTTTATCGGTATTTGCGTACAGGCGAGTTTGTGGCTAATTGTCAGAAAGTGCCTGCAAATCAGTTTGAAAAAGTGCTGCTTACCGCCGATGAAATAACGAACGACTTGCAAGCGAGTTTCGATTTGCTTCGCCAGTACAATCCGAAGATAAAAATCGTTTTAACGGTTTCGCCGGTTCGTCATACCCGCGACGGACTCATCGAAAACCAGCGCAGCAAAGCACAGTTGTTGCTTGCAACGGATAAACTATCGAATAAGGAAACGGTTGTGTACTTTCCGTCCTACGAAATCATGACCGACGAGTTACGCGATTATCGCTTCTACGAAAGTGATTTAATTCATCCCAACCAAATTGCAGTCGAATATATCTGGAATATCTTAGTTAAATCATTTTTTTCATTAGAGACACAAAAAATTTGTGATCGCATAGGGAAGTATCGTTCGTTCTCATTGCATAAGTCTAATCGAAATACAGACAAACAAAATTTAAAAGCAGAAGAAATAAAAACGGCCTTGTTGCTGGATTTTCCTTTCATAACTATCAGCTAGTCTAAAGCTTCAAATCAAAGATAAGGCAGATCGTATTCCACTGGATTTTAGTTCCTGATTTTCACTTCTCAAGAAATTTACCACAACAGTTGTAAGTAAATTCTTAATTGTAAACTATAGAATATATTAAATGGCTAACATGTGATAATTTATTCACTAAAAATATTGTGTTAAATTTTTATATTTTAAGTTTTTTTTTAGATTTGCCTCAGTTAAAAAACCAACTAAAACATTTTTTATGAAATCAATTAAATTATTGGGGACTGCGTTAATTTTATCATTGTCTGTTTTATTTTCATCTTGTAGTTCGGATGATAACAATTCGGGAGCTAGCAATTTGGATACTTACATCAGTGCCAGCGTTGCAGGTCAGAATTTCAGAACTTATAGCCTTGCTGGTGAATCAACCGGAATAGCGACAAGATTCGGAGGCGAAATCAATATATCAGCTACTTCAGTGGAAGGCACAACTTTTCAAAATGCCAACACTATAGTTATCAATTTATCTGGAATAACTGCTACAGGTACATACCAGCTTAATTCTACATCAGATAGCTACCTTGCCTATGTGGACGGCGCTTCACAAAAGATTTTTTCGACTGATGATTGCGAGGGATCTACAGGTACCATTACTGTAACGTTATTGAATGATCAAAAAATTGAAGGTACCTTTACTTTTACAGGTAAAGAATCTTTTGAATGTTCAGAACAGAAAGTGGTAACTAGCGGAATGTTTAAAGGTACTTTCTAATAAAAGTTTTTTATTCGCATCTTACAAGCATCCTAAACGGGATGCTTTTTTTTATAGTAGCGCACGTGTGTAGCATTACGATATCGAAGATATTACTATGTAAATAATGAAATTTTCATTTTCAAAAATTAGTCTTTTTGTAATTAAGTCTGTGCGGCGTTGATTTGTTTAAAAGGCATTCAATTTCTTTATACTGTCGAATACGTTTTTATACGTATTTTCTCAAAAGGTACTACTGTGCATTTTTGCTTCGTAATCACTAACAACTTAAATCAACGTAATTATGAAGAAAATTAGAATGACATTTGCGGCGGTATTAGCAACAGCCAGTTTTATTGCAACCTCATGTAGTTCAGACGACGGCGGGTCGGGCGGAGGCAGCAATTTAGATACATACATCAGTGCCAAAGTCGATGGGCAAACCTTTACCACTTTCTCTGCTGGTGGAGTTGCCGCTTCAACAGCGATTCGTTCAGCCGATCTGATTCAAGTAACGGCAACGTCTATGGTAAGTGCAACAGCTACCGATACGAAAACACTTGCTATATCCTTGTTTGGAGTTACAGCACCAGGTACTTACCAAGTAGGTCCAAATAGCGATAATTCGATTTCGTATGTTGAAGGAGCTTCTTTTAGTGCTTTTAGCACCAATGTTTGTGCAGGCGCAACGGGAACCATAACCGTAACGACTATCAACGATACAAAGATTGAAGGGACTTTTTCATTTACCGGAAAGAACGACGACAATTGCAGCCAACAAAGAGTTGTTACCGAAGGTCAATTTCGTGGGACTTTCTAAATCAAGTAGACTTTTTCGCAAATCGCTCCTAGTGAGCGATTTTTTTTTGCCATTTCTGAAAGAGAAAAAACACAGCAGAATAAGGCAAATTACGTATTGATTCACAAACAATCAAACGGGAACTTTACCCAACAAATTATTCATTATGAAAGCATTATGCTTACTGGTTGTGGTATTATTTCTGCAGCTTCCGTGTGCAGCTCAAAACCGACAACTGCTTACCACCGAAGAAGAAGTACAATAAGCTGTAAACACCGAAGTGGTAGCCTTATTTGAATCTGAAAAGTTCCTAAAAGTCAAAAAGAAGAAGTTTCCTGATGTTAAAGGTTTTATCGTTTACGATTTATCGATTGTCGGAAACGGTAAAGTATCCACGTGCTTTAAGGTGGATTCTGATATCAAAAATCCGCTGTTCATCAATTTTATCTCTACGTACCTGATCGACGAGAAATTCTTCTTCAAATTAGAAAAACAACAACGCTATAAAGTTCGTTGCCGCATCGTTTTCAATTAAAAATTCTATAAACTAAAAACCAACTATTATGAAAACCAATAAGTCTTGCGCGCTTTTTCTTGCGCTTATTTTTGGGGTTGCAGCCCATGCACAATTCGGAAAACTTCTTAAAAGTAAAGGCGGTGCCGGCAAAAAATCCGGACAATTTGCAACCGTTTGGGAAGGCACATTCGATAACAAAGCAACACGTTTAGCCGTGTCGAGTTCCAATGGAGATATTATTCTTGGAACCGATGATAATTCAGCTTCGGCGCTAGATAAAGACGGAAAACCAATCTGGAGCGGCGATTACAAAAAAATGACTACCAACAAAACCAACAAATCAGAATACCAATACGTACAATGGAAAAACGGCGGTGGAGGTTACTTATTCCTTTTCGACGAACGAAAAATGGGTACCGATCGCGTTGCAGTCTTGGATCTCTATTCCGGTAAAGAGCTTTGGAGTTCAGAAGAATACCAGAATCTGCTTCCAAAAGGAACTAAATCTGAAGACGGTGCCGATCAAGGTGAACTCGATACCGTGAAATATTTAGACGAACTCGACGCCTTTTTAATCTCGCAAAAAGCTTCAGTAATTTTAGTCAATGCAAGTACAGGTGAAAAGATTTGGGAAACCAATCGCTTTAAAGGTGGAGTTGGAAAGTATGTGTACAACAAACAGAAGAACGAAATCATTATGGTAAACTTCAAACCTACGGGTTTAGGAGCCTTACTAACCGGTTTCAAGAATCAAATGGTTCGAATTAATGCAGCAAATGGTGAGGTTTTATGGGATGCTACTTTCGTTGGAACTATCGAAAAAGAATTGGTAACCCGACGCGCCATCATTGATTTGTGGATTAAAGACGATAAAATTTTCATGTATCTCGACGGCATCCGCGTTTACGATTACAATAACGGTCAGAAACTCTGGGAGGTAATTTATGAAAACGACATGGATAAAGGTACTTCCGGCGGACTTCTAGGAAATAAGAGCAGGAAAAAAATCTATCGAACCACCGCCGATCCGATTTTTACCGAAGATGCCGTTTACCTCGTTGTTTTTGGCAACCGCGACAGAACGAAATACATTGAAAAGCACGATCTGAACACGGGAAAGCTTATTTGGGCTTCGGAGAAAATTATGGGAGCGCTTTCTATGCCAAATATTTATAAAGCTGGTGATCGCGTTATTCTTCAAATTGGAGGAAAAGTTCAAGTTCAGGAATTGCGTTTAGAAGAAGTGAGCAGTGGTCTTGGCGGCGGTCTGAGCGGATTTGGTGGTGGCTCGATGAAAAGTTGGGTGCCCTACATTTACTGGGAATACAGAAATCAAAAGAACGGACTTTTGGCAATCGACGACAAAACAGGGCAAACAGCTTGGCGTTCAGAGCGATTTGATAAACGAATTACCGATTTTATCGTAAACGAAGACAAAACGGTCTTTGTTGGAGATGGCGACGAATTTTACAGCTACGATATTCCTTCCGGAAAACAACTGTTTGATGTAAAGCACAACGATGCGAAGGTCGGGAAAGCTACTGATGTAATTGATTTTGACGATAAAGTAGTCGTACTTTCAGAAAAAGGACTTGCCGCTTACCGAAAAGCCGACGGAACACGTGCTTACGCCTCGGAGAAAATCAAAGGTGTCGATTATTTTTATCTGGTTGGCGATAACTACTTCCTTCGCGATCAGCGCAATAATAAAAACATTATCTACGGAATTGATATGACAAACGGCGAAACGAAAGGCTCGGTACAATCTAAAGGAAAAGGCGGAAGTCCGCAATACGGTGATGGTATTGATATCACTGCCGATGGCGAGTATATTTTTGCCTTCAAAGGAAAAAAAGTGGAGAAAATTAAAGTCAACAATTAGAGTTACTTGAGTTTTGCGATAGAAACCGGTTTACGTATTCTCGTTTGCCGGTTTTTTAATGATTAAAGTTATGAAACTAGGAACGTTTTTTTGGATACTACTTGCCATGCAGTTGCAGGCACAACAAGTGCAATGGGCATCTAAAGTAGTTAGTTACAGTTCTGATTTAGGAGGAAAGCAGTTCGGAATTAAGCAAATTTTAGGGAAGCCAAATGCGTTTCCACAATGCGAAAGTTCTCCCACCGCATGGATGCCTAAGTCGGCTTTAAGCGGCGCACAAGTACTTGAAGTGGCGTTTGAGAAAGAACAGACTGTGCAGCAAATTGCCATTTTTGAAAACCTAAATTCGGGTTGTGTGAAAGTAATTTCGGTTGCTGGATCCGATAATAAATACAAAGAAGTTTGGCGCTGGACCACCGATTGGCGTAATCAGCCTTTTAAGCGTAATCTGAAGACTGATCGCTCTTACTATTTCAACCGCAAACGTCGAAAAGTAGAGCCCGCACCACCTGTCGACGGTTTTCCAGGAATTCACCGTGTGCTATTAGTCGAACCGGTTGCTAACGTCAAGAGCGTTCGAATCAAATTTGACTTCTCGATACTTCCCGGGCAAAAACAAATCGATGCCATCGGAATTTCAGACAGCAATATTCCGATTGAAGCCGAAATAAATAGCATTTCTAACAATTTAATTGAGAGCGCTCCCGAACTTTTAGTAAACAACTGCTATTCGTTTACGTGTACCGAAGACGGAAATCAGTTGTTTTTCACGCGCGATCTTGAGGGTAAACAAGTTGTGTACAGTAGTAATTTTACAAAACTGTCCGAGGTGTCGCAAGTAAACGTCTGTAGCGCCAATCTCTCCTACAATTACCTTCAAGGAGGCAACGGGAACCTATTTTTACACGGAGGAGCAACGTATTCGGCGAGCCAAGGAGAAACCGGCTGGAATTTGCTGGAATATAAAAACGGCAATTTCCAAAACCTGGGAAAACTTCGAATCGCTGCTTACAGTAATTACGGAGAAACGGCGGATGCC
Source organism: Flavobacterium aurantiibacter (assembly GCF_002251775.1). GTDB lineage: Bacteria > Bacteroidota > Bacteroidia > Flavobacteriales > Flavobacteriaceae > Flavobacterium > Flavobacterium aurantiibacter. The sequence continues at coordinate 39,603 of NZ_NOXX01000199.1, forward strand.
ACGATTACGAGCGATGGAAAAATCGTGATTTTGGCTGTGGAAAGCGATCTAACTCAAGGTGGTTCCGATTTATACCTGGCGCGCCGAAAAGACGACGGAACTTATACGTATTTAGAAAATTTAGGAAAACAACTCAATACTGCTGCTGATGAGCTTGCGCCATTTCTCTGCGCCGATAATAAAACCCTGCTTTTTGCTTCTAATGGTTTTTCAGGATACGGCGGTATGGACATTTTTGTTTCCAAGCGACTCGATGATACTTTTCTAAATTGGAGTGAACCCAAAAATCTGGGAAACCTTGTTAACTCAGATGCAAATGAAGTGGGTGCTGCGATTACGGCAAAAAATCAGCTTTTGGTTAACAAACAAACCGAAGATGGCTCGGCTATTTTCCGTCTTAAACTCAAAAATAGCGATTTTGAAGACAAGTAAAATCGCTGTTTTTGAATCGTACACGAGATACGAAAATCATCGTATGTATTAGAACAACAAAATTCAAGATTTTAGTCGAAGCAGTTAAGAATTTCGGTAATCTAAATAAAATTCGTTTTTGATTCAGCCATTATTCGACGTGTAATGATAATTTGAAGATTTTATGATTTGGTCAATTCTGTTTTTATTTGTTTTCGGCGCGATGTTGGCTGTTCGTTTTTGGAAACAAAAGCGTCTGAGCAGCCGTAAAGCTAATGATAGCGCAATTAAGTTACTCGAAGATCAAATGCAACTTCAGCAACAGCGAAACGAGCAATTACAAACGAAGGTGCATTTAGCAAAGGAATTTCAAAAGTCGTATTTTTCAGCAGCTACTTCACTAGAACAAAAGCGATTTGAACTTACAAACGAACTCGTTTCAAAAATTGTCAACTGTCAAGAAAAATAAGCGAAAACCAAATTTTGTTAAATTAGAGGATTCCAACTCGCACTAACGCATGCAAAAATATTACCTGATTTTTTTCTTTTTGCCCTTGTCGCTTGCCAAGATCAACGCACAGCTCGTCCAGAAACGACTGCGAAAAACAACAAAGCTATTGCGAAATACTACGAACAAATGCTCAAAAGCAACGGGGCAGGCGCCGATTCGAATGCTAAAGCTTTGGATCTGCTCAAGAAAGGGCTCAACGCAAAAAGTACCGCAGTCGATTCGTTTAAGTATGCAGTTTCCTTCGGAATTCACAAATCTACAAAGGGCGCGTATTCCGAGGCATTACAGCAGTTAGAATCTGCAAAAGAAAATTTGAAACGTATTGATAACGACACGTTGCAAACCGATTGGTTAATGTGGACGGCAATTTGTCATAAAAGTCGCGGCGATTATTCCTTGGCGTTTCGCTATGTTTTTCAAGCCCTAAAAAAGTATGAAAAAATGGGCTTTTCACAAGGAATTGCGCGCGTTTACGGAACCTTAGGTCAAATTTATTTACAGAAAGAAGATTTACTTTCGGCCGAAAAATACTTACTTAAGGCAAAAGCTGTTTTAAAAGATAAAAAGCCCCTAGAGCGCTATCTTTTCACTACACATCATTTGGCAAATTTTTACGGTATGCAAGGAAAAATCGATAAGGCGCTTGCTCTCGACCGAGAAGGCTTGCAGCTTGCAGAAGATATTCCGCATCTAAAAGTTACTTTTCTCGATAACAAAGCCAATTGTATGTTGTACACCGGCAAACTCGACAGTGCTGCGCATTACTTTAGGGAATGTTTAAAAGTGGATTTTCAAGTCGGAAATCAGAAGCAAATAGCCGATTCATATAGCAATTTGGCCGTTGTAGCTTTGTATAAAAAAGAGCTTTCACAAGCAAAAAAATACATCGATAGCAGTATGAACTTATTGCAATCGGCAAGCAATAAGTTTAATGTGGCTAAGTCGCTACAAATTCTTATTGAAATTCATAAAGCCGAAGGCGATTTCAAAAAAGCTTTGGAAGTTACTGAGGTCTATGATAAGTCGTATCGAGAAATGATTAACGAACGCAAAGAAGATGCGCTTGCAGCCTATCATATTCTTTACGAAACCGGAAAAAAAGAAGATGCACTTTCCAAACAACGATTGCAATTAGCTGAAAGTAAAGCGGCCTCAAATCGGAAAACGGCAGTAATTGTTATCTTGCTTTTAGTTGCCGCGCTAATGGCAATCATTGGTTTTCTCTTCTATAAACAACAACGCTTAAAAGTGCTTCAAAAAGAGAAAGAATTTCAACTTAAAGAAGCTCTTGCCGTGGTAGAAACGCAAAATAAACTGCAAGAACAACGCTTGGAGATTTCTCGCGATTTACACGATAACATCGGTGCACAACTTACCTTTATTATTTCATCCGTCGATACTACCCGAAGTAGTTTCGAAATAAACGACACTTCGTTAGATACCAAATTACAAGATATAAGTGCCTTTACAAAGTCGACGATCTTGGAATTGCGCGATACGATTTGGGCGATGAATTCCAATGTTATTAAGTTCGAAGATTTACGCGTTCGTTTGTTGAATTTTATCGAAAAAGCACAATCGAATGTCAGCGACGTTTCGTTTGGCTTTGAAGTCGATAATGAGTTGAAAGCGCTAACGCTGAGTTCAGTAGTTGGGATGAATGTGTATCGAACCATACAAGAAGCGGTGAATAATGCCATCAAACACGCCAAAGCTTCGGAAGTAAACGTACTGGTAAACAGTGATGATGCGGCTATAAAAGTGATTGTTTCTGATAATGGAATTGGTTTTAATCAAGAGGTACAAAACTTTGGTTCCGGACTCTACAATATGGAAAAACGCATCGAAGAAATTGGCGGAAGTTTTCAAATTATTTCTCAATCGGAAAACGGCACACGCGTGCAATTCCGCCTTTATAAGAATCTTTTAAATACATAGCTATGATTAGGTTTGCCATTGTCGACGATAATATTTTTCTTCAAAAAGCAATAATAGAGAAATTAGCCTTATTTCCAGACACAACTTGCAGATTCACTGCGAAGAACGGAGCAGAACTAATCGCCAAATTAGAAAAAGATCGCCATGTAGATTTGATTCTTATGGATATAGAGATGCCAGTAATGAACGGAATTCAAGCTACTGAAGCGGTAAAAAATAGGTTTCCGCAGATTAAGATCATTATGTTAACTGTTTTTGATAACGACGAGAACATTTTTAAATCGATTAAAGCTGGCGCCGACGGCTATTTATTGAAAGAAGTGAATCCGGAAGATTTGTACCAAGGTATTTGCGATACCATGCAGGGCGGAGCCACCATGACACCTTCTATTGCTCTTAAAACGCTGAAGTTATTTCGCAATCCGATAGCATTTGAAGATACCCAAGTAAGCCGTGAGGAAGTGTCGCTTACGCCGCGAGAAATCGAAGTTTTGGAACAACTCAGCAAAGGTTTGAAGTATCAGGTCATCGCCGAAAACTTGTTTCTTAGCTTAGGTACTATCCGAAAACACGTCGAGAATATTTATACCAAATTGCAAGTTCACAATAAACTCGAAGCCATTCAGAAGGCAAAAGACAATTTTTTGCTGTAATGAAACAACCTCTGGTCAAGGTAAAATGGGAGCTATATTTTTTAGAATGCTACTCGCTTATAATCTTATCGAAAGGGTCATGTATCGTTTTTGTTATCAACTTTTTCAGTGATTTCCCTATTTGATTTTACATCTGACTTATAAAAAAAATAGGGCAACTGCCTTATTGCAACACCAATACGGGAAGACGAATTTTGATTCAGTTCAAATTCTAATTCTTCAAGTTATGAAATCAGTTTCTAAATTTTTCTTTTTGGTAATACTGTTCGGAATATTTTCCTGCAGTAACGACGACAATGGTTCGGGATCAAATTCGGGGTTTTTCTTACGGGCGAAAGTCAACGGACAAAATTACAGCAGTTTCGTTTCCCCGACAGCAGTATCGGTTGCAGGAATGCTGATGATTCAAAGTAGTGCGAGTTCAGGAAATTCCATTCAAATTCAAATTGCGAATTATGACGGCGTTGGTACCTACACATCGGGCAACAACGACTTAACAGCCGGATACATCAACTATCTCCTTTTAGGCGATACGCCAACGAGTTTTCAAACTTTTACGTCGGTTCGTGGAACAGGAACAGTGGAAATAACCGAAGTTACCGAAACTTCGATATCCGGAACTTTTTCTGCGACAGCGCCAGAGAACGTGCCAGGTGCCACAAACCAAGTTTCTATTACTGAAGGCAGCTTTAGAGCCGAGTTACAATAAAATGTAGTAGTAGCGTTTGTTTGATTTCCCTCGGCGTCAGTTATTGTGTCGGGGGTTTTCTACTTCAATACGATAGTTTATTTCCTAAAATTTAGTATCTTACAGAGATTAACCAACCAAACCCACTCATGAACAAGCGCCTATTTTGTAGTCTGCTTTTCAGTCTTGTCGCGCTCTGTAGTTTCGCTCAAAATCGACAGATCGATAGTATGTTGCGGAAGTTAAACACCGGAACGGTCAAAGAACGCTTCAAGAACCTAGTAAAAATAAGCGATGCATACACGCAAACCGACTATAATAAAAGCATTCAGTACGCACGAGCTGCCGTTGAGTACGCGCAGAAAGTGAGCGACAAAAATTTTGAAGGAGAAGCGTATAACGTATTGGCCAACGGTTTTCAGTTTCATGGAAAACTCGATTCGGCATTGATTTATCATCAAAAATCGCTGGAAGCAAGAAAAGCCATTGGTGCAAAGAAGGAAATAGCCGACTCGTACAACAACTTAGGCGTAGCTTACGATACTTCTGGCAAATACCGACAAGCGCTGAGTTACTATTTTGCGGCATTAAAAATTTTTGAAGATTTAGCAGCCACACCGCAAGTAGCGATGACCTGTACCAATATTGGAATTGTGTATAAGGAAATGAAAGACTATACAAAAGCTTTGAAGTACTACAACAAAGCGTATTTGCTTTATCAAAAAACTACCGATGATTTTGGCAAAACTGTTTCGGCAGGAAATATGGGATCGATCCTGATAAATTTTAATCGATATAAAGAATCGCTTTCATACTCAAAACAAGCTTTTGCGGGCTATCAAAAACTTGGTTATGAAACGTATACGGCATATCCGCTGTCGAATATTGCCGTGGTTTACGATAGTTTACACGTTTTTGAAGAAGCAGAAAAAGCTTACCGCAATAGCATAAAATTGCATCAGAAGTTCGAGAATACGTTTGAAATTGCCAACATTAGCTGCGCTTTTGCTAATTGCTTGTACAAACAAAACAAATTAACCGAAGCCGTTTTTTGGGCCAAGCGTGCCGAGCAAGTTGCCACCGAAGCCGAACAGTTTTTATTAGTTGTTAGAGCTTATGAAATACTTGCCAAAGCTTATCGAAAAAGTGCCGATTATAAAAATGCGTCGCTTTACGCAGAAAAGTACGCTTCCGGACGCGATCATTTATTTGAATACGAGAAAACCAAAGCCAGTTTTGAATTAGAAACCGTATACGAAACCGCAAAGAAAGAACGCGAATTGCTGGCACAGCAGGCAAAAACAGAACGTCGAAACATTACAATAGTTGCTTTGAGCGCAATCGCCGCACTTTCTGTTGCACTCGGATTTTTATTTTACAGACAGCAAAAGATAAAAAACCGACAACAATTGCAAAGTTTTGAACTTCAAACAGCATTGCAGCAAATAGAAACTCAAAAGCGACTTCAGGAACAGCGCGAGAGTATTTCCAGAAATTTGCACGATAATATCGGCGCTCAACTCACATTTATCATTTCTTCTGTAAACAACATCGGTTTTGCATTTAAAAACAGCGACGATAAAATTCTGCGAAAGCTAAAGTCGGTGGCCGATTTCACTAAAAGTACAATTGTAGAATTGCGCGACACCATTTGGGCGATGAACGAAAGCCATATCTCATTCGATCAACTCAAATTGCGGATTTTGAATTTTGTGGAAAAAGCCAGCGAAATGTCGCAAGTAGCATTTACGTTTTCGATCGACGAAGATTTGAACGCACGAACTTTTACCGCCATCCAAGGAATGAATCTGTATCGAATTATTCAGGAAGCAGTAAATAATAGTTTGAAATATGCCGAGGCAAAATCCATTGCCGTTTTGGTTTATCAGGACGAAACACAGCTCACAATTTGTATTTCCGACGATGGTAGAGGTTTTGATATGGAAGAAATTATACTCGGAAATGGTTTGTTAAACATGGAAAAACGTGCAAGAGAATTGTCGGGCACATTTGAAATTTCCAACAAAAATCTCGGAACGCAACTTTGTGTTCGCTTTCCCAAAGCTCAGTTATTATGATACGAATCGCTATAGCCGACGACAATGTATTTTTGGTAAAATCGACAGTTGAGAAGTTGCAATTTTTCGAAGATTTTACGGTAAAATTTACCGCGAAAGACGGCCTCGAAATTGTAAAGAAAGTTGCCGATAATCCGAATATTGATGTCATTTTAATGGACATTGAAATGCCGGGAACCGACGGTATTGAAGCCGCTCACGCCATTAAACAAGGGTTTCCACAAATTAAAATCATTATGCTGACCGTTTTTGATAACGACGAAAATATTTTTAACGCAATTAAAGCCGGTGCCGACGGATATTTGTTGAAGGAAATTGATCCGGAAGAGTTGCACAAGAAAATTCTGGAAACTTGTAACGGTGGCGCTGCTATGCATCCATCGATTGCCTTTAAAACGTTGAAATTACTCCGAAATCCGACCGTTGCCGACAGTTTTGAATCAAGAGAAGAAATTGCGTTAAGCGCTCGAGAAACCGAGGTTTTGGAGCAAATCAGCAAAGGTCTGAATTACATCAATATAGCCGAAAATTTGTTTTTATCGCCCAGTACCGTTCGCAAACATATCGAAAACATCTACGGAAAACTACGTGTGCACAGTAAGCTAGAAGCCGTTGAAAAAGCAAGGAGAAATAACTTGATTTGAAACCTACTAGTTTTTTGTTCGAGCTCCGCACTGATTGAAAGCAATCGCCAAATACGATTTTTTTCGGATGGTCTACTAGTCAATAGTTTTACAACTTCGTGATGTAAAAAATCAAACATCATGAAGAAAGTACTTTTATTATGCATGGCTGTTATCAGCTTCATTTCAACGAGCTCCTGTAGCGACGACGACAATTCAAACAACGGCGGAGGGAACAATAATACTGCTGGTTTTACTTGGCGCGAAAACGATCCGAATGGCGCGGTTAATCAAGCAGCTGCTGCAACATTTAACACGCAATTCAATACACTAATTGCCACTGCGGCCGACGGAACAACTTTATTTGAAATCAATTTATCGGGGAGTGCTGCGGCCGCATATACTTTGTCGAGTTCAGGTGCAAACATGTTTACCTACACCGGCGAAAATCCGTTTTTTGTTGCTGAAGGCGGAACAGTTACGATTACTTCGAACTCCAACAATAAAATCACAGGAACATATGAGGCGTTTCGAACCGGAAATGGCTTGACACGCCTTTACGGAACTTTTACAGATGTTCCCGTGAATTAGAAATTAGAGTAGTTCCCGTATACAAACAGCATGAAAAGAGCGGATTTTTGGTCCGCTCTTTACTTGCATGTATATTAAATTATACCTGTTCTAATTTTAAGACTAACTCAATACCATTTTGGATCAAGTGCGCAATTTCTTTACGACTTTCCTTCCGAGTTTCAAGTAATTGTAGTGCAGCATTTTGTAGTGCTTCGTTTTCGTCTGCATGTGCTAATTCAAGAATTTCGACTGCCAAAAGCCAATCTTCGGGAAAACGTGTTTCTAAGGTTTGTAAAATCTCAGACAAATTAGCTGTTTCAGTGCCGTTTCGATGTTTGCGAACTGCCGCATACAGTGCTTCTAAAGCCGAACGCTCGTCTGATTTTTTAGCTTTTATAGTTGTGGAAGATGGAACGTGCGTAATTAAATCGAAGCTACGTACGTCGGCTGGTCCTGAGAATGTCGAAACAATTTTTTTGCCCACCGCCATATCGTAAACGCCCCATTCTGGTCGGAACAATACGGTATCTCCGTGCTTTACTGTACAATCGCGGAAGCTTATGATTATGATTTCACCTTGTAAATTCCTGCTGCCTGTGATTATTTCACCTTCCACAGTTAAATCGCCTTCAAAAACCAATTCCACGCGCTCGCCTTCGTAAATGTCGTAGGCACGTAAATCCCGTGGCGACATATCTTCGATGGCTAAATTGATGCCTTTTAGTTTTCCAATCGGACTACCAAAGCCGTCTTTGTGCGTTTCGGTTCCGTGACCTACTAATTCTTTCTCGCGGTATGCTAAAGCGGTTTTACCCGTTGTTTGAATATAAATTGGCTTGCCTTCGTGAGAGATTACATTAGTGAAAACGCCCGAAACTTGAAGTCCGGTAGATAATTCAACTGTTCCCAAGGCTTTGCTGCTTACTAATTTTTTAACACCGCTTAAACCACCTGTTCGAAGCGACATGCTATTAGCAAATTCTTCTAAAACTAAACTCAAATGTGCAAAATCGGGTGTTACAAAAAGCTGAGGTTGTGGTTTAGTGATGTCGAAACTTTGTTGTGCAGCGGCAATGGAGTAGGGGAGCTTTTGTACGGCATCGGTCATGCACCAACTACTTTCGCCAATCGACGACAATAATCCCGCACCGTAAATCTTCGGATCGTCTAAGCTGCCAATCAATCCGTATTCCACAGTCCACCAATGTAAGTTACGAATTTGAGCCATTTCCGAAAGTTCGCCCATATTGTTTTGAAGTTCATCGACACGTTTTTCCGCGGCAGCGATATCTTCCGGCGAGGCATCTTCAGCTTCTTTCAAAATCGATAGCAAACGTATCGCCTCGTACATTTCGTAATCCTTGTGCGATGAAATGGCTTTACAACCAATTTCGCCAAATCGGCGCAAATACTCAGCATATTCCGGATTTGCAATGATCGGTGCATGACCAGCGCCTTCGTGAATGATATCGGGTGCCGGAGTATATTCGATGTGTTCTAATTGTCGGATGTCGGAGGCAATTACCAAAACATTGTATGCCTGAAATTCCATAAAAGCATTTGGCGGAATAAAACCGTCGACAGCAACGGCTGCCCAACCGATTTCTTTCAGAATCCGATTCATCCCATACATATTTGGAATTTCATCAACACTGAGACCGGTTTTCGTTAATCCATCGACATACGAATGATGCGCAACTTTCGAGAGGTAATCCACGTTTTTACGCATTACGTAGCGCCAAACTGCTTGGTTTATAGGTGTGTAGTCGTCGTAATTCTGTGGCTTAATGAATTGTTTGAGATGTTGCGGTAAGCGGTCGATCAACGGATTGCTAACAAAATGCTCAGACATAGGTAATTTTTTAGCTAAAGTACAAAAAGTACAACGACGCACCACAGCGAAAACGTTGTAAATGCGTCGTTGATTGCGTTAAACTGAAATTAAAATAGCGCTTTAAAAAGTTAATATACGTCCGTGGAACAAACGAATTCTTCTACAATTTCAGAGAAAGATGTTTTTATTTTTTTGGTTGTGGCGGATATTGCGCCAGGATTTCGGATACAAATTCGCGGATTTTCGCTTCTTTTCGTTTTGGGTGCAAGTCGAGCAGCCCGTCGCCCTGTCCTTGCCAAACGAGTTCTTGTTTGCGAGCGTCAACCACATCGATGTAGAGTGTGCCGTAGGTGTCTGTAGTTACAGAATAATTATTCCAACCCCAAGGACCTCCCCAGCCCCAGCCCCAACCCCAGCCCCAGCCGGCGTTCCAGTTGTTGACGTTCACTTCTTTGCGCTCTTTGGTGAAAATGTTTACCAATACATCCGGATTATCCGATTTTGTAAAACCTTTGCTTTGCAACGATTCTTCAATAGCGGATGTTATGCGTCGTTTGTCTAAGTCTGAAATAGCAACTTTAGCAATCTCAGCAGTCATTAAATTGTAGGTTTTGTAGGCAGTAAAATCAACTTTATTGTCGAAATCTGCCGAAACGTGCACGCTACGGCATCCCACCGTAAGCATCAGCACCATCAGTAAAAAAACAGCCTTTTTCATTTTCTTCTCTTTTCTTTAATACTCGTGTACGCGGCAACTACATTAAGCAATATCGAAGTAAACAGTAAACTGTATTTAATGTACAGACTATCGATTAGCCAACCTAAAGCCAGAAGTACATTTGCGAATAGAAAGATTTTTAAGCTTCCAACTTTTTCCACTGTTTACTTTAGCAACTGCTCATCTACCAGATTTGGGATGGTAACTTTTAGTAAGGGTTGCGCTTCCATGGCGCGTTTTATAGCAAAAACAGCGTTTTCATTTCGCGCCCAGTTTCGTCGTGCAATACCGTTGTTAACGTCCCAAAACAGCATCGATTCCAATCGTTTAGCTGCTTCTTCTGTACCATCAAGAACCATACCGAAGCCGCCGTTTATCACCTCGCCCCAGCCAACACCGCCGCCGTTGTGTATTGATACCCAAGTGGCACCTCTAAAACTGTCGCCTATTACGTTATGAATCGCCATATCGGCCGTAAATCGGGAACCGTCGTATATGTTTGAAGTTTCGCGGTACGGCGAATCGGTGCCGGAAACGTCGTGATGATCGCGACCCAAAATAACTGGTCCGAGTTTTCCTTCGGCAATAGCTTGGTTAAACGCTGCGGCTATTTCAACACGGCCTTCCGAATCAGCATATAAAATGCGGGCTTTCGATCCTACTACCAAATTATTTGCTTTAGCACTTTCAATCCATTTGATGTTATCCATCATTTGCTGTGCAATTTCTACCGGAGCTTTCTTCGCTAAGCGCTGTAAAACATCCAAGGCTATTTGGTCGGTGGTGTCGAGATCTTCCATTTTTCCGCTGGCACAAACCCAACGAAACGGACCGAATCCAAAATCAAAGCACATCGGACCCATGATATCTTGCACGTAACTCGGATACTTAAAATCGATGCCGTTTTCTGCCATAATATCGGCGCCGCTTCTACTGGCTTCCAGTAAAAATGCGTTTCCGTAATCAAAAAAGTACGTGCCGTGTGCTGTGTGTTTGTTTATGGCCGCTGCGTGTCGCTTCAAACTTTGGCGCACCTGATCCTTAAATGTTTCCGGATCATTAGCCATCAAATCGTTTGCAGCTTCAAAACTTAAACCTACGGGATAATAGCCACCTGCCCACGGATTGTGCAACGAAGTTTGGTCGGAACCAATATCGATCATAATGCCTTCCGCATCGAAACGTTCCCAAACTTCAACAACATTTCCTAAGAAGGCAAGCGATACTGCTTCTTTGGCCGCTTTTGCATCTTTAACGCGTGCAACGAGTGCATTTAGATCGCTGTAAATTTCGTCTACCCATTTTTGTTCGTGTCTGATCTGCGTGATTTTCGGATTTACTTCCGCACAAACCGTTACGCAACCCGCAATGTTACCAGCTTTAGGTTGTGCGCCGCTCATGCCGCCTAAGCCCGAGGTAACAAACAAGCCGCCGCTCGGATTCTTGCCAATTTTTCGAAAGGCGTTTAAAACGGTAATCGTGGTTCCGTGAACTATACCTTGCGGACCGATATACATATACGATCCGGCGGTCATTTGTCCGTATTGCGTAACTCCTAATGCGTTGAATCGTTCCCAATCGTCGGGTTCTGAGTAGTTTGGTATCATCATGCCGTTGGTCACAACCACACGAGGTGCGTTTTTATGCGACGGAAATAAACCCATCGGATGTCCGCTGTACATCACTAAAGTTTGTTCATCGGTCATGGTTGCCAAATACTGCATGGTAAGGCGGTATTGCGCCCAATTGCTAAACACGCCGCCGTTTCCGCCATACGTAATTAGCTCGTGCGGATGTTGCGCCACAGCATGATCCAAATTGTTTTGAATCATTAACATAATGGCTTTGGCTTGCTCGGATTGTCCGGGATACTCGGAAATAGGTCGGGCGTAAATGGCGTAATCGGGTCGGTAACGATACATGTAAATACGTCCGTAGGTTTCGAGTTCCGCTTTAAATTCGGGAAGTAAAGCAGCGTGCAGTTCCGTTTTAAAATAGCGCAAGGCATTTTGTAAAGCTAATTTAGTTTCAGCCTCGCTCAAAATAGCCTTTCGTTTCGGTGCGTGATTTACTTTCGGATCGTAAGCTTTTAACTCGGGTAAATAATCGGGAATGCCCGCTAGAATTTCTTCTTTAAAAGTCATGCTTTTATTTCTTTTTTCTGATGGTGTTTGTTTTTTTGTCGAATCCGTACGGGCAGTGGCGACAGCCGCTCTTGCAGCAATAACCGCGCTTTAAGTGCCACTTTTCGGTAAAACAACGATAGCCTTCGGGAGTCAGATAGTAATCATCTCCTTCTTTGGGCTTTTCTTCTTGGAATTTATTTGGTTGCATAACGACTTAACAAAATTACGCGTTTAATCTCATCTTTGTAAACCGATTTAACATTTAGCAAATGATTGTTGTAGCTCCATTTTTGTTTTCGAAACGTTTTCGCGCGCTGGCGGTGTATCCGTTTATTTTTGTGGCAACGGCTGCCGATGCGCGCGATGCGGTTTTGGTGCAGCACGAGCGCATTCATTTTAGGCAACAAAAAGAGCTACTCTTCGTATTTTTCTATCTGTTTTACGCCCTCGATTTCCTGCGAAATATGTTCGTTTATCTCGGAAATGCCCATAAAGCGTACCGCTACATTTGTTTTGAACAAGAAGCCTACACTTTCGAACACGACGCTAATTACCTCAGTGCGCGCAAGCTATTTGCTTGGTGGAAATTTTTGGGATAGCTGTTAGCTGTTAACATCTAACACTTTTTTTCCTTTTTCATTTTTTTCTATTCTTTCTATTTTCCGTGCCCATCCTGCCGCCGAATTTAGTGGA